>CAKZRW010000028.1 GCA_937148845.1 uncultured Actinomycetes bacterium | reverse complement strand
GTCAAGGTGTTCGCTCGCAGTGCTTCCAGGAACTCAAGCTGGCGCGCTATCTCCGTAGCGTCACTCACCGGGCCATGCCCTGGTATCACGTGAGCGACTTCAAGTTCGACCCAGCTTTTCAACGTGGATATCCATTGTTCGGGGTCAGCGGTGTCGTCACCGGCAAAGGGCACCTGGCCTGCAAAGACGAGGTCCCCTGCAAAGAGCACTTTTTCGGCAGGGAAGTAGCCGCACAGAGAGCACTGCGTGTGCCCCGGAGAGGCGCGAAGCTCCAGTGGTTGCTCCCCACCGACAATATCCAATCGGCCATGCACCAGCAAGCTCGGCCAGACCCGCTCGACCTCATCCAACCAGGCACCCCCCTCGGGATCAGTTGCTCGCCACCTCTTCTGCCCCTCAAGGGTCCAGTCTGGACTCTTGGCCAGCGCCGGCACGATGTCAGCGGAGCCGATGATGGCGCAGTCCTTGAAGGGCCCCAGTCCGAAAGCGTGGTCGGCATGATAGTGCGTCACGCACACGAACCGGACCGGGCGCTGGTAGCTCCCCTCCAGAACACGGCGGAACTCGCGCGACGCGAAAGGACGCATTCCTACGTCCACAGCAACGATGAAGTCATCGAAGATGACCGCAGCCGCGTTCGAGCCCAGCCTGGGATCGATAGCCGCGACCGTGCAAGGGCTCACCTGCTGGAGCACGATGCCGTCATGCGGAAGCCTCTCCGCCATTCAGCTCACCCTTCCCTGGCGGCCTGGGTCAAAGCCAGCACGTTCTCCGGCTTCGCCTCGTCAGGTATGCCGATGCTCCCGTCTAGGATCAATCCTCCCTCCGCGAACAGATCCATCAACTCCCAGACCTCCCGCTTGACTTCGTCCACCGTGCCAGCACACAGGACCGACGCCGGGACGTTACCCCAGAAACACATCACCCCGCCCAGGGCCCTTCTCGCCTCTTGGCGGTCGATGCGGTCAAAGTGGCCGATGATCTTGCCCGGGGGGAGTTCTCCCAAGAACTTAAGGCGCGGTGTGTAATCGCCTTCGAAAAACGCCATCGGCACCAGGCCCGCGTCGATCAGACCCAGAAGCAGCGCCTTCAGGCTAGGCCAGTAGAACCGGGCAAACTGCTCGTTGGACATGAAACCTGCCGAGCCTCGGTGTAGGGCGATGAAGACACGGGGGTTGCCAATGCGCCGAGCGAGGTCATAGTGCATCACCCTGCGAGGAAAACCGCGCCCCACCGCCGGGAAACAGTGGACCAAAGGCGCGACCGGTACGCGATCGGGGCGGTGAAGACCACAGGCTGCAGCCAGTCGCTCCTCGCGCGCACTCCAACCAGACCCGGGCGACCCCGCTCGGGCTTGACCTGATGCTAATGCGTGATCCACTGAGCTCTCTAGCCTTCGAGCAGCCGCCGGCACATGGCCTTCCAGGCCCGGACCTGCTCAAAACCTATGGTCTCCTCGGTGAAAGCGTGCCCTTCCCACTCCGCGGAGATCGTTCCTTGGTAGCCTTGGCGCCGCAGCAGAGCCATGAACTCCGGGTAGGGTAGCGAAGGCTCCAGTCCTGCTGCGTCCACCTGGTAGAACTTGCCATGGATGTGTTTGGTATACGGGAGCAGCTCCGCTAACTGCTCGACTGGCATGCGACCGAACATGGTGAGGCTCATGTTGAGCTGGGCCTTGACCGCTTCATCCACCACGTAACGAGCCGCCGCCTCCGCCAACGCCGCGAATTTGTCGGGCACCGGTAGGTCCGCGAGCCAGACTTGTTTGGCTTCCTCAACCAACCCTTCGGGGGCCTCCAGTTGGCGCAAACGCTCCCAGTAGACCTGCGGTGGGAAACTGATGGAGCAGCTGAAATCCGGCACGAACCCCACAAACTCGGACTCCAGTCGATCGAAGCACTCACGCAATTCGAGCACCTCGGGATGATGCGCATGGAGTGGGGAATGTAACTCGCCAGCCACCTGCACCCTGGCCCTCTCTGCCAAAGGGGCGAGCCGCTCGAAGACCTTGGGACCGACAAAGGTCTGGATACGAAGGACGGGAAAGCCCATTTTTTGGGCGCTCAACAGCTGTCGCTGCACGTAGTCCACCGTCTCGTCCTCGGTCATGAGCCTGTCCCGATGCCGACCGACATCGCAGTTTCCACCCAGGCAACTTGGTATCAACCCGTTACGGTCGAGCAGACTGCGGAACTGGTAAGCGAACTCGTCGGACACATCTGGATATTCTCGGAAGCTTTGGAAGCCTACGGCCTCGACCGCCGGCCCCAGGTCCAGTTCGGCCACTTTGTCGACCAACTCCTCCAACGTATAAAGCCTTTGTAGCCACTCGTTGGTGAAGCTGTAGAGGGTGGTCCCCAGGATCGGCTTAGCGTTCACCGTCTTCCTCCCTTGCCCTAGGCAGCGACCTGGGTGGTCGAATACCGGTTGATGATGGTCAGGAACCTACCGGGTCCGGTGCGGATATACGGGGCCCGCATGCCTAAGGATAAGTCAAGCCGGTGGGGCTGCCCCGGCCTGATCCTGCCTGGCAGCTCCACTTGCAGCGTAGCGGCATCCAGGATGAACCAGTACTCCTCCACTAGATCCGCCATTTCATGCAGCTCATAGCTTTTCCCGTTGATAGCAAAGCGGATGCACTCGCGATCAACCGGCTCGCCGTCCACGGCCAGCTCCAGATACTCCATGCAGGACAGAGGCAGGGTGCGATACCACCTATAGCGCACCTTTATCTCAAATCCTGATGGCGTGACGCGCAGGCTGTCGTCCTCGATGATCTTGACTGCGCTCATGTCTGCCCCTTCGTTTGATCTCTGTTTGATCGCTTGTCTGCCCAGACCTAGAACTCGATGGTCCGCTGCTCTTTGGCCGCTTGGTAGATGGCCATGATCAGTTGCTGAGTCTTGAGGGCTTCTTCGCCCGTGATGTCGGGAGGCACCCCCTCGGCCAGGCTCGTGTAGAAGTTCTGGATCTGCTTGATGTGAGTCACCCCCCAGTAGGAGCGGGGAGCTTTCCAGGTCACCGGGAGCATGATCACTCCCCACTCTTTGAGGGTCCTCAAAGCCACCTGGGAGCTTTCTTCATTGAAGAAAGCCCGGTACTCGGCTTCATTCACGGTCTCCGCAGGATCGTTCACCACGGTGAGTTCCTGGCCGTTCCGGTAGGTGATCACGGCCTTGTCGAACTCAAGCAAGGCTGTGCCGTCCTCGCAGTGCGTCTCCACTACCACGGGGGCGTTGTAAGTGAAATTGTTGGTGGCGAAGAAAACGCACTTGACCCCGTTCCTGTAGGTGATCAGACCTTCCGCCGTGTCTTCGGTCTCGATCTCGGGATGATTGCGATTAGCGATCGAAGCCTGGACACTCGCAATCTCCTCGTCCACGAACCAGCGCGCCAGATCCATCACGTGGATGGCTTGGTCGATCATGAGCGAGCCGCCTTCTTTGTCCCAGGTCCCGTGCCAGTCGCTGCGTTTGTAGTACTCTGCTGGCTTCGTCCAAGACAGCACGACCCGCTGGCCTATGATCCGGCCAAGACTGCCATTGACCAGAGCATTCTTGATGGCTACCGAGGCTGCGTTATACCGGTTCTGGAAGATCACCCCCAGTGTCACCCCGTTACGGCGAGCGGCCTCTAACATGGCGTGGGCCTGCTCCATGGAGATGGCCATCGGCTTCTCGGTCAACACGTGTTTGCCAGCCTCGGCTGCGGCGATAGCCATGGGTGCGTGCAGGTAGTGCGGCGTCAGAATATGGACCACATCGATATCATCGCGCGCGAGCAGTTCCCTGTAGTCGCTATAGGCGTCACAGTGGAACAACTCGGCCGCCGCCCGCCGAGCTTCCAGCTTGATGTCGCAGACTGCCTTGATCTCCGTCTCTTCCATGCGTAGTAGGGGATATGCGTGCACGATGAAGATCGCCCCGCAACCGATGACCCCCACGCCAAACTTCTTCATGTAAGCTCGCCCCACTCTCTCGCGATTCCGTGTGTGTCGTAAGACTTCAGTCCAGATGCACCGCGTCCCCGCTCAGCGCAGACTGATAGATAGCTTCGAGTATCCGGGTCACCACGTAAGCCTGCTCCGGCTTGACCACCAGATCGTCCTCCCCACGGATGGCTTTGAGCCAGACGTCCAGCTCTTTCATGCCACCCACGAACTGTTCCTTCACTCCGCCATCGGCCAGGAAACTGCCACCCATGGTGTAGTTCTGCACATACAGTTTGCCGTTGTGCTCGCCGTTCACGCGTACATAGTAGGCCGGAGCGGCCTGCCAGTCCGAGGTCCTTACCACTGGTCCCGTAGGTGGAAACATGTCGGCTCCAGCCTTGGTGCCGCAAAGCAAGGTCATTCCCTCATTGGCCAGTACCGTGTTGAGAGCCCACGAAGCCTCTACAATCACGGTGGCCCCGTTCTTGAATTTGACGAGCCCGAAAGCGCTGTCCTCTACCTCGAACTTCGCAGGGTCCCAGGGACCCATGATGTTTGCAGAGCTTCCGATCTTGGCCAGCTTGTCGAAGGTAACCCCGAGGACGGTCACCGGCTCATAGTTGTCCATCATCCACAAGGTCAAGTCCAGGGCATGCGTGGCTAGGTCGATCAGGGGACCGCCGCCCTGCTTTTCCTTGTCCATGAACACACCCCAGACCGGCACTCCGCGCCGTCGCAGAGCGAAAGCCTTGGCGAAGTAGATCTCCCCCAGGTCGCCGTTGCCGCACAGGTTCTTCATGAACAGCGAGTCTTCGCGGAAGCGATTCTGATAGCCGATGGTGAGCAGCTTCCCGTTCGCCCGACTGGCATCGAGCATGGCTTTGGCCTCGGCGGCCGTCTTAGCCATGGGCTTCTCGCACATCACATGCTTCCCGCTCTCCAAAGCAGCGATGGAGATCTCGGCGTGCGAGTTGTTGGGGGTGCACACGTGAACAACGTCGATGTCGGGCCGGGCTAACAAGTCCCGATAGTCGGTACATACGAGCGCATCCGGAGTGCCGTACTTCTTGGCAGCAGCTTCCGCCCTCTCCGGCACGATATCGCAAAAGCCGACTACTTCTACGTCGTCGCGTAGGGACATGCTGAAAAGATGCTTCCCATTGGCGATGAAGCCACAACCCACGATGCCGATCCTGATCTTGTCCATAGTCTTTACCTCTGCGTCCGATTACTTTTGTGCGTACTTGCGAATGTAACGGTTCATCATTTCCTGGTGAGCCATGGCGATGGTGAAGGTATCGGTAGGCCCACCCTCGTACTCGGTCGACACCCAGCCTGTGTAGCCGATGTCCACAAGGACTTTCACCACTTCTTCGTAGCGTAAGTCGGGCTCGTCTCCATCGACGATGCTGTAGAACTTGCCGTGGCAGTGGACGATGTGGTCTCTTATCTCCACAAGCTTGGCCGGGTCCGAGCGCCCGAAGCAGCCCCAGAGCATGTTGACCCAGCTCACGGCCCGCTCGTCTCCTCCTGCCTCCTGAACAGCTTCCACCGCGTCGTGTTTGGAGGTACCCGTCGCCCATAATTCTTGAGCCAGCGCAATGAGGTCCTCCCCCACCCCGGCCCTGCGCCCCTGATCCAGATGATGTTGGGAAATAGAGCGAGCGAAAATGCCAAAATCAGGGATAAGCCCTAAACGATTCGAACCGATCCTCTCGATCTGCTCACGCAGCATGGCTACCGTGTCCGACTCCAGGGTAAGGGGGGTGTGGAGCTCGTAGCCCAGCTTGAGGTCCAGCTTCTCCGCCAAGGCCACAAGCTTCTCGGCGATCACATGGGAGAAGTACTGGAGTCGCACCACAGGGAACCCCAACTTAGCCGCACCCTTGAGCTGCGGCACCAAGTACTCGTACATCTCCGCGGGGGTGAGATCCCGGTCAGGCAGCATGAAGGGATCGGAGTAGCTACCGTAACAAGTGGGGATGAGGCCGTAGCGGTCGACGCCGCTCTTGAAGGTGCGCTCGAACTCGTCGGTGACTTCAGGAAAACCCCGATGGTTGGACGGTCCCACGATCTCGACCCCGCGCCCTAGAACCGAGGCCATCTCCATCATGTCCTCAAAGGAGTACACAAAGGAGATGTAGTCCTGGACAAAGGTATGGAAGGAGATCCCGACCCGGAATGCAGCCGCGCTTTCCATCACCGACCTCCTCAGTCCTCGCCAGCGACGGGAAGCCTACGACGCGAGGTGTAGTACATCGGGAATCGCCCACCGGTCATATAGGGCTCGACCGTGACCATCACCGCCGCTACCTCATGCTCCCCTTGTTCGAGTGGCTCAGCCCACGGCACAAACAAGTCCGCATGGTCCAATATCCACCAGAAGATCTTGCTAAGACTGGCAAGCTCATCCAACCGATGACTGTGGCCGCCTAGAAACAGCCGCATCCCTTCCGGGTCCACACCTCGGCCATCGATCTTCACCTCGATCCGCTCGATACAAGAAAGGGGCAGGGAGCGGTAGCTGGGAAGGCGTATCCGCAGGAGATAGCCGAGCTGGCCCTCATGCACCGATGGTCGGATGGCCTCCGCGCAGAGCAGCTCGCGCTCTTTCGGCTGCGGCCGACGGAGACCTACCCCCGTGACGTGCCTTGATTCTTCCATCGCGTGCCCCTCCGGGTCCTCGAGGCCGGTTGCATTCGAACGACTCACTCCGCCAACACCAACGTCTTCTTGTCTTTCCCCCAGAAGCCGCCGGGGACATAGGAGATCTTCATGTGCTGGCGCAGCTCCAAGGTGTGCTCGCCGGGAGCCAGCCCCCCTGGCTTGTCAACTTTCACAATGCCGACCTCCCCGAACTCCCATTTGGCCACGGGTTCGTTCTCCAGCTCGGTCACGGGCAGGGTTTTCCCGCCCACGGTAACGGTCATCTTCTCCGCCGGTATTTTCTCGCCATCGACGATAAGCTCCATGTCACCCACGAGGGATAGGACCACCCCCCGGTAGTAGGGCAGCCTCACCCCCAGCTGGAAGCCGGTGATACGGCCACCCTCTTTGACGTTGCGGAATTCCTCGCCCACTATCATGTACTTGTCGAACATGGTCGCGCTCCTTTGTCAGACTCGGTCCCTCACTCCTCGCCCAGCAGACGCTTGAGCATCACCTGGTGGCGGCGGACCTGCTCCACGCTGTCGACCTCGAAAGCGTCCTGTATCCAGCGATTGCCTTCGTACTCGCTGCTCAAGTAGCCGTTGTAGCCGCCCTTGATCAACAGCGGGACGATCTCTTCGTAAGGGATGCTGTACTCCGTGTAATCCGGAAGCATCTCGTAGAACTTGGCATGGATGTGGTAGGTATAGGGTAGGTACTCGAGCATCAACTGGGGATCGGCGTAGATCATGTGCGCGCCTATCATGGCTTTCCGGGCATCCTCTTCGCTACCCCCCATCTCCAGGACCTTGTCCATCAACCCTGTGTTGGGCTTACCCAATTCACTGCTTCGTGGCAAGGTCCCCTTTTCGTACCCATCGGCCAGGTACTCGACGATCTCCTTCTTCATGCCGTCTCGGAGAAAACGTTCAGTGATCACCCGCGGCAGCCGCTTGACGAACACCCCCAGGTCCAGCGTGAAACCCAAGTAGGGGGACTGGACCCGCTGGAACATCTCCATCAGTCGTTGTTCGTGCGGGCTGTCGTAATAGCTAGGGGCATGGATCTCCAGGGCTAGCGTGACCCCGTACTTCTCGGCTGCGGGGGCCAGTCTTTCCAGAATCTGGGGTTCCACGTCGTGGATCACGCGGATTACTTTGCAGCCGAGCTTGTTGGCGTTCACGATGTCTTTGGCGATCGATTCGACCCGCTCGTCTTCAGTCATGACCCGGCCCTTGAACTTGTTCCAATCCAGGAACATGTCCATGCAGACGGGGGTCCGCTCGTACTTCTCCATCCAACCGTGCCATTGCTTGACGAAATCGTCACTGAGCTCGGGATAGCCGGGGATCATCTGGTCAGGGATGACCTCGACGCCGGGAATGTCGAGCTTCTGGGTCACAGCGATGAGGTCTTCCAGGGTCATCTTGCGGAGGAAGTATTCCTCCTGGAAGCTGTAGAGACTGACACTGCGTTTGATGTTGTGCGCCGTCTTCATTCTTGACCTCTTTCCATCCGTGTCCTCGGTTCTCTCAATTCATGGCTATATGGCTAAGCGACCAACCGCAACGGCCCGCCGCTACCCGGGCGGGAAAAGGTGACAGCGCAGCCAGTGATCGGGACCCACCTGCGCTACCTCGGGCATGGTATGTCTGCATTGGGGCATCACCCGCGGACAACGCGGGGCGAACGGGCATCCCGGTGGAGGGTTGATCAACGAGGGGATCTCTCCCCGAGCTTGGACCTCCCGCGTGCGTAACCCTGCCCGCGGATTAGGCACGGCGGATAGCAGCAGCTGCGTGTAAGGATGCTGGGGGTTGTCCATCAGGTCCACACTCTCACCCGCTTCCACCACATGTCCCGCATACATCACCAAGGTGCGATCAGCGAGGTAGCGGGCACTGGCCAGGTCGTGAGTGATGTAGAGGAACCCGATACCTCTCTCCTCTTTCAGTCTGTGCATAAGGTTGAGCACGCCCATACGGATCGAGACGTCCAACATAGAAACCGGCTCGTCCGCCAGGATGATCTCGGGTTCCACCGCCAGAGCCCTGGCGATGGCCACTCGCTGCCGCTGCCCACCGGATAGTTCAAAGGGGTACTTACGGGCCATCTCTTCAGGAGGATTGAGCCCAGCGGTCTCAAGCAGTTCGTAGACCTTCGCCCGGACTGCGGCCTCTCCGCGGGCCCGCTTGTGGATCCGGATGGGACGTTCGAGTTGGAACCCGATGGAGTGATTAGGACTCAAGGAGCCGAAGGGGTCCTGAAATATCATCTGCACCCGACCCCGGAAAGAAAGGGAGGCTTTGCGAGGCTCGGTCTTGAGTATGTCCTTGCCGTCGAAGATGATCTCGCCACTGGTCGGCTCGTACAGCCGCACGATCAACCGGGCGGTCGTGGACTTGCCGCTGCCTGACTCTCCCACCAAAGCCACCACCTCGCCACGATCGAGCGTGAAGGAGACATCGGTGACCGCGTGCAGCTGCTTCTTGCCGAAGAGGCCCCCCACAGGGAACCGCTTAACCAGGTGACGCACCTCAAGCAGCGGGCGCCTCACCTCGAGAGAGGAGCCGACCATCTGCGCCTCAGGCATGGTCAGCCCTCCCATACTTGCATTCACAAGCCGCGAAATGGTCCGGAATGACTTCTTGTAGTTGAGGGGAACGCGGGATGTCCACACCGGTCCATTCCGCACAGCGCTCGCGGAAACGGCACCCCGCGGGCGGGTTCAATAGATTCGGGGGCGCTCCGGGGATCCCCGACATTTTCACCCGTTCCCCCGTGATAGAGGGGAACGAAGCGAGCAGCCCTTTGGTGTAAGGGTGTAGGGGATTGTTCAGAATCTCGTTGGCGGGTGCAAGCTCCACTATCTCACCTGCATACATGATGGCGATGCGGTCCGAGAACTCCACCATGAGTGAAAGGTCGTGGGTGATGAAAAGGATGGAGAACCCGTATTCCCTCTTGAGCTGGTCGATCTGTTGTAGTATGTCCTTCTGCACGACCACGTCCAGAGCCGTGGTCGGTTCGTCCATGATCATGAGCGACGGCCGCAAAGCCAGTGCGATGGCGATGACGATGCGCTGCCGCATTCCTCCTGAGAGCTGATGCGGATAGGCTTCCAGGCGCCGTTTGTCGATGTTCACTATCTCCATGAGCTCCTCGGCTCGCCGGCGAGCCTCGGCACGGTCGATGTCCAGATGCCGCATCAGCACATCGGTGATCTGGTGCACGATCTTCACCACTGGATTGAGCGAATTCATGGCGCTCTGGAACACCATGGAGACTTCCGCCCAGCGATACCTTTCGATGAGTTCCGCCGAAGAGCCGATCCCTTTCCGGGTGACCCCACCAAGAACCTTGTTCCTATACTCTTCCGGGCTTGTGCGCTCCAATCCGAGTACATCTACTCCCTTGTACAAGATCCGTCCTCCGGTGATGACAGCCGGAGGTCTAAGGACCCTCAGAATCGCGTGGGCGATGGTCGACTTGCCGCAGGCCGACTCCCCGGCCAGTCCGAAGACTTCGCCGGACTTCACAGCGAAAGACACGTTCTCTACTGCCCGCACCGGGCCCCGGTTGGTCAAATACTCTACGTAGAGATTGCGGATATCGATGAGTGGTGTTGAGCGGTCGTCCATGTCAGCGCTCCCGGAACCGTACAGGAGTAGCGCGCACTCGCTGCATGAACTTCCTACCTAAAGCCTTGCGTAGCTCCCTCTCCGCGCGGAGCCGCGGGTTTGTGATCTCGTCCATGCCAAAGTTGATCCAAGTAAGAGCAAGAGCGGCCAGCGCTACGCAGAACCCGGAAGGGACAAAAGCCCACCACGCTCCGAGTAGCAGCGCGTTGCCGTTCTGCGCATAGAAAAGATTGGTGCCCCAACTGATCTCCGTCATCTTGGTAAGCCCCAGGAAGGCAAGCGCAGTGGAAGCCCCGATGCCATAGATGGTGGTTCCGATGAAGCCCCCCACGATAAGGTTGACCATGTTGGGGAGTATCTGACGAAAGATGATGGAGAAGCTGCTCTCGCCCGCCACCACCGCTGCCGCTACGAAGTCCTTCTCCCGCAAGGAGAGGGTCATAGCCCGGATGATGCGGGCATGGAAAGCCCAACCCGTGAAAGCCAGGGCTAGGATGACCGTCCCTGTCCCCGGATGTAGATACGCCGAAAGAACGATCAGCAGAACAAGTCCGGGGATTATCAAGAAGAGGTTCGTGATCAGCATGAGGATATCGTCGACTATGCCCCGGAAATAGCCAGCCACCACACCGACCACGGTAGCAATCACCATGGCCAAGGCCGCAGTACCGAACCCCACTAGCAAAGTGACTCGTGCTCCCCATACCATCAACCTGAACTCGTCCCGACCCAAGGGGTCGGTGCCCAGGATGTGTTCCTTGCTGGGCGGCGTGTTGGTGACCCCGTGGTATTCAGTGGGATCACCGGGAGCGATGACAGGAGCGAAAAGGGCCATGAGGATGAGCACGGAGATGATGGCCAGGCCCACCCGCGCCTGCCGATGGCGAACGATGACGAACAGCCAAGGAAACCGCTGCTCCAGAACTCTCAGGCGGCCGTTCTTGGGTTTGGTGTCCCGGATACCCTGTCTCTTGTCCACAGTCGGGGCCCTACTGTCTGCGTACGCGGGGATCGATGTAGGTGTAGAGGATGTCCAGCAAGAAGTTGACCAGCAGGATGCCGGTGGTGATGGCCAGGAAGAGCCCACCCATCAAGGGGTAGTCGCGCGCCCCCACCGCTCGTACCAGCTGGAAGCCCAGACCCGGGTAGGAGAAGACTTGCTCTATGAGGACCTGCCCACCCAGTATCGAACCGAGAAAGATCCCGAAGCCGGTAACGCTCGGCAGGATAGCGTTACGAGCAGCGTAGTTGAACATGATCCGGCGCTGGGTGAGCCCTTTAGCTTCGGCCATGGTGATGTAGTCCTCGGCGAGAACCACCACCATGGAATTACGCATAGTCATGATCCAGATCTGCAGGTTGACCAGGACCGAAACCAACATCGGCATGGCAAGATGCCGCAGCACGCTCCCGATGTACGCCAGAGTGAAACCCGGGGGAATACTGTGGTCAGCGGCGTGGCTGATGGGAAACCAGTGCAGTTTGAGCCCTAGAAAGTAGAGAACCCCCAAGGCTAAGAAGAAGGCGGGAAAGGCACCGATGAAGTTCGACACTGGCGGCACGATGGTGTCGAAAAGTCCGCCTCGGCGCCAGGCTCCCATGATGCCGACCAGATGTCCGATCACCACACTAAGTAAGAGTGAAGTAAGACCCAGTAGAAGCGTCCACTTCAGGCTGGTGGCAATAACGTCTGTCACCGGGGTTGGGAACTGTGAATACGAAACGCCCAGGTCACCCCGGAACAGGTGCGACACAAAGCTGGCGAACTGCTTCCAGAGCGGCTCTTCACCAAGACCGAGGGCTTTTCGCAATGCATCGATCTGCGCCTGGGTAAGTCGAGAGCCCATGGGAGCCAGGATCGCGGTCGCGGGATCGCCTGGCAAGAGTCGGGGCAGGTAGAAGACAGTCACCAGGGCAGCGATGAAGGCCACGATGTAGAACTGTAGCCGCCTAAGAAGGAATCTCACTATCGCACTCCGTGAGCAGCAAGCCGATCGTTAGCGGAACCTGTGCCTCGGGGGGCGTAAAGGCCCCCCGAGGCAGCCTCTACTGTTTCCGCTTACTCCTTAGGCTTCCAAGACGTCATCTGGATGAGCTGCTCGGAAGTGGCGTTCTGCCCGATGGGCATCGGCCGCACGAACGGATTCTCCGCGTTAGCCCACCCCGACACTTTAGCGTCGCTGTAGACATAGAAGGTGCCAGCGGTGAACAGCGGGATCACGGGCGCATTCTGAGCAAAGACCTTCTGCATCTCGATGGCGACCTCGTGCTGAACGGCGCTGTCACTGGTGCCAGCGAACTTCTCAAGCAGCGGCTCTATCTCTGGTACCACGACGCGCCAGAAGTTCTGGCCGAAACCGGTGGGCGTCCCGACCGGCTTGAACGTCTGCGATGACATGATGTTGCGGTAGTAGCCGAACGGAGTATCGGCATCCAGCCCAAAGAACATGGTCATCTGGAAGTCGCCCACAAAGAGCTTCCCAAACCACTGCTGCGGATCATAGTTGACGATGTTGATCTGGAAGCCGATGGCTTCAAGCTCTTCCTTCAGCGTCGGAGCGATCGCCAACCAGTCGGTGAACCCATTGACCATCGGGAGCTCGAACTTCCAGGGCGTTCCGTCCTTGTTGGTCCGCACGCCGTCTGACCCCTTGGCATACCCGGCGGCATCGAGCATGGCATTGGCCTTGGCCGGATCATAGGTGCACCAGTCTTCTACACCGAGAGAGCTGACGTCCTCGACCTTCCAGCCCTTGTAACCCGCGGGAGCGAGGCCGGTGATATCAGCTGGATCGCTAGTACCCTGATTGGCGAGCTGGATGATCTTGTTGCGGTCGAAACAGAGCCCTATGGCCTTCCGTACCACCGGGTCGTCGAACGGCTTGATAGTGCCGTTGACCGCAAAGAACTGGACCGACGTGGCCGGCCACCAGGCGTGAAC
Organism: uncultured Actinomycetes bacterium; assembly: GCA_937148845.1. Taxonomy (GTDB): domain Bacteria; phylum Actinomycetota; class Thermoleophilia; order RBG-16-64-13; family RBG-16-64-13; genus CAKZRW01. Next base: position 9,563 of record CAKZRW010000028.1, on the reverse strand, counting down.
GTTGGGGTTATTGTCGAGCACAGCCTTCTGGATATTAGCGATGAACTGGCCAGACCAGTCGACATCACCATTGACCAGCATGGTCGCAACCGCCTCGTTGCCACTGTAGGCAGGCATGCGCAGCCCCTTGACGTACGGCTGGCCGGGCATCCAGTAGTAGGGGTTACGGTCTACCTCATAGACCTGGTCCTGCATGACCACGACCTCGGTGAAGGGGCCGGTACCTACCGGCTTCAGGTTGAGGTCTTTGGCCGGGTCAGCGATGTTCTCCCAAACATGCTTGGGGACGATGTACTGGGCGATGATGTCGTAAAAGCCCGGCGTGTACACCTTGCTGAAGTGGAACTCCACCGTCTTGGGATCCGGTGCGGTGACAGAGCTTACAAAGCCGCCTTCTGCAACTGCCACTTTTCCATTTCCCGCCACATCCGGGTTGCTCTTCAACAGGTCAAAGGTGTAGACGACGTCGGCAGAAGTGAAGTCGGTACCGTCGGACCACTTGACCCCATCGCGCAGGGTGAAGGTCAGGGTCAGCAAATCATCGCTCCACTTGTACTCCGTAGCTAGCCAGGGTACCAGCTCCCCCGCCACCCGGTTGTTGATCATGAGAGGTTCGTAAATACCCGCTAGCGTGGGGAAGAGATAAGTGGTGGTGAAGGGGTTGAAGTTATAGGTGAACGTCGTGGCGCTTTGGCCAGCCGGCGTCACATTGAGTATTATGTCGCTTTGCGCGGGTACCGTTGAGGAGGTCTCTGTCGACCCTGTGGTGACCGGCGCTGAGGTGGGGGTCGCGCTGGTAGTAGGCCCGGAGGTAGTCGTCGTCCCTTCTCCACAGGCCGAAACCAGCGCGGCAACCACCACCAGGGCCAGCGCTATCAGTAGCAGTTTCTTCGCCATATACCCTCCCTGCTTGTGCACCGCTCGCCTGCGTAGCTGCAAACGGCGCCTCTGCTTAACGAATCGACCAATCTGACTCTCAGTGTGTGCTCCTCATCTGATCTCTGTCCCTATCCCCTCCTTCGTGCCCGTTCCACTTACTCCGGCAACCGCCCGCCCTTTGCTCAGGCCAGACACCGGCCTTGAGCAGACAAGCTATTGGGCGTGTCTCCAACCCACGGCCCTCGGCCTTCCGACCTGGGTGGAGCGGATGAGTCTCTCACCACCAAGCTGGTAGGCAGCACCACATCTTTGCGAGCTCCCCCCGGATCCTCGATCATCTCCACCATCAGTTCCACCGCCACACGTGAGATCACATCGATAGGCTGATGCACAGTGGTGAGTGGTGGCGTTATGACCGAGGCGAGGGAAATGTCATCAAAACCCACCACGGAGACATCCTCCGGAATCCTCATTCCGAGCTGCCACAAGGCTGTTAGCACCCCGATTGCAATCTCGTCAGTGGCGGCGAAGATGGCCGTCAGCTCCGGATGATGGGGTACCAGCTCCAGCGCTCCTTTGTAGCCGATCTGCACAGGCAATTCGAGCGAACAGTCGTAGACCCACGCAGGATCGGGAGTGACACCAGCTTCTGCCAACGCTGCTTGATAGCCGCTGTGCCGCTCATTGCCTGGACGATCAGGGGGATACGAAACCAGCCCGATCGCCCGGTGGCCCAACCCAAGAAGGTACTCGGTCGCCTTCTTAGCTCCTTCGAAATTGTCGATCCGCACGAACGAGGCTCGGCTATAGCGGTCGAGGAAGTCCGGATGGATGATCAGGTGCGGCCGCTTCATGGCTTCCAGCTGCGCGATGAGCTCCGGATCATTCGCCGCAGCCGAGTCCATAATCACCCCATCTATTTGATTGCCCAGCAGCGCTTTGGTCACCCGTCCCGCCGTCCCCTGGTTGCTGGAGAAGAGCACTAGGCTGTAACCCTTGTGCAAGGTGTCTTGCAACATGGCGTCGATCAACATGCTGGAGAAGGCCGAATTGACCGACCAACCAACGACCAAGCCTATCGCCATGGCCCTGCCCCTGGACAGATTACGAGCTGCGGAATTCGGCACGTAGTTGAGGGAGCGTATGGCCTGCACTACCCGCTCACGGGTGTCCGCTGCTACGGCCGGCTCATTGTTGATGACGCGGGATACGGTCTTGGTGGAAACTCGGGCGACTCTCGCCACATCCTCCAAAGTGACGCGCATCGTAACGCTCCCTTGCTCAACTCCCGGTCTGACAGCGCTGTCATGGCTCAGTAGCTTTACGTTAGCAGGCGCCGACAGCGCTGTCAATGGGTTCTTACAGTGGACCGTTTATCGCCCTGGTATCCCGGTCGTTTCTTCCGAGCTTACTGTCCGCAGCAACCGAGGCCTATCGGGAATGTGGTGGCGTAGCGATCGCATCCAATGGATCGGGCACGACGTCAGCTCTGTGGCCTACGCCGATTCTCAGCGCAAAAAGGTCTTCCACACGGTGGCTACCTGCCTGAGCCAACCGGCGGACTCAGTCGGCCCCTTCCGGGCGCATCTCTCTCTCCCCTGCCTGGGCTTTCATCCAGCCGCCAGCCGCAATCAAGACCGGACACGCAAGCCCTAGTGAGCCCGCCGCGAGCCAGAACACCGCGGCAGGACTGACAGCGTCATGGAGCAGACCGCCTATCGGACCCGCCAGCAAGGGCGCCGCACCGAAAAGGCACAGGGTCAGCAAGGATTGAGCAGTTGACGCCCACTCGTCTGCCGTGCGACCGGTGAGCATGCGCATGGTAACCGGAATCCATATGCCGTACCCAAGCCCTTTGATCACGGCCAGACCGGGAAGAAGAACTGGGGTACTGATGAGCGCAAAGCCCACGAAGGCCGCAGCCATGACCACATAGGAAAGGACAGTGGCGCCCGGATAGGTGATCCTCCGGGCCACATGGCCACTGAAGTACATGGTAGGGAGCTCGGCCACCGCGCTGACAGCGATCATGCCGCCCACCAAAACATCTCCCCCGCCCAGCCACCGCGCGTACACACCGCTGAAAGTCATGGCCAGGCTGTTCGAAATCCCGGCTAAGAAAGTAGCCGTGAGTAGCAAGGCCAATCCCCAGTCCCTGAGCAGGTATCTGGCCGGTACACGCCTGCGGGGAGAGTGCGCCGGTCCTTCCTCCAGCCGGCCGATAACAAGAATCAGCGGCAGGTGAAGCAAAGCTGACACCAGGAACATCGCTTTGAGCCCGAGGTGCTCCCATAGAGCCCCAAAGCCTAGCGCGCTCACGGCGTAACCGAGCGAGCCCCATAGCCTCATGGCCCCAAAATTGAGGTGGCGGCGCTGTGCCATCCTCGCCACCAGGCCCTCCGCAACCGAAGAACTGGGGGTAGAGAAGATGGCAAGGCCCAGCATCAGCGGCACGATCCACACGAAGTCGAGAGGGAAGCGCAGAAGAAGCACCGTGAGAGCAGTGCAAGCCAGCCCCACTTGGGCCACCCGGACGCGGCGCCGGGTCTTGTCGGCAAAGACTGCGACCGGCGTGGAGACCAGAAGGGTCATGAGCGGCGCCAGCGTGGAGAGCAAGCCGATTTGTTTGCCCTTGAGTCCTAAGTCGGCAAAGTAGACGTATAGGAAAGGAAAGTAGGCGCCTGCGCACAGAAAGAACAACAAGTAGTAGAGAGAGCCGGTCCATATGGCGGCAGCCCTCGGGTGAGCTCCCGCTGGTCCTCTCGCAGCCTTCATCCGCGCCGAGTGTGGTGCCGTACCAATGGTCTGGCGATCAGCAGGCTGCCGCCAGGCTCAGCCCATACGCCGCCGCCCCTAAGAGACCGGCCTCGGGATCGAGGACAACGCGGACCGGCATGTCAGTAAGCGTCTGGCGAAAGCGTCCTTTATTGCGAAGAGCCTCCAGGAACGGGGGCTTCTTGAGCTGCTCCAAGATGCGCGGAGAGATCCCTCCCGCCAAGTAGATCCCTCCCGTAGCCAACACCTTTAGGGCCAGATTGCCTGCTTCCGCTCCCAGGATGCTCACGAAAAGCTCCAAGGTGGCGGTGGTGAGCTCACTGGACCGGCTGGGATCCAGGGCCACCTCCAGTATCAAGGGGGTGGGGTCCGCAGCCTCGGCGAGGCGCTCCCTCAGCCAGGCCGGCTCTTCCAGCCCCGTGGACCTGAGATAGGCATACAGATGGGGGATGCCTAGACCGCCAGAGCACACTCTTTCAAAGCTCACGTGGTCGTAGCCCAGCTCGTTCATGTAGCGAAGCAGACCGATCTGCAGCTCGCCCACAGGAGCGAAGGCGGCATGACTGCCTTCCGATGGGTGAGCACGGTATGCGGTGCCGTCCCAAGTCAGGAACCCCTCGCCCAAGCCGGTACCCGGCGCCAGCACCGCTATGGCTCCCCCCGGCACCGGCTTCCCTGCACTGAGCGTGTACACCTGCTCGCTACTCAACACCGGTATCGAGTAGCCCACCGCCTGCATGTCGTTGAGGAGGTGCACCGCCGACCAAGCGAACTCGGACCGTAACTTCTCCCCCTCAATCAACCAGCCCAGGTTGGTCATGCGAGCAGTGCCGAGAACGACCGGTCCTGCGACCCCGAGGCAGGCGCACTCGACCGGGGTCCCCGCCTCGGCGAGGAACTCCGCGACCATGGCCTCGAAGGTCGGGTAGGCCTGACTGGGGTAGGTCTTCTTCACCAGCGGGGTGTGACAACCCCGCTCGTTGGAGTACACCGCCAGGATGGTCTTGGTCCCTCCTATGTCAGCAACCAATACGCGCATGGTCATGCCCACCACATGTTCGCCGGCGGTTCTGTCAAGAGGACATCCTTAAGAAAGGCCACCGCCCGCCGGAAACCTTCCTCCACCGAAAGCAAAGGGTCTTCATGCTCGATCGACAGAACGTAGTCGTAACCTACCGAACGCAAGGTGCTGACGAGCGTCCGCCAGGTGAGCTGGTCGTGGCCGTAGCCGACGGTGCGGAAGGTCCATGAACGCTGCCCCACCTTGCTGTAGGGAGTGGTATCCAGGATCCCGTTCACCGCGATGTTCGCCGGGTCAGTGTAGGTGTCCTTAGCGTGAACGTGGTAGATCGCACCCTGCAAGGCACGAATGGAAGCCACAGGGTCGATCCCCTGCCAGAAGAGATGACTGGGATCATAGTTGGCCCCAATAACTGGGCCCACGGCCTCCCGCAGGCGCAAAAGAGTAGCGGGGTTGTACACCACGAACCCGGGATGCATCTCGAAGGCGAGCTTGACCCCGTGCTCAACCGCGAACTTCCCGGCCTCTTGCCAGTAGGGGATCACCTTGGCCTCCCACTGCCAGGCAAGGACTTTCTCGAAATCAGGCGGCCAGGCACAGGTGACCCAGTTGGGGAACTTCGCCGCTTCAGAATCCCCAGGGCAGCCGGAGAAAAGGTTGACCACCTCCACCCCGAGCTCCGCCGCAAGCCGGACGGTGTCCCGATAGACGCGGTCGTACATGGCGGCGGTCTCGTGGTCGGGGTGAAGCGGGTTCCCGTGGCAAGAAAGAGCACTGATGGCCAGTCCACGACCCTCGAACTTATTCTGGAAGGCTCGGAGGCTCGAGGGGGAGCCGAGAAGCTCCTGGGGCCGGCAGTGAGCGTCGCCGGGCCAGCCCCCCGTGCCCAGCTCCACGGCTTCCAGTCCTAGGTCCACAACATGGTCGAGCACCCAGTCCAACGGGCGGTCCTGATAGAGGACCGTGAGTATGCCGAGTTTCATAACCGGTGACACTCCTTCAAAGCGCCTTGTTGTCGCATAGGCTGCTTGCCCGATAGGCTCCCTGTGTTGGCCCCGGTTTGGAGCCCGCTTTGGAACCTGTTCTACACACATACCACAAGAAGCAGGACAACAACGAGACAATCGAGGCTGACCCAGTTGTCCCTCTCCGCATTCTCGACCTCCGCACCCCCTGTGGTAGTTGCAGTTACGCCCGATTGCCCTAGACTGGGTTCAGGGCCTCCAGGTCCTGTAGCTCGACGCCAGCCAAGGAGGAACGGCCATGAAAGGGACCGGTGCTGAGATCCTGGTGCGCTATCTCGAGAATGAAGGCATCAAGTATGTCTTCGGACTTCCGGGAGGCCACCTTCTCACCTTCTACGACGCCTTGCGCAACTCCAGCATCACTCCCATCCTAGCCAAACACGAGGGCGGTGCCGGTTATATGGCCGCAGGGCATGCCCTAGCGGGTGGAGGGCTGGGCGTGTGCTGTGGGACAGTGGGACCGGGGGCAACCAATCTTGTTTCGGGCGTGGCGGCCGCCTACATGGGATCACTCCCCCTGCTAGTGCTCACCGCCCAAGTGGGAACCTCCTCCATAGGCAAAGGGGCCCTACAGGAAGCGGCCGGCGAAGGACGTACCTTCTCGCAAACGAAATTGTTATCCGCTGTTACCAAGTACTCGACCATGGTAACGCACCCCAGCAAGCTCCCGGAGACACTGCGCCGCGCCCTTCGCATCGCCATGACGGGCCGCCCGGGCCCGGTGCACCTGGATTTGCCTGCCGACACCCAGCGAGGCGAAGTGGAGGACGAGATCCTCGCCCCGGACCGATACAGACCTCCACTCCCCACCCAGCCCCTCGATAGCGCCTTGCGCCGGGCGGCGGAACTGCTGATCACGTCGGAAAAACCCGGGATGCTCGTGGGAGGAGGCGGACGCACGGGCGAAGCGCCTTCTCTCGTGCTGCGGCTAGCCGAGACTTTGGCTTGCCCTGTCGCCACCACCCTTCCCGGCAAGGGCGCGATTCCCGAGGATCATCCCCTGGCGCTGGGCTGCATAGGCCTTTACGGTACCCGGGCCGCCAACAGCTACATGCGTTCGGGATTGGACGTTCTACTGGTGGTGGGCTCCAGTATGCACGAATTCAGCACTCACGTTTGGGACCCGGCGCTGCGCCCATCGAAAGGCTTGATCCAGATAGACATCGACCCCGAGGAAATCGGGAAGAATTACCCGACCGAAGTGGGCCTTCTGGGTGATGCCTCGCTAGTCCTTGCCGCCCTGCTCGAGCGCATCAAATACCTGACCACTGCGGCGGCCACGCAAGAGCGCCGCCCTGCCGAGGACCTCGAGGCGTTGAGGACAAAGACGGAGTACTTCTCGGAACCCGCCATGACTTCCACAGAAGTCCCTCTGAAGCCGCAGAGGGTGATGGCCGAGCTGAGGCAGGCTTTGCCCGACGACGCACTCGTGTTCACCGACATCGGGAATACCGTCACCTGGGTGGAGAGGTGCTTCCCCGTCAGACGACCCGACTCCATCATGTCGTTGTGCGGTCTCGCGGCGATGGGCTCCGGCGTGGCGGCCGGTATCGGAGGCAAGCTGGCGCAACCCGACCGCCCGACCGTCGTGGTGTGCGGCGACGGCGATTTCCAGATGCATGGCATGGAAGTGATGACCGCGGTCAGCCACGACATTCCGGTGACCTGGGTGATCATGCTGAACGACAGGCTGGCCATGGTCCACGACATCCAGACCATGACCTACAAGGGCCGCCACGTAGCTACCGAATTCAAGGGTCCGGATTTCGGCAAGCTCGGAGAGGCTTTCGGTGCCCTCAGTATGAGAGCCGAGGGCCCAGGTGAGGTAGTCGAGGCCGTCACCACTGCTCTCGCTGCGAACCGTCCGGCGCTCGTCAGTGTGCCCATAGATCCCCACGAGATGCCACCGGCCAAGGCCCGCATGATGGCGATGGACCGGTCGTTGGGCAACCCGCCACTTATGCAGTCGCTCAGCCTGGGGGCGCTTAGGACCCTGTGGGGGATGCTCAAGGAGCGCTAGGAAGCCCAGAGCATCGCAACCAGGTCATCGCCAATTGCAGGCAGAGCGGGGCCGGGACAGAGCCCGGCCTCGCTCTCACTCGCCCGTCACTCAATGTGCGTCATTTCATGATATCCGGCAAGAACAGAGCCAAGGACGGCACAGCAACAAGCAGCGCCACGTGCGCGAAGTCCGCCGTGATGAACGGCACCACCCCTCGGAAGATACGGCTCATTGGCACCTTCTCCGTGATCCCCTTGATCACGTACAGATTCATGCCCACAGGGGGGGTGATGAGCCCAATCTCACAGATACGCACGATGAAGATGCCGAACCAGATGGGATGGAAGCCCACCTGCATGGCCACCGGATAGAAGATCGGCAGCGTGATGAGGATCATGGCCATGGAGTCCATGAAACAACCCAGGACCAGATATATGAGAAAGATGATGAGAAGTACCACGTACTTACTCGTGTGCAGCCCGGCGAGAACATCGGCAAGCGCCTGGGGTAGCCCGGTGACGGCGAGAAAGTAACCAAAAATGTTGGCGCCCAGCATGATCAAGAAGATCATCGCTGCAGCTTCAAGCGCGTCCACCAGACTGTTCTTGAACCTCTCCCAGTTGAGACGCCTCCGGGCCAGAGCGATCGCAAAGGCCCCAAAAGCACCGATACCGGCAGCCTCCACAGGGCTGAAGATACCGAAGTAGATTCCTCCGATCACCAGCAAGAAGAGGACCAACACCGCCCAGGACCCACGGAGCGACTTGACCTTCTGCCATAACGAAGTCGGCTCTGCCGGCGGACCAAGGCGAGGCCTGAACCAGCAGAGGAGACCTATGGTCACGATGTAAAAGATCGCCTCCAGGATCCCGGGGATGAATCCCGCCAAGAACAGCTTGCCGATGGAGTTCTCCGTGAGAACCCCGTAGATGATGAGTATCACGCTCGGCGGGATGAGGATGCCGATGGTCCCTCCGGCCGCCAGCGTTCCCGTGGCCAGTCCGTCGTCATACCCGTGGCGCTTCATCTCCGGCACGGCGATCTTGCCCATGGTCGCAGCGGTGGCGACGCTCGAACCGCTGATTGCCGCAAACGCCGCGCTGGCGGCCACCGTGGACATGGCCAATCCGCCGCGCACTCTCCCAAACCAGGCCCGAGCTGTGGTGTAGAGATCTGAACTCAGGCCCGAATGGAAGGCGAAGTTGCCCATCAGGATGAAAAGCGGGATGACAATCAAGCTGTAATTGGAGAAGGTGGAGTAGGGCACGATACGGATGATGCCCAGGGCGGACTGTAACCCGGAGACAGCGGCAAAGCCGACAAACCCGACTCCGGCCAGGGCAATACCTACCGGCACTCCTAGGAACAGCAGCAAGAACAACACTACCGTGCCCAGGATCCCGATCTCGACGGGTGTCATTCCACACCCCCCGAGCTCGCCTCTTCCTCCTCAGCTGCGACCGCGCCGGTTACGGCCTGCCGAGCATAGTCGATGACGTGGCGCAGAGCGACCAACGCAAAAACTGCCAGGCAGACGGTGACCACGATCACAAAGGGGTAATGTTTGATCGGAATGCTGGTCGCCGCAGTCTGCGACGCCCGAAGAACCGACGCGTATTTCGCCCCTTGCCAGGCCATCAGACAGAGCAGACCCAGGGTGATGAGATAGGCAAGAACGCTCAGCCCGGCCTGGGCCCGGCGGGGGAGCCTCATCGTGAAAACATCGACCCTTATGTGCCGCTTGCGGAACGCGCAAAGCGCCAGCCCTGCCGGAATGACGATAGCCATCATGAAAGCCGAGAGCTCGTAGTCACCCTTGATGGGGCTGCCGAAGAAATAGCGGAGAACGACATCCGCTGTT
>CAKZRW010000027.1 GCA_937148845.1 uncultured Actinomycetes bacterium | reverse complement strand
CGACGACGGCATCTCGCACGTGATCGATCCGAACGCGTGCGAAGAGGCCGGCTGCTGCGAAGAAGCCGCTGACGAGTGTCCGGAAGGTGCTATCACCATCGAGTAGTAGGTTCGCCGCGGCTCCATCGCGGAAGACCCTGATTCCATCCGAGCGACAGGCCGCCCCCCGGGGGGCGGCCTGTCGCTTCTCTCACTACCGAGGCGTCTTGACCAGGCCCAGCCGCAGGAGGAAAGCATGCCATCCACATCTTCACCCGAAGACCTTTCTTCGCGCATACCACCTGGACAGAGACTGGTCGACCATCTGCCTGTCCTACACGCCGGATCGGTGATGCGTATTTCTACGTCCGCTTGGGAACTCAAGATTTTTGGTCTTGTTCCCCGCCAGAGGACCTTGCCCTGGGCCGACCTCCGCGAGCTACCCGCCGTTGACCAGCACTGCGACGTCCACTGCGTCACCGGCTGGACCCTCCTCGACAGCCACTGGCGGGGCGTGAAGTTGCTCGATGTCCTTGAGCCCGACGAACCACTGCCGGAGGCCCGTCACGTGGTCATCCATGCCACGGGTGGCTGGACCACCAACCTGCCTCTCGAAGAACTCCTGCAGGACGACGTCCTCCTAGCCTATGAATACGAAGGCCAGCCCTTGACTGCCGAACACGGGGGACCGGTGCGACTCCTGGTTCCCCGCCTCTATTTCTGGAAAAGCGCCAAGTGGTTGAGCGGGATCGAGTTCACGACCGAACAACGGCTCGGCTACTGGGAGCGCCGCGGTTACCACGCCTTGGGCGACCCCTGGCTCGAACAGCGCTACGCCTGAACCCTCGCGCCGTTATCGGCGGAAACCCTAGCAGGAACGCCGCCTCTTCTCGTCGAACAGTCATGTTCGAGGAGAAAGGAGCACAGCGATCGACCTCTCGAATGCGCTCAGAATCGGTTTGGCGGCCGTGGCCACCAGCCTCCTGCTGCTGGGTGCCGCCTTGACCCTAGGTACGCGTAGACGCCACCACCTTCCTAGAGCCCTGCCCTTACTGCCGGGATTGCTCCTCTATGGCGTGCTAACCGTACTTGCCCTGGGTTCAGCCCTTCGCCCATCGTCCGCACCGACTGCCTTCCCCTTCGACCAGGTGGCGTTGTGTCTCGCAGCCGCTGCCCTCTTCTCGGCCACAATCTACAACGGCCGACAGACCTCAGCAGCAAGCGGCCGTCTGCTCGACACCCCCACTGTCGACTCTTTGACCCGGGTCGCCAGCCATCGGGTCTTTCAGGACCGTCTTGCTTACGAATGCGAACGCGCGGTCCGCCTTGACGACACCTTCGTGCTGCTCTTGCTGGACCTCGATGATTTCCGGCCGGTGAACGAGCGCTTCGGCCATCGAGTCGGTGACAGGGTCCTGGTGGAGTCGGCCCGCCGCCTGCGCGCTCAGCTCCGCGAGATCGACCTGGTAGCTCGCTACGAAGGCGACCGCTTCGCCATGGTCCTCCCCCACACCTTTGAGAAGCCTGGCCGCGAGGTGGCTGAGCGTCTACGTCAGTCCACGGCGGGCTGGCTCTTTCCCACCAATGACGGGGAGATACGCCTGACAGCCAGCGTGGGCCTAGCCGTCTTTCCCAGAGATGCAGAGTCGCCCTCGCAGTTGATCGACGCCGCTACCAAAGCCCTCGAACTAGCCAAGACGCTGGGCGGCAATCAAGTCCAGACTTTCGGGGAGCTGCCTCCGCAGGGCCACGGGGGCACGCTGGTGTCGCTGCCGCATCGGCGCCGCGAAGCCATCGTACGCAGCCTGGCCGAAGCAGTCGACATACGGGACGGCTATACGCACAAGCACTCCCACTTGGTGTCTCGACTCTCGGCGGCCGTGGCCTGCAGCCTCGGGTTGTCTGCCGCCGACATCTCCCGGATCACCATAGGGGCTTTGCTGCACGATGTGGGCAAGATCGGTGTGCCCGACGCCATCCTTACCAAGGAGGGCAGCCTCACCGAGGAAGAATGGGAGTGTATACGACGTCACCCAGCCCTAGGGAAACGCATCCTCGAACAGGCGCCCGAACTCACCGACATCATGCCTCTCGTTCTCCATCATCAGGAGCGTTGGGACGGCTCCGGCTACCCCGCAGGACTACGGGGTGAGGAGATCCCCCTGGGGGCCCGCATCATCGCCGCAGCTGACGCCTACCACGCCATCCGCTCGGACCGGCCCTATCGCCCGGCCCGCACCCACCGCCAGGCGGCCAGGGAGTTGAAGAACTCCAGCGGGACCCAGCTTGACCCCAGGGTGGTGGAGGCTCTCCTATCTGTCCTCGAACAAGATCCTGCGCTACGAGAGATGCAGCAGCCGCTTCTGGAGGACGATCTCCGCTCAACAGGCAGAGCCCAGAGATCCAAGTACCCTGCCCCGGTCTCCGCCGCGCTTCGGCACAGCTGAAGGCCGGGGGCTCACCTGCCCAAGCCTCAACAATAGACCAGTAGCCCATAAAGGTGGTACAGCACGACTCCCCCGTACATGACCACCATGAGAAGGGCAGCCTCCAGGCCGCTCCGGAAACGACGACAACGCCAGACCACCCAGGAGACAGCAAGAACGGCCACCACCTTGAATACCGCGGCATAGAGCGGATTGGCGTCGAAAAGCGGGCGCAGGATAGGGTTGGCCTCTCTGCCACCCATGGCCAAGGCGTTCAAGGTGAAAACGAAATCAGCTAAGTTGAGTACGTTTACAAGCGCAAGAAGGAGCAACAAGAAACGAGGGCGATCCCGCAGCCCGAGCAACATCCGGCGATAGCCCACACTCAGGCGGCTGGCTCCCGGCCCGGGACCGCGGCGGTCGAACCCGCTTCTCCGCTCATGCAGAACCAGGCTGAAACGTCGCTTACGACGATCCTCTCGGCGCCTTTCGCAGCCCGGGTGGCTTTCGGCGACCGACGCCGAGTATGCTTCCTGGACCATCTGTTGCTCCATAGGACTAATCATAGCTGTTTGAGTAGATAGTTCAACTACAGCGTTGCGTCGACCTGGGGTGTCTCCGCCCTCAGCCTCCCCCATTCCCGGCGGAGTATAGGTGCCGCGTAGATCAGTCCACAGAGCGAGACCATCCCCGCCAGACTGATCACCAACCCGGACAGATACTCGTAGAGGACCGGGGCCGCCAAGGTGCCTATGAAGGCCGCCACCTGCATGCTCGTCTGCTCTACCCCTTGCACGCTGCCCAGCCAGCGGGGGGTGACCACTTGCACCAAGAAGGCTTGTTTGGCCGGATATGACCAAGCCACGGCCAGCCCTTCGATCACGCTCACGCCCAAGAAAAGGGGCAGATTGTCGGTGGTGCCGTAGAAGATCCAGGCAAAGGCCGACACTGTGTAGCCGGTGAACATGAGCACCCACCGGTTGTAACGGTCGGCCAGATATCCGCCCACGAAAGCAAGCAGCATAGGGACAGAGAAAGCGATCCAAGTAAGCCCGATGAAATGCACCGAGGCCCCCAGCCGACGCAGCCACAGGCTCCACAGCACCTCGAACACTCCCATGGCGAAGTTGCCGGTCGTCGCTACTACGATGAAGGCGAACACCGGCCGGGTGATCAGGCGACGGTACGACGGCGGAGTGACCTTGACCGCCCGCTGCTGGCGAGCATGCTCCGGCTCACGGATGAAAAGCGCTAGAGCGACAGCTGTAAGAGCCGAGACCGCTCCTCCGAACAAGAAGATGGTGTAGAAGGCCCATTTCCCCTGCCCCCCGCCCAGGCTGTAAAGCGGCCAGGCGATGACAGGGCCCGCCACCAGACCGCCGAACTGCGCGGTGGTGAGCCAGCCATAGGCTCGGCTGCGAGTCTCATCCACGGTAAGTTCAGCGACCAGGGCTTGCCCAGCAGGAGTCACCGCCGCAGCGCCGACGCCTTCGAGCAGACGGAAGAGTACGAACCAGCCCGGATGAGTCGTGGAAAGAAACAGGAAAGTGGAAACGGAATAGAGAGCGACTCCGAAAACGATCAGGGGTTTCCGCCCGATGCGGTCGCTCAGCCGACCGAAGACAGCCGAGAACAAGAACGTTCCCACATAGTAGGCAGCGGCCACGCCGCCTATCACCCACATAGAGGCATGGGCTTGTTCACGCAAGAAGACGGGGAGATAGGGCAAGATGGCCCCAAAGCCCGACCACACCACCAGGTTGGCAGCACTGATGACCCCTAGCTGGAACCATTGGGTCTGCCGCGGCTCTTCCCCGCTGTGGACTACTTTGACCTCAGAGTCCCGCACTGCCTTGACTTGCCTCACCTATCCTCATGTGGGAACTTTGTAGAGTACAGCAGAAGTTACCAGAGCCGCGCCCTGTGCGAGAGCCTGTGACGGCGGAGACTATCATCTCGAGCCGCACTGAAGGAGGCAGAACACATCATGTCTGAGAACGTGGGACGAGCCTTTCAAAGGGCGTCGTCCTATGAACGGGAGAGGTTGGAGCAGGAAGAGCGCACCCTCGACTGGCGTAGTAGGCCACCTGCCTACAAGTTCTACACCCACGTCCCCGTGATCTCCCTGCCTTCGCCCCTACCCACCCCCGATGAGCCGCCCCTGCCGGATCTCCTCACCTGTGTCGCCCGGCGACGGTCACTCCGTTCATTCGCGGCTGCTCCCCTCACCCTCCTTGAGCTCTCCCGCCTGTTGTGGGCTTCGGCCGGGATAACCGCAAGGTTCACGACCCCCTACGGGCAGGATTTCTATCGGGCAGCCCCTGCCGCAGGCGCGCTCTACCCCATAGAGACCTATCTGGTGGTGAGCAAAGTCGAGAACCTCGAGCCCGGGCTCTACCACTATCGGGTCGCGGGCGTAGACATGTTGGAGCGTCCCATCGCGGAAGGCAGCCACTCCTTGGAGCAGCTTCAGACTGGCGACTTTCGGTCCGCCGTAGCCGGAGCGGCGCTCGATCAGCCGTTTGTAGCCAGAGCGGCCGTCGTCTTCCTCTGGACCGCGGTCTTCGCCCGCTCAGAATGGAAATACCGCGAGCGGGCCTACCGCTACGTCTACCTTGACGCCGGGCATATGGCGGCACACCTTGCTCTTGCCGCGGTGGCACTCGGCTTGGGTAGCTGTCCGGTTGCCGCCTTCTACGACCAAGAGGCCAATGCCTTCCTCGGTGTAGACGGATCTGCCGAGGGAGTGGTCTACATGGCAGCAGTAGGTCGGCCGAGCCGGCCCTTTGCCACCCGCCGCCCTGAAGCCGAATTGACGGCCCGTCCGAAGGCATAGACAGGTCGGAAGCTCGAATAGGTCGGGAGACGGCCTTGCCCGTCGACCACGGGCGTGGGCTCGCCCGGGCCCCCTTGACTCGCGGACTCCCCTGAAGCGCAGGCTCCCCTAAGGCGCGGACCGACTCAAGCCTCGGGAGAACTGCGTCTGCTCACATATTCGACCCCGGGGTCATGTTGATACCCCAGGGCGGTGAAGAGGGCAAGCGAGCCCGCGTTGGTGGACTCGATGAGGGCCGCTACCACCTCGAGGCCTAGGGCCGTCAACCGCTGTTCCGCCTCACTTACCAGACGGGAGGCGATGCCTTGCCGGCGGTAGGCCGGGGCGACCGCCAGCCGGTTGATCCAGCCCTTGCGACCGTCATGGGTCCCGATCACCACGCCCACTAGTCGGCCCCGGCTCTCCGCCACCAAGAAGATCGCCCGGCCCGACTGTCTCTCTGCCTCGACCCGCTCAGGCGCGTCCCGACCCCACGGCTTGACCGGAAGACCGGCCTCGCTCCACAGCCGCATCACTGCCGGATACTCATGAGGCTCCATCTCCCGGATGATGACCACCTTGCCCTCTCCTCGTGCACGTGATTGGATGAGACACGTCGTACGTGCCCAACTTACGATGAGGCTCTATTCTGAGGCTCCGGAGCGGCGCTTGCAAACGCGCGAACGTAACCTGACGAGTGCGACAGACCCCGCGGGACGGACAAACCGCCGCGGCGCGGTCCGCGTGGTCGTCAATGCTGACGATTTCGGTCGCTCTCCTGAGGTGGTCGCTGCGGTAGCCCAAGCCTACGACGAGGGCATCCTGACCTCGGCCAGTCTGATGGTCACTGGCGGTGCGGTGGCCGCGGCTGTGCAGGCCGCCCGGGAACGCCCTGGTCTCGGAGTGGGTCTGCACTTGGTCCTTGCCCGCGCCCGGGCGGCCTCGTCACCTCAGGAGGTGCCCCATATGACCGATGAGGTGGGCCTCCTGCCTCGGAGCGTCACTTGGGCGGGACTGCTCTATCTCTTCAGTCCGGCTGCGCGCCGAGAACTTGCCCGCGAACTCAGAGCTCAGTTCGAGGCGTTCGCAGCCACTGGTTTGTCGCTCTCTCACGTGGACAGCCATCACCATCTCCACTTGCATCCTGCGGTGTTCCCCCTGGTGCTGTCCTTGGCCCATGAGTTCGGGGCCGGAGCCATCCGCCTCAACGTGAGCGACGAACTCCTGTTCAGCCTTCGCCACGAACTTGCCCATCCCTGGCTCAAGCTGGGTTGGAAGCTGGTCTTCTCGCTGCTGACTTTTCGCTGCGCTCGCACACTCCGGCGTCGTCCCCTGCCGACGGCAGCCCGGGTCTACGGGCTCATGCAGTCAGGCAGTTTCACGGCTCGTTACCTCGCCGCCTTGCTGGAGCACCTGGTCCAGCGGAGACGCCCTTCCGCGGCAGCAGAGGTGGTCGAGATCTATTGCCATCCCTCCTTGCGTCGGGAGAGCGGGGCTCTGGGCCCTAACCCCGGCGACCTTGCTGCCCTCCTGGACCCCTGGGTGAGGAGCGTGGCAGAACAAGACGGTCTTCTGCTGATGAACTTCGCCGAGGCTTTCGGCCCCGAACTCCAGGAGAAGAGCGAGGCGTGGAGAAACTGGCCTACCTAATACCATTGGCAGCTTGTGTATACCTGCTGGTCTCCTGCTGGTGGGTGCGGGAATATTTCCGCACTGAGAAGCTGCCGAAGGCGGCGCCCACGAACACGGCCCAGGCCACCGTGACCGGCGCACCGGTTGGTGTGGCCGTGACGGCCGAAGCTCCGCCCCCCGTGTCGATACTGAAACCCGTACGGGGACTCGACGAAGGTGCCTACGAGAACTTCGCCAGTTTCTTCCACCAGGACTATCCGGAGTACGAGATCCTCTTCGCCGTCGCGGAGGAGGACGACCCGGCCGTACCTCTCATCCGTCATGTCATCGCAGAGCATCCCGAGCGCCCCGCGCGGCTGCTGACCGAGATCCCCCCGCTCTTTCCCAATCCCAAAGTCAACTCGCTCGCTCGGCTCACCGAAGAGGCCGCATATTCCTGGCTCGTCATCAGCGACAGCGACATACGGGTGCGCCCCTCGTACCTACGCCAGATCACAGCGCCCTTGGCCGACCCGCAGGTAGGCATGGTGACCTGCTGCTACCGCGGCGTGGCCCCCCGCACCCTGACCGCCAAACTGGAGGCCTTGTACATGGGGGTGACTTTCCTGCCCCAGGTCGTGGTAGCTCGAAGGTTTCTTGCTATGCATTTCGCTCTCGGCGCCACTATCGCTTTACGCAAGGCCGACCTGGAGCGCATAGGGGGCTGGGGACCCGTGGGCGACCGCCTAGCCGAAGACACCCACCTCGCTCGTCGCATAAGGGCCGCTGGACTTGAGGTGGTCCTTTCCCGGTACATCGCCGACTGCTACCTGGGTACCACGACCTGGCGCGAACAGTGGGACCGCGAGGTCCGTTGGGCCCGCACCAACCGGGTGAATCGACCGCGGGAGTATCCCGGGATTTTACTGACGCTGCCGCTGCCCCTAGCCTTGGTGCTCCTGCCTTTGGACCCCAGGGGAGCCTGGGGCTGGAGCGCGATCGCGGGAGCATTGGCGGTACGGTGGGCCACCGCCTGGCTGGTGACCGGGTTCACCGACAACCGTCCCCTCCGGCGCTGGCTGGCCTGGCTGCCTCTGCGCGACTGCCTGAGCGGTCTGGTCTGGTGTGCCGGTCTGTGCGGGCGCAAGGTGGTATGGAGAGGAACGATCCATCATCTCGACCGAGGAGGGCGGCTCACAACTGGTCCCGCCCTCGCAGCCCTCTCGCTGGAAACAAGCGCGTTGACAAATGGGACCGCGTCTGCTCACATTGGCCGAGGGGTTGACTGCGACCGGTCAGGCCCTCTCTTGGGCCGAAAGGGAATGAAGCGAAAGGGATCAGGAAGGGAGGCGTGATGGCAGCACAAGGGGAGATAACCTTCGCGCGCAAGGCCAGCGGCCTCGTGCGTGGCCTCAGCTTGTGGGATGCCTTCGGTGTGGGCTTCATGAACCAAGGGCTGACGCCGAGCATCTGGGTGATGATAAGCCTCGGCCTGGGAGTCTACCTGGGCGGCAACCTCATCATCGCAACGGTCATCTCCGTGGTGCTGGCCGGCATCGGCTTCCCTCTGGTCTGGGGGATCCTAGGCGGGTCGATGCCCCGCTCTGGAGGTGAGTACATCTATAACTCGCGCATCATCCACCCACTGATAGGGATCGGGGAATCCTTCGGTAACGCGTTCATCTGGTTGATGTGGATCTACGTGTTGGCCCCGTGGATGGCGGATCCCGGGTGCGTGATGCTCGCCGATTTTCTTGGTTGGAAGTGGCTGTACAATGCGGACACCAACCAGTTCTTCAGCGTTCTGCCCTACAACTGGGGTACTTTCGTCATCGCCACTATCACCAGCATAATCGCCTTCTTCTTCGTGGTCTTCGGGGTGAAGATCTTCGCGCGGGTGCAGAAGGTGGTCATGGGACTAGGTCTTCTGGGGGCAGCCATCATCGTAGTCGTGCTGCTCGCCTACGGCAAAGACGATTTCATCGCCTCCTGGAACGCCCTGGCGGCTCAGCACGGTTCTCTCGAGTACCACGACTTCATCGCCGCTGTAAGCGAGGCTGCCGGCAAGGACATGCCCACTACCTGGAACTGGTATGACACCTTCGGCGTGATGGTGGCCGGTTCGTGGCTCTTCGCCTACTCCTACTGCATCACGTTCATAGCCGGCGAGGTCAAGCGGCCCGACAAGAGCATAATCCTGGCCAATCTCTTCGCCATCCTCTTGCCAGGGGTATTCATGATTCTGACAGCTGTCGGTCTGTACACGTTGGTCGACTTCGACTTCTTGTCCGCCACTGCCTGGTTGGATAACAACGGGACCGACGCCATCGCCGGCTACACCCTGCCCTGGAGTCCCCATTTCGTGGGTTTGGCTGCCGTGGTCAACCAGAATCCGGTGATCCTCTTCTTGATGGCGTTCTCTTTCTTGCTGTTCACGCTGTGGTGGGTGGCGCTGTCCTACCTGGCCTTCCCTCGCATCATCTTTGCTTGGGGCATGGACCGCATGGGGCCCAAGTGGTTCACCGATGTAAACCCGCGCTTCGCCTCGCCCGTGAAGAACTACCTCCTCTGTTTCGTGTTGGCCGAGATACTCATCGCCGTCTACTGTTTCTACCTGCCCTTCCAGGAACAGGGTCTTTCTGTGACGGCGCTTGAGATCTTCTCCGTGTTCGGGGTGACAGCCATCGCCGCTGCCATCTTCCCCTTCTCTCCGCGCGCGCGGGGCATCTGGGAAGCCTCCCCCTATCGGAAGTGGAAACTGTTGGGCATCCCTGTCGTCACTCTAGGCGCCATCGTCAACCTGGCCTACCTCGCCATCCTGGCGGTGTTCTTCTTCTTCCAGGAGACCAAGTTGGAGGAGTTCACTCTTGCTACCGGCATGCTGATACTCGGTACCTGGGCTGCAGGTCTTCTGTGGTACGCGTTCTGGTCCTGGCGGGCAAGACGCACAGCGGGCATCAGTACTGCTATGCTTACCGGTGAACTGCCGCCTGAATGATCAGGTAGTCCGGCCGGTTCCGGGTAGTCCGGCCGGCTGAGTGACGGACTTGGCTGGTCGTAGTCCACTCAGGGGACTGGGGCCGTGGGGGGCGGGGCCGCGAGACCTGCTTCGGGTCTCGCGGCCCCGCCCAGACCAACAAGGTAGTCTAGGCCGCCTCCAGCATAGGCGTGCGCTCTGGAGAGGAGTGATAGTTGCTCAAACTGTTCTACGTCACCGACATCCACGGCTCCAACGTCTGCTATCGCAAGTTCCTGAACGCCCTCCCCATCTATGGTGTCGACGTCGCTATCCTGAACGGTGATCTGCTCGGCAAAGTACTGGTCCCCCTAGTCGAGAAACCGGGCGGTGGCCGCGAATGTCACCTGATGGGCCAGTACACCGAGATGAAGACCCCCGAGGAACTGGCCGCCGTCAAGAAGACCATCGAGAACGCCGGGTACTACTGGGTAGAGCAGACCCGCGAAGAGTACGAGGCTATCAAGGACGACCCCGCTGCTATCGACGCCTTGTTCAAGCAACGTGCCCTGCAGAGGATCGAGGAGTGGCTGCAGTTAGCTGACGAGCGTTTGGCCGGCAGACCCACCAAAGTTTTTGTCTGCCCAGGCAATGATGACTGGTGGGAGATCGACGACATGATCGCCCGATCGCAGACGCTCCTTCCCTGCGACGACCAGGTCGTCGAGTTCGACGGCTACGTCATGGTTTCATCCTCTCGCTCGAACCCTACTCCTTGGGATACCCCCCGCGAGGGCCCCGAGGACGAGTTGACCGCTTATCTGGACAGCTTGTGCCGACGGATCGGAGACTCGCCAAAGGACTTCGAAAACGCCATCTTCAATTTCCACGTGCCCCCTTACGGGTATGCCCTAGACCTCTGTCCCAAGCTCGACGCCCAGATGCGCATGGCAGCCGAGGAGAAGATTCACGCGGGTAGCCTGGGTGCCAAGCAAGTGATCGAGAAATACCAGCCCCTTCTGGGGCTGCATGGCCACATCCACGAGTCGCGCGGGGCCCAGAAGGTAGGCCGTACTCTGATCATCAACCCTGGGAGCGAGTATTCTGAAGGCATCCTCAAGGGTGTGGTGGTCATGCTCGACAAGAAGAAGGTCAAGGACTATGTCTTCACCTCGGGCTGAGAGGAGGTCCCGTGGCTAAGCCCTTCATACTGCCCAAGGACATCCCGCTCGACCAGTATCCCAAGCCGGAGGTCTTCTTGAGCGAGGGAAGGCGCATCGTAGACGCCGCCCGCGCAGCCGGCATCGTCATGCGGGTGATGGGCCCGCTCGCCTTGCACTACCACTTCCCGGAACACGTGGAGTTCTACGCGCGACTGGAGCGCCTCGGCGAACGCTACTTCACCGACATTGACTTTGCCGCTTACGGTAAGAGTGGGGGCAAGCTCAAAGGCCTCATGGAGAAGTTGGGCTACGAGTGTGACCTCGACACCCTGATGATGACGGGCAAGACCCGCCAGATCTACTACGGCGGGGCTGTCCCCATGATCGACATCTTCTTGGACAAGCTCGACTACTGTCACGAAGTGAGCTTCAAAGACCGCCTGGAGTTCGACGACTACTGCATCTCGCTCACCGACATAATGCTCCAGAAACTGCAGATATGGGAGATCAACGACAAGGATCTCAAAGACCTCGAGTTCCTCTTGACAGTCGCCGAGATCGGAGACGATGAGCACAAGAAGATCAACCGCAGCTATGTCGCCAAGCGCCTGAGCTACGACTGGGGCTTTTGGTATACAGCTACCACCAACTTGGAACGCGCGAAGACCCATGTCGACCAGGTGCCCGCCCTGGACGAGGCCCAGAAGGCCTTCGTGAAGCAGCGCTGTGACGAGCTGCTCGCTCGCATAGAAGCCGAACCCAAGGCCAAGGATTGGCAGAAGCGGGCCAAGAAAGGCACCGATAAGATCTGGTACAACACCAACTTCTCGGATTGGTGAGCCGTTGGGGCGAGCGAACAAAGGGGGTGTGGCTATGGAGACCTCCCCGGCACCGGGACAGCTTAGAGGCATGTACTACGAGACATGCGCGTCCGAAGGTCATTGCCCCTACTACTTCGGCCGTGACAAGGAGGGCGGCTGCCGGTATTTCATGGTCTTTCGGATCGTAGAGGGTGTAGTCGACGAGGTCGACCTTTCGGGAGTGACGGCTGTGTACGTGGGCGATCTCCCTCACTCCACCTATGCCGAGGTAGTCGCAAAGGGATCCGAAGGCGCGGTCTATGTCTCCGATACTGCCTCCCCAGAACAGCGTGCCCTTCTCGACCAAGTGGTCTTACGCTCTCTGGGTGGTGTACTGATGCGTAAGGTGTTAGGCGTCCACTATGTACCGATCACGGTCGAGGAGACAGAAAACACGATCCAGGTGAGCATGCCCGCCGGCGAGATGACCATGCGCCTGACCCAAGGCCCGGACGGTCGGCCTGTGCGTCTGGAGAACGTGACCCTTCCTTTCTTGAGGAACGTGCGAGCCGCCCATGCTTCTTCCTGGAACTGGGCCGACTATGACAAGCACTTCGAATACCGCCATCGCTGCGGGACCTGGGCCGATTTCGAGATGCCGGCGTGAACCGGCCGACGAACAGACGGTGAAAACCCAGACCTTTCTTGAAAGGCGGGCGTCATGAAACTCGTCGTGGGATACGTGATCACTCCCGAGGGCAAGGCGGCCCTGGAGTGGGCCGTAGCGGAATCCCGACGCTCGGGGGCGGAGGTGATCATAGTCCACTCGATCAGGGGCGGCGGCAGTTGGGAGGAGGAAGAGGAAGAGATCCTCACTTACCGCCAGGAGCTCGATGGAATCGAGCAGCGCCTTACCAACGAAGGTATTCCGCACAAGACCAGGCGCCTCATCAGAGGCCTGACCCCGGCTGAGGACCTGAACGAAGTGGTGAAAGAGGAAGACGCCGACATGATCGTCATCGGCCTGCGGCGGCGATCTCGGACCGGCAAACTCCTGGTCGGAAGCGATGCCCAGGATATCCTGCTGAGTGCCGAGTGCCCCGTCGTGGCGGTGAAGGCCGAGTACCGACGCTGACCGGAGAGACAGCGATTCCGCGCTACCTTCTCGTCACGTCTCCTGGTTTCGGCGAGCGGTGAGCATCGCCTCTATCTTGGCGGCGAGCTCCTCAGCGGTAAACGGCTTCTCCAGGTAGAAGAGCTCAGACTGCCCCAGCTTCTGGTCGAGGTCGACGTTCAAGGGGTACCCAGAGACCAGAAGCACCGGCACCTCAGGGGCCCTCTGGCGCACGATCTGGGCTAGATCGCTCCCATTCATACCCCCAGGAAGTACCACATCTGTCACTACAAGGTCCACCTCGGGATGCTCCTCAAATAGTCTGAGCGCTTCGCCCCCCGACCCTGCACTCAAGACGGTGTGCCCCATGCTGACGAGCATCCGCTCGACCAGACCACGCACAGATTCCTCATCCTCCACCAACAGTATCGTATGGCTATCGGGGTTCGCTTTGGCCAGAATCGGCGCCTCTTCCTCCGACACAGCCTTGGTCTCCGCGTGCGGCAGGTAGACCGCGAAAGTGCTCCCCTCACCAGGCGTGCTGTGTACCACGATGGTTCCCCCACTCTGTTTGACGATGCCATAAGCCGTGGGCAGACCCAACCCGGTACCCTGCCCAGGAGCCTTAGTAGTGAAGAATGGCTCGAAGACGTGAGAGAGCGTCTCTGCGTCCATTCCGATGCCGGTGTCCGACACGGTCAGACGCACATACTCACCCGGCTTCAAGTCTGGGTCGCCGACTTGGGTCGGATCGGTTATACGCACGTTGGTAGTGGCAAAGACCAGTCTTCCCCCCAGCGGCATGGCATCCCTGGCATTGACTGCCAGATTCATCAGCACCTGCGTGAACTGGTGAGGGTCGACCTCCACCATGCCGCCTTCGGGATGAAGTTCAGCCACGAGCTCTATGTCCTCCCCCAAGGTGCGCCGCAAGAGCGGCAGCGTCTCCCCCACGAGCTCGTTGATCGCGACCACCTGGGGTTGGAGCAATTGTTTGCGCGAGAAGGCCAGGATCTGCTGGGTGAGCCCTCCAGCGCGCTCCGCCGCCTTCTTGATTTCGCAGAGGTCGTCATACCAGGGGGTGTCGGCGAAGCGGGGATCAGCGAGGATGAGGTCGCTGTAACCGATGATGGCCGTGAGCAGGTTGTTGAAGTCGTGCGCGATCCCGCCCGCCAGTCGGCCCACGGCTTCCATCTTCTGGGCCTGGCGCAACTGCTCGTCACGCTCCCTTAGGACAGCCTCGACCCGCTTGCGTTCGCTGATGTCGCGGATGAGGGCGTGATTGAACTCTTCCCCTTCGAACTCGACGATGCTAGCCGTTACCTCCATAGTCACTAAGTCGCCCGCCTTGGTGCGGAAAAGCCGCTCGAAGGTGAGTGACTCCTGACTGCCCAGGAACTCCCACCGCGCCGGCCAGTCCTCGGGCGTATTCTCGATCGCCACATCCCAAACCCGGAGCGCTAGCAGTTCGTCTCGCGAATAGCCGAGCATGCGGCACATGTGGTTGTTCACATCGAGTATCCGCCCCTCCCGGTCCACGCGCATCATCCCTACGCTGATCTGCTCGATGGCCTGGGTGGTGATCTCCCGCTCCTGCTCCATGCGTTTGCGTTCGCTGATATCGCGGCCGAAGGTCACGTTGAGCTCGCGACCACCGTACTCAAAATAGGTGATGGTGAGCTCGACCGGGTACACCTCTCCCCCCTTGGTACGGTGCCTGGTCTCGAAACGTAATGTGCCGTGCTCCTTCAGTTCCTGCCAATGCTCCTCCCAGGAACTCCAAGGGGGATCGACATCGATGTCGGGCACCCTCATGGTGAGCAGCTCCTCGCGGCTGTAGCCCAGACGACGACACAGTTCTTGATTGACCTTGACGAACCGGCCCGTCCGATCCACCCACATGAGAAGGTCGCCAATGTTGTCCACACCGATCTCGACCAGCTGCAGGTCCTCCGTCCGCTTGGCTATCTGACGACGTAGAGACCAGGTCCAGAGACCCGCTACTACCAACAACACCATCAAAGGCCCTACCACGTAGGCCACGTAGCGCAGAACGGTGGCAGCAGAAGTCTTGGGCTCCTCGTAGACACCCAGCCAACGCTGGTAGATCTCGTGATACTCGCCGCTTTCCTTGATAAGACGGAGACCCTCGGCAAAGGCGGCAAGGAGAGCCGTCTCTCCCTCCCGCACTGCAAAGCAATAGTCGGCGGTGAAGAAGGAGTTCTTCCCCAGCTGGAGCTTGTCAGCAAGACCCTGCTTCTCCATCTCGTACCGGGCAGGGATGCGGGACACCAGCGTGCAGTCATAACGGCCCTCTGCCACTGCCGCAAGCGCCTCGCCCTGCGACTTGACAGTGGTCAGCCGGTCCCCGAGCCCTTCCTTGAGCAGGAAGTCGTGAGCCATGTCCCCGGCCTGCACCACTATGGTCTTGCCTTCGAGGTCGGCCAGCGACTCGGGGGGAGGACCACTCCCTTTGCGCACCGCGCTGACGTAGTAGTTGACAGTGTGAGGCTGACTGAAGTCAAAGACCTGGTCACGCTCCGGCGAATAGAGCATCCCCTCCAGGACATCTATGTCGCCCCGGGCAAGCCCCGCTCGCATGTCGGCCCAGGGCCCCAAGCGGATCTCCACGTCCAGGCCCATCTCTCTCGCCACGGCCCAGACCAGATCGACGTTGTACCCCGCCGGTCGGCCCTTGTCGTCAATGAACTCGAAGGGTGCGTGCGCCTCGTCCCCACCCACCACAATGCGCCTTGCGGCAGGAAGCTCAAGCGCCGCAAACCACTTGGCATGAAGACGCCGATAGGTACCATCGGCAAAGACCAGTGCCAGACCCTCGTTAAGCGCCCCCAGCAGTTCCTGGTCATCCTCCCTCACGGCAAAGCAGAAATCCTGGCTGAAACCCTCGATCGGTCGCTCCACGACTCTCAGACCGGTCAACTTCAGCTCTTCGATCAGTCGCAGAGCCACCAGCCGTTGAATCACTACGGCGTCGTAGTGGCCGGCCGCCAAGCCACGAAGAGCCTCGGAGAAGGTGGGTGTGGTGTAGATCGGGAACGCGCGGTCCTCTCGCCGTAGGAACTCCTCGGCGTTGTCGCCCTGCATCACCGCCACCCGCTTCCCCTGCAGGTCGGCTAGTGTCTTTACAGCCGAGTCCTGCTGCCGAACAACGATCGCGCCATGCATGGTCAGATAGGGGACGGTGAAGTCGAACAACTCCTCCCGTTCCGGGGTGCGGCCTACCAAGGGCAGGACCTGAACCTGGCCTTGAGCGAGCCAATCCTTGACTTCAGCCCATACGCCCGTGCGGAAAGTCACCTCGAGGCCCACTCTCTCCAGAGCGGCCCGCAGGAGTTCCACTGAGAAGCCGGCTGGCTTGCCCTGACCATCCACAAAGCAGAAAGGCGGGTAATCTACTTCGCAGGCGGAGAGTACAGGGGCGGATCGCTCAAGCGCACTCGCAGGGGCTGAGAGAGCGCCTACCCATATGGTGAGAAAGACGGTGGCCACCAGTACCGCGCCAGCTGCCAAGACTCTACCCGTGCGAGAAAGGCGGGTGAAAAGTCCAGTCGGACCTTGCCGTCGGCTACGTGCCAGACCGGCTTTTAGCCGGTCGCGCACAGCCCCCGTTACGCCGCCAGACGTCTGCGCAGCGCCCTCACCCTGACCTACCAATCTCGCTCTCCCGGTCCAGGCACCGGCGAAAAGACTGGCTGCCCGACGAGGATTCGAACCTCGACTAACTGATCCAGAGTCAGTCGTGCTGCCGTTACACCATCGGGCAACGCCAAAGAGTTTAGCATCACGCCGCTTCGCGTGGGCCTCACCCGTGGCTGTATCTGCTCAGCCGGACTTCTTCTCGATCTTGGCCCACGTGTCTTTGAGCGTGACCGTACGGTTGAAGACCAGCCGCCCCAGCCGCGAATCGGGGTCGACGCAGAAGTAACCCAGGCGTTCGAATTGGAAACGCTGTCCTGGCAACGCGCCACTCAGCGAGGGCTCCACTCGACAGTCGCTCAGTACCTCCAATGAGGCGGGATTGAGGTTGGCCGTAAAATCCCCACCCCGGGGCCCCTCTTCGGGATCCTTCACCGCAAAAAGAGTGTCATAGAGTCTGACCTCGGCCAGCAAGGCGTGAGCAGCCGACACCCAGTGGATGGTCCCCTTCACTTTGCGGCCATCGGGAGCATCCCCGCCTCGTGAAGCCGGGTCGTGCACAGCTCGCACCTCGATGATGTCCCCCGTACCCGGATCCTTGACCACCCCAGTGCAGGTGACGAGATAGGCCCCCCGCAACCTCACTTCCACCCCCGGGCTCAAGCGATGGTACTGGGGAGGGGGCACCTCTCGGAAGTCATCTCTTTCGATGTAGAGGACCCGCGAGAAGGGCACCCTACGTAGGCCGGCCGAAGGATCCTCCGGGTTGCGAGGCACCTCGAACTCCTCCACCTTGTCCGCCGGATAGCTCTCGATCACCAGTCGCAGAGGCCGCAGCACTGCCATGGCCCTGGGCGCCGTGCGGTTGAGTTCGTCGCGTACGAAGTGCTCAAGCAGACTGAGCTCCACCAGATTCTCCCTCTTAGCCACCCCGATGCGATCGCAGAAAGCGCGGATGGCCTCAGGGGGATAGCCGCGGCGGCGCATGCCGGCGATGGTCGGCATACGGGGGTCGTCCCAGCCGCGCACATAGCCTTCCTCTACCAAGCGCAGTAGCTTGCGCTTGCTCATGACGGTGTAGCTGAGGTTGAGCCGCGCGAACTCGCGCTGGATGGGATGCACGCGCGGCAGGTCCAGTGCCTCAAGGAGCCATTCGTAAAGGGGCCGATGGACCTCGAACTCAAGAGTGCAAAGACTGTGGGTCACGCCTTCGATGT
This sequence comes from uncultured Actinomycetes bacterium, assembly GCA_937148845.1. Lineage (GTDB taxonomy): Bacteria > Actinomycetota > Thermoleophilia > RBG-16-64-13 > RBG-16-64-13 > CAKZRW01. Next base: position 57,242 of record CAKZRW010000027.1, on the reverse strand, counting down.
AGTCGCTGAGGCCGTGCGCGAAGTCGTACATCGGGTAGATGCACCAGGCGTCCCCGGTGTGATGATGGGAAGTGTGGCGGATGCGGTAGAGCACCGGGTCGCGCAGCCACACGTTGGAAGAGGCCATGTCGATCTTCGCGCGCAAGGTCCGCGCCCCATCGGGGAATTCGCCCGCGCGCATGCGCTGGAAGAGGTCCAGGTTCTCCTCGACCGAGCGGTTCCGGTAGAGGCTTTCCTGCCCCGGGCTGTCGGGGGCCCCACGCATGGCGTCCACTTCTTCGGGCGTGTGGTCACAGACGTAGGCCTTGCCCTTCCGGATCAGCTGTAGCGCGAACTCGTACAAGGCTTCGAAGTAGTCGGAGGCGTAGAACGGTTCCAAGGCTCGACCGCCGCTTTCTCTCACCATGGCCGGAACCATGAAAAAATCCTCCCGCCCGTCGACCACCTGGCGCTCGGGAAGAGCCCCCTTGGGCTTGAGAGCAAGACAATGGTCGGCCCAGCCGTCTATCAGCCAGGTGACGTCTTCCAAGATGGAGTCCACATACTCCACGTCTTCTTTGGTGGGATTGGTGTCGTCCATGCGCAAGTTGCAGCGGCCACCGAAGTCGCGGGCGATACCGAAGTTGAGGTAGATGGACTTGGCGTGTCCAATGTGCAGATAGCCGTTCGGCTCCGGAGGGAACCTGGTCACCACGCTCTTGACTCGACCGGACGCCAGGTCCCGCTGGACCAGCTCGCGGATGAAGTCCTGGCGTACCTCGCTCGGTCCTTCTGCGCTCGCGGCCATGTCCTCTCCTTGTCCAGAACCCGTGTCTCTACCCAGCTCTAGCAGCGTTCAACGGCTCTTTTTCTCACAGCCTGCAACTAGCGTCAAGCCACACTCGCATCTCAGCGCTCAGGCCAGTAGTTTGCCATCTGGTCGGGCTGTTAGAGTAGGAGGCGATGGGCCTCTGCGAGAAACAGCTGACCTGCTCCCTTGACCGTGGTTCGAGCTGGGAAGACCCGCGGTCCCGGTCTACGCAACGCCGCTGTCCACGCCGACACCGGGCCCTGTCTGCCTTGACCCTGGCGATGCGTTCGGTCTTCGCAGCGAGGCGGGCGGTCCTCGTGTTTGCGGTACTGTTTGCCGCGTCGTTACCTGCGCTCCCCTGGGTGCTGTCATTAGTGTACCCACTCGCGGCGGCCGCGGTCATGCCGGCCCTGCCCGAGGAGAACGTCCGCGTGACCATAGCTTTCATCGGGGATGTCATCCCCCACGAGCGTCTAGTCGACTCCGCCCGGGTGGCAAGGACAAGACCGGGGGATGGCGAGAACCCTCGAGGCGGTACTGCGGCTGCAGCCTACGACTTCACACCGATTCTCCGGCACGTGGCGCCTTACCTGAGAGCGGCCGACTACGCGGTGGCCAACCTGGAGACCCCCCTGGCGGGACCGGAGAGCGGCTACACCGGCTTTCCTCTGTTCAACGCTCCCCTGGAGCTTGCGCTCGCTCTGCGCCAGGCTGGCATCGATCTCTGTACCACGGCCAACAACCACTGTTTGGACAGAGGCTGGTCGGGGTTGGTGGCCACCATCGACAGACTCGCCCAAGCCGGTCTGGCTCACGTGGGCACAAACCGCTCCCTGACCGAGAGCCAGACCCCCCTGGTGGTCGACCTCAAAGGAGTACATGTAGGCTTCCTAGCCTACACTGAGACCCTTAACGGGCATAGCCCACCGCGCGAACGGGGGACCTATGCTGTCAACCGGCTCGATGTCGATCGGGTGGCCAGCGACGCCGCGCTTGCGCGACTTCTTGGGGCCGAGATAGTGGTAGCTCTCGTGCATTGGGGCGACGAGTACCAGAGACAACCCCACGCCAGACAGATTGCCGTCACCCGTGCCTTGCTCGAGTCGGAGGCCGTATTATCGCGAGGAGTGGATGTCATCATCGGCCACCATTCCCACGTCGTACAGCCCATAGCCCGCGTCGGGGGGTTGGCAGGCGGTCCCGGCAAGTACGTAGCCTACTCGCTCGGCAACTTCCTCTCCAACCAGCCCTGGCGGTACTCGGACAGCGGTCTCATCGCCTACCTTCACCTCGAGAAGTCCGGCTTTCGCGCCCGCGTGACCGGCCTGAGCTACCTACCCGTGTACGTGCAACGCGACGTCAGCCGCTTCCCCACCCGGTATCGAGCCCTACCGGTGCTTCCCGGCCGGGAGACCCTGTCCGACCTCCCTCTGTCCAGAGCCCAGCGAGCCCGACTGACGCAGATACCGGCGGAGCTGGACCCCCTTCTTTTCCGGCCCGAGGAAGGTGTGCAGCCACTGGATCCCAGCGCACTGGGTCTGAGCGAGACACCCGCACGCTGAGGACGGAGAACATCGCGCCCATATGTCCCCTCCCTTAGGTCCGGCCCCGGGCGTCCGGTCTCTAGATATAAGCCGCCGCTCGGAAAGCTGACATCACCGCTGTCGCAATCGTCCCCACCTCGCGGGCGTCACCCACTACATACACCTCGGTCTCGGGCACCGTCCGTCGCAACGAATCGGCCGCGTCGTAGCACGGCTCCAGGCCTACAGCCAGAAGCACGGTGTCGGCCGGGAACTCCACCGCCTTTCCCTCCCGCGTACTGCGGCAGACGACGCCGGAGTCGGTCACTTCCGCAAGGGCACAATCCAAGTGGATGGGAATGGCGAGCTCTTCCACCAACCGCAAGAGCTCACCCGCAACCGCCCCGGATGACCGCCTCAGGTTTTCCAGATCGGAGGCCATCTCCACCACGACCACGTCCTTGCCGGCCTGCTTTAGCCCGATGGCGCTTTCGATACCCACCGAACCTGCCCCCACGATCACCGTCTTCTCCCCCACCTTTACCTGGCCGGTGTCGGCGAGGGGAGCCCAGTGCACGTGTGGCTTGTCGATGCCCGGCACCTGCGGCACTAGGGGCCGCGAGCCCACGGCGATTATGAGGGCGTCGTAGCCTTCTTTCTCAAGTAGCTCCGGGGTGGCTTCGGTATTCAGAAGTATGCGAGCGGGCGCCTTGCGCGCCTGGCGCAAGAGATAGGCCAAATAGTCGCGTATGTCCTGCTTGAAGGGTAGGGCGGAACCGGGCACCAGGTGCCCACCCAGACGGTCGCTCTTTTCGTAGAGGGTGACGTCGTGCCCGCGTTCACAGAGGGTGAGCAAGGCCTGCAGCCCGGCGGGACCACCACCCACGACGGCCACACGCTTCGTGACCTCAGCCCGGGAGACCCGACCTGCGGGGAATTCGGTCTCGTTGCCCAGATAGGGATTGACGGCGCAGTTGATCACCGCAGGAACGATCAAGCGAAAACCGCAATACTGGCAGCGCAGGCAAGGCCGATGGTCCTCTTCTTTCCCCAGAGCATACTTGCGCGGCATCTCGGGGTCGGCCAACAAGGGCCGGCACATGGCTACCATATCGGCCTTGCCCGAGGCGATGATCTCCTCAGCCCGGGCGATGTTCATGATGGAACCGACCGTGCACACGATGAGGTTCGGGAAGGCCTTCTTGATGGTGGCCGCGTAGTGGACGTTGTATTCGCGCTCCATGAGGTAGTTCTGCCACCAGTTGCGCATGTACTCGAACTCACCATGCAACCCGGCGGAGACGTGGAGGATATCCACCTTGTCTTGGATCAATTCGATGAAGCGCAGGGTCTCGTCCAGATGCATACCCTCGGGGTGGATCTCATCGGCCGAGATGCGGTATTCGATGACAAAGTCTTCCCCGCACAGCTCACGGACCCGATCGAGGACCTCGATGGCGAAGCGAGCCCGGTTCTCGAGCGAGCCTCCGTACTCGTCCTTCCGCTTGTTGTAGAGCGGGCTGGCGAACTGGGAGATGAGGTTACCGTGGCCCCCATGGATCATGCTCATCTTGAAGCCGGCCCGCTTACAGCGTAGGGCTGCCATGGCGTATTTGTCGACCGTCTCTTTGATCTTGGCGTGGTCCATCTCTATGGTGGGGATGGGTTCCCGACCCGCGAGGGCAGCTCGATACCGCTCCATGCTCGAGATGAACGAGGAGCAGCTGTAAGCCGGCCGGCCGGTCTTGTCGTAGTGAGAGTCCTTGCCGTTGTGGTTGATTTCCAGCGAAGGTTGCACGCCAAAACCCTGGCACATCTCGGCGAAGCGGGTGAGTGGGAGGATGCACTCGTCGGTGCCCAAGTCGAGCTGACGTTCCTCGTCGCAGGCCTCCCGCTTGTCGACCACCGAGTTCCCTACATGTATGACCGCCACTCCCCCGCGGGCAAAGCTCCGGAAGAAGTTGACGAACTCGGTCGTCACTCTGCCTTCACGGTCGGCTAGGTTCGGTGACGGCGGCGCTAGCTCCAAGCGGTTCTTGAAATCCACCCCCCGGATGCGCAGAGGGGCGAAGACGTGTTCGTAACGCGATCCCATACCAAGCTTTCCTTCCCTACCTCTATCGCGGGCTCGACGGACCGAATGCCACCATGGCGGGGGCGGTCCGCCCCGGGCCTCTCGCCCGCGGGCGGACCGCCCCCGCCGCCTCTCCCGGTCCATCTACTGTGCGCCGGCTACTAAGACTCGCCGTAGACCGGCTGCTGCTTGCTAGCCGTCGATCAGTGCTTGTCCATCCAGGTCGTGTTCCAAGACCAGTGCACGAAGCCACCCTCCATGGGGTACTCGGTGTGCACGTAGTCCGCGATCACGATCCCCGCCGGATAGTGGAACACCGGGATCATGAGCGCATGCTCGTTCATATAGGCCACGATCTTGGCAGTGGCTGCCTTCTGCTCTTCCTCGGTCCGGGCCATGTTAGCGGGCTCGAATAGGGCCTTGAAATCGTCCGGACGCGCGAAGCTGGCCAGATTGGTCTTGGGCTGCGGACCCCACCAAGCGTTGCACGACATCAGGTAGTTGTAGTCGTTCCCGCTGAACATGAAGGCCAGGTGCTTCCAGCCCATGCCGAAGACCGAACCGTAGAAGCGGCCTGGATCGGCGATGTCGATGTTGGTGACGAACCCGGCGGCATCCAGATAGCCCTTGACGGCTTCCGCCCCGGTGTTACGCCCACCAGCCTCAGCCACGGCCAGCAGGTCGATGGGGAGACCATTCGGATACCCTGCCTCCGCCAGGAGCTGCTTGGCTTTCTCGGGGTTGTACTCCCTCTTGACGACGATGGCGTCACCGCCCCACTCCCCTTCCGGCGCTACGGCATAGAGGGGGAAGTAGAAGCCATAGCCGATGGCCTCGCAGATGGCCGGCTTGTCCAAAGCATACTCGACCGCTTCGCGTACCCGCTGGTCGGTGAACGGCGAGGCCGGATCAGCCGTGTTGGGCATGAGATGGAACTGGAAGCCAGCCCAGCCGGTCTGGACCTTGAAGCCTTTCTTGATCATCTCCGAGCGGGCCTGTGCGTCAGCCGCCTGCCAGATGTCGGCCTGGCCCGCTTCCATCATGGCCGAGGCCGTGGTGGCATCGGGGATGATGGTGACTTCGATGCCGTCCAGATAGGGCTGCCCCTCACGCCAGTAGTTGGGGTTCTTGACCCAGGTCAAGGACTGATCACGCTTGAAGTCTTTGAGCATGAAGGGGCCGGTCCCCACCAGGTTGTTGAGCGCCCACTCCTCGCCGCCGTTCTTCTCATAGGCGTCCTTGGAGAACATGGGCACCCAGCCCAAGGACTGTAGCAACTGATTGTGCCAGTAGTTGAGGTGCAGTACGTAGGTGTAATTGTCGACGATCTCGAATTCCTTGATGGCATCAGCGAACTGGAGCTTGCCTCCGGCCGCGCCCAGATCGTAGTTCCACTTGGCCACTTCCGCCGTCAGCTCGGTGCCGTCATGGAACTTGATGCCTTTGTGTAACTTGACGGTGATGGTGAGGGCATCGGGGTCCTCCACCACGCTCTCCGCGAGGTCCGGCTCCAACTTGCGGCCAGGAGCAAAGCGCATGATCCGCTCAACGCCGGGGAAGATGCCGCCCTCATCGACCGGCCCCATCTTGGGCCAGAAGCCGACTACCTGCGGAGTGGCATTGTGGATCAGACGCAGTACCCCGCCGGTCACAGGCTGGCCTGCCGGCGCGGTGGTCTCGGTGGTGCCCGCGGTCGCAGAGGTGGTCGGACCCGCGGTCGTGCCTGGCCCCGCCGTCGTGGTGGTGGTCTCCTCGCCGCAAGCCACCAGCAACACGGCCACCAGCAGCGCAAGGATCAGGATACCCACGCCCCATATCGCTGTCTTCGTGCTTCTTCTCATCACTCTTGTACCCCCGTTCCCGGACTCTGGTTTCTTTGCCCTCTGAGTCGCTTCAGCTTCGTTTGCGCACAGTAGATCTGGATGTTCTGGCCAGCACCACTTCCCACTTCCCTATAGGTACCCCCTTCCCTGATCTATCCACTCTCCCTGTCATGCCGAAGAGCCCTGCTCGGGGGCCGGCTTGCGGATGTACTCGCCCGTGAAGACGAGGTCTTGGTGGATCAGGGGCCGAGCCGGATCGTCCACCCGGGTGTAACGGAGGGGACAGTGCCTCATCCCTGCCGGGATGTATACGGCGAAAGGTTTGGCGAAGACGAAGGTCTGTAACTCCTCGTCACCCTCCGCAAGACAGAATTCCACCTCTCCCCCCAGATCGAGCATGTTGCGCATGTCTCCCCCGAAGAAACAGAGGTATTGGTCAAAGTCGTGCGTGTGGGTCTCGTGCACCATCTCGAACGGCTGAGTTATGGCGAACGTGGCCAGACGGAAACCCGGAGCGGTTGGCACCGGCCCGCCGGTGATGAAGAGGGCAGGACTGGGCACCTCCTGCTCGTGCGGATGCGACGCGATCCTGAGTTCTTCCCCTATGCGGAAGTACTTGCGCAGTGGTGAACCTTCTAATCTGTGCAAACCATCCCTCCTTCCCCCTCATTCGGCTCGGTCACCGGCTTCAGCCCCCAGAAGGACATTTGCCCGCGTGACGCCGTCGGCAATGGCCAGACCGCGTGGGCAACGAGCCTCGCACTCTCTGCAGCCTGTGCAAGAATCCGCCCGCTGACCTGCAAACCGGTAACTGCTCCGCGCGTTTTCCACACTCCCGTAGACCACGGCTTCGTCCAGAAAATCGAGCACGCGCGGAATGTCGATGCCTTCCGAACAGGGCATACAGGCATAGCAGGCCGCGCATGACACCGATCTTGCGGCGACGAAACGGTCGCGCAACCGACTCAGCGCAATCAGCTCCTGCACAGCCAGGGTACGCGGTACCGCACGATCGGCGAGCCTAAGGTAACGGTCGAGCTGCAGGCCTGGGACCAGGTCCAAGACCACTGTGGAGACCCCCGGATCGTCCCACGCCCAGCGGAGAGTCCAGACGTCCAGGCTGTCCCCCCCGCCCAGTGCCTCCACCAACGGTGCCGCCTCCTCTGAAGACCGCGCGTCCAGCAGAGCCCGCCACGCGTCAGTGTCTCTACCGGCCTGGGCCAGCCAGCTGAGAGCCCCGCTGGTCGGTTCGGCCACCACTACCATGAGACCCTGCTCAGAAGCGAACCTGACCCCGCTCGCACCCGGTCGGGTCTTCAAGTAGTCGAAGAAGCCGTACCGGAGCTTGCAGGCCGCCCAGCCGTCACAAGCGGCGAGCACTTTCCTCTGGACCTGCAGGTCATCGCACAAGAAGAAGCCGAGCGCTCCCAGCCGACCCTCTCCGAACAGGGAGGGGGCCCAAGAAGGGAACCCTGCTTCCGCTAACCTCTGCCAGACCACGCGGTCGACTTCGCCGACAAAGCAGAGGTCCAAGTGCTCCAAAGCCAACGACTCTGCCAAGCGCGCAAGAAAGCGCTTGCACTCTTCCGCCGATAGGGCGAGGGCCGGCGGCATATTGGCCGCTATCCGCACACGCTCGCGATAGCCGTCACTGAGTGCCGCTCTGACCATCTCCGCCCAAGGGGGGCAATCCTCGATACTGGGAAACCAACCCAGGTCCAGATAGTCGACCCCCGCGTCGACCGCCCGTTGGAAGAGCTCCACGAAACCAGGGCACCCGCCGCCCAGACCAGCACCACTGTCGCCCGCCCGGTGACGCGGGGCCCCCACTCCCAGAACGGAGACCTCCCGGTCCAGCCTGCGCACCCAGCGGTACCTCATTACTCCTCTTCCACCTCGACCCACGGGGACGCGTGCTCTCCGCTCAAGCAGGCCACGAAGAAACCGTAAGGCTTGTCGCACCAGCGTGTGATTACAGGCAAATGGGGAAAACCTTTGGGACAGATGGCCACCGTCGACTTGTTAAAGACGTGGCGCTCGGCGCTTGGCCCCATGCCCAGCTCGATCTCGCAGCCCAGGTCGGTCAAGTCGTCAGGATTGAAGCCCACGAATACCAGGATCTCTTCTTCGGGGTGGGTATGTATCTCTCCGCCCCGGTGCCACTTGCCGCAACGGCTGTAGTGGCCCCAGGTGAAATTGAGCGAGATGTTCTCCAGGTCAGGGCCGAACAGCCAGACGATCTGGTCGCCGTTCCCCGGCCCGACGCCTCGTTCGGCGGGACGCATCACCCCCCGTTCGTCCACCACCGATTCATAGCCCATGCCGGAACCCTCTTCCGCCGGATGGATAGTGGTGACTAACCTCTTGACCAGATGCCGGTACTTCTCTCCTTGGCTGGGGGCGGCCGCCACCGGCACCGGCTCTGCGCGGTATTCTGCTTCCAACCCGATGTGGTAGTGAGCGATGGGCAGATCGGCCCGCAAGACTTTGGCCGGCCCGTGCGGCGTACCCTTGGGCACGACGACCACGGTGGGCTCCGTGATGCTGTAGAGCTCACGCTCCTCCCCCAGCTCTATGGAGCACTCCCCACCCAGTTTGAGGATGTCACTCGTGTCGATACCGGCGAACACCAGGACCTCGTCGTAAGGATGGACCACGGCACCTTCGACCGGGTGGAAAGAAGCCGGCCCCGTGAAGAACCCGTAGGAGAAATTGGCGTTGAAGCCTTCCAGGTCTTTGCCCTCCATGAAGATCCGGGGAGTGGGATAGAGCCCGGGCGGTCCTTCTTGGATAAGCACCGGCTTCACCAGGTGAGCAAACTGCCTCTTCGCCATCGGGTCACCCTCCTTCTTCCGCCTCCGTAGACCGCGACCTTGCAGCGGACTACTGCTCCTCCTTCACCGCGGCCTCGGCTACCCTAAGACAGGCCACCTCGTGGTCTTCGGCCACCATAGTCAGCTTGGGCACCGTGGTCTTGCAGGCAGGCGTGGCCTCCGGGCACCGAGCGTGAAACGTGCAGCCCGAGGGAGGATTCACAGGACTGGGCACCTCTCCCTCCAGAACGATGCGTTCCCGGGTGGCCTCGATATCGGGGTCGGGAACGCAGACCGCCGACAACAAAGCTCGCGTATAGGGATGGATGGGGTTGGAATAAAGCTCGGCCGGCGTGGTGATCTCTACGACGCGCCCCAGATACATCACTGCGATGCGGTCGCTGATGTGTTTGACCACGGAGAGATCGTGGGCGATGAAGATGTAGGTGAGACCGGAAGACCCTTCCTTGAGATCCATGAGCAGGTTGATGATCTGGGCCTGGATCGAGACGTCCAGGGCAGATACTGGCTCATCGCAGATGATCAGGCTGGGATCCCCGGCCAGGGCCCGCGCGATGCCGATGCGTTGGCGCTGGCCTCCGCTGAACTCGTGCGGATAGCGCGACATCAGGGCGGGATCAAGCCCCACCTTGGCGAACAGGCCGGCCACCCGCTCGCGATACTCAGCCTTGCTCCGCACCATCTTGTGGATCTCAAGCGGCTCCCCCACGATGCTCCCGGCTGTCTGCCGGGGGTCGAGAGAGCCATAAGGATCCTGGAAGATGACAGCGATGTGCCGGCGCAGCGGCCGGAACTCCTTCTCGGCAAGCTTGGAGATCTCCCTGTGCTCGAACCAGATGCGTCCGTCTGTAGGCTGATAGATGCGCGAGATGCAACGGCCGACGGTGGTCTTACCGCAACCGCTCTCCCCCACCAATCCCAAAGTCTCGCCCCGACGGATAGTGAAGCTCACACCGTCCACAGCCTTGACCTCGCCCACCTTGCGTTTGAGCAGACCCCGGGTGATAGGGAAGTACATGCGCAGGTCCTCGACCTTGAGGATCACGTCGTTCGCAGGGACCGCCACAGACACCTCTGCGTCCTGGGGTCGGCCCACCAGCCGGGTTTCGGTGGCGCGGGCCTCGTTCATGCCCCGCGACCTCCTTCCCGCATGTAGCAACGGACCAGGTGGCCTTCCCCCTCGACCGGCTTGAGCTCCGGCCACGGTTCCACCCGGCAGCGTTCTGTCCGTTCGGGACAGCGCGGGTAGAAGGCGCAACGCGCAGGGGGATCGATAAGGTTGGGTGGCGTCCCCCAGATGGGGACGAGCCGTTTACCTTTGGCCTCATCCAGCCGCGGAACACTGTTCAGGAGACCTATGGTATAGGGGTGGCTGGGCCGGTAGAAGATGTCGCGGCAGCGCCCCTCTTCCACGATCTTGCCCGCGTACATGATGTACAGCCGCTGGGCATAACGGGCCACCACGCCCAGATTGTGAGTGACAAGCACCAGCGCCCCCTGGCAGCGGTCTATAGTGGCAAGCATGAGCTCAAGCAACTGAGCCTGTGTGGTGCAGTCGAGCGCCGTCGTAGGCTCGTCGGCGATCACCATCTTGGGCTCACAGGCCACGCCGATGGCGATCATGACCCGCTGCCGCATACCGCCGCTGAACTGATGAGGATAGTCGTCCAGCCGACTGGCAGCGCTCGGGATACCGACTTGGTCCAGCAGCTCGATGGCTCTGGCCCGCGCTTCCTTCTTGTTCATACCCAAGTGGAGCTCGAGGGACTCGGTGATCTGGCGCCCGATGGTGAGCGTAGGATTGAGAGAGGTCATGGGCTCTTGGAAGATCATGCTGATCTTGCCTCCCCGGATGGCCCGCATCTCCGGGCTGTTGGGCCGGTACTCCAGCAGATTGACTCCTTCGAACCAGACCTTCCCCCCGGCGATCCGACCCGGACGCCGGATGAGCTGCATCACCGAAAGCTGAGACACCGTCTTGCCACAACCACTCTCACCGACCATACCGACGATCTCGCGCTCGTCCACTGCGTAGGAGATCCCGTTCACAGCATGGACGATGCCCTGGTCGATCTTGAACTCGGTGTAGAGATCCTCGACCTCCAGCATGCGGCCCCGAGGGCCCGCTTCGCACACCGCTGCGCTACCTGAGACGCTCGTTCTCACAGCACACCCCGCAGTTTGGGATCGAGAGCGTCACGCAACCCGTCTCCCACCATGTTGAAAGCGAACACCACCACCATGATGCATAGAGCGGGCGCGAACGACAGTTGCGGATGCGCCTCCAGGAACCGATAACCGTCGGCAGTCATGCTTCCCCAAGCCACCCCCGGAGGCTTGATGCCGATGCCGAGGAAGCTGAGCCCTGCCTCGGCCAGAATGACATTCCCCAGCATGGAGGTGACCAGCACCAAAGTGGGTTGGAAGGCGTTGGGCAGAATATGCTTGACCATCGTGCGCAGGCTCTTGGCCCCCATCGCGCGTTGGGCCATGATGTACTCGTTCTCTTTGACGCTGAGCGTCTCGCCGCACATGAGGCGGGTGTAGGCGGGAAGGGTAGCGATGGAAAGGGCGATGATCACATTGTGGATGCCCGCTCCCAGAACCGCAGCCAGAAGCAGCGCCAGCACCAACATGGGAAACCCCATGAGCGCATCCATGACCCGCATGATGATCGCGTTGACCCAACCGCCTAGGAAGCCGGCCAGCAGTCCCAGGATCATCCCCACCACCGAGGCCACGGCGACCGTGCCGAAGCCCACGATGAGTGCCGTACGAGCCCCGTAGACCAGGCGACTGAAGGTGTCGCGCCCTAGACTGTCGGTGCCCAACCAGTGCTCGCTGCTAGGTGAGCGCAGAGCTTTGGACATGTCGTTGCGGTAAGGATCGTGTGTCGCGATCCAAGGAGCAAAGATCGCCACGACGACCAGTACCACCAGTACCGCCACCCCGAACACCACCAACTTGCGCTGGAAGAAGATCCGGAGGAAGCGCCGCCACTCACTGACCGGGCGGGCTACCTCGGCATCCAATGGGCGCCCGTACGGCACCTGGTCGGGGCCGGACTGATCGACGAAGACTTGTTCGGAAACGTCACTCATAGCGGATCCTCGGGTCAAGCCAGCCGTAAGAGATGTCGACGATCAGGTTGACGATGACGATGATGGTGGCGATCACCAGAGTCCCCCCCTGGATGACCACGTAGTCTTGGCCGAACACTGCCCCCACGAGCAGCCGTCCTACTCCAGGGATCGCAAAGAGGTTCTCAATAATCACCGAGCCACCGAAGATGAGTCCGACGCTGATGCCAAGCATCGTGACCACCGGCAGCAGACTGTTCTTGAGCACATGCCTAAAGACGACCACCTTCTCCTTGAGCCCCTTGGACCAGGCCGTGCGCACATAGTCCATGTTGTTGACCTCGAGCACACTGGAACGCATCTGCCGGGCCGTCATGGCCAGAGGGGCGACCGCCAGGCAGATGATGGGCATGATGCTCTGCTTGACGCTCAACCAGTAGTTGTCCCAGGGCGCCGTGTACCCGGCGATGGGCAGCCAGCGCAACTTGAGCCCGAAGACGTAGATCAAGAGGATGCCGAGCAAGAAGACCGGGATGGTAAGACCGATATACGAGAGGAAGGTCACTACCGAGTCGATCCAGGTCCCCCGACGAATAGCAGCAAGCAGCCCGAAAACGATGCCGAAGATGGTACTGATCGCCACTGACACCAACCCCAGGTAGAGGGTGACCGGGAAGCGGTCGCGTAAGAGCTGGCCCACATCGTCCCGGTACATGATGGACTTGCCAAGATCCCCGGTGATCACCCCCTTGGCCCAGTTCAAGTACTGGATGGGGACGGGCTTGTCCAGGCCGTATTCCACCCGCAGCTTCTCCAGCTGCTCCTGGGTGACCTGGGCTCCGGTCTGTTGTTGAGCGACGAATATGAGAACCGGGTCCCCTGGAAGCAGCCGCACCGAGAAGAAGACGATGAGCGACATGAGGAAGATCACCAAGATCCCCATGAGCAGCCGCCTCACAATGTATGTGACCATTCCGCCCCCTGCGTCAGGTCGAGCTCACACGTACACGCCGTATTGCACAGTGAAGTCGACCAAAGCCCTAAGATTCTCCGGCCGCACGTCGTCCACGGGACAGCGGGTGGACATCACGAAGCCCCCGTCCCGCCCACAGTAGTCGATGAGTTCCTTCGCCACTGCGCGTACCTCTTCCGGCGTCCCTGCGGCCAAGAGGGTCACCGGCACATTGCCGCTGATGCAAAGGTGTCCGCCCAGCACGTCTTTGGCCCGGAAAACATCGGTGGCGTCGAAGTGCACGAAAACCTTGCCGCGGGGCAGTTCCAGCAGGTACTCCAGTCGCGAGGTGTAATCACCCTCGGTCATGACCAGGGGAGTGAACCCGCGCTGCACCATGGCTACGATCATCTGCCTAAGGGTGGGCCAGTAGAAGGTTTCGAACTGTTCCAGCGAGCAGAAGCCTGCGGAGCCGAAATGAAGAGGAATGAGCACCCGGTTGGACCGGCCCTCCACCGGCCAGCCTAGACGGTCCAGGATGACTCTGAGCAGCGCGGCGCAGGCTTGCTGGAGCTCATCGGGATGCTTGAACAAGTCGGTCATGATGCCCCGCATACCCCGCAAGTTGTCGGCAATGATGTCGTAAGGAGCCAACACCACCCGGTCCGCCAGCAGAGGGAAACCAGCGTTCTCCAGTTCCTGGTCGAAGGCGGCGAGCCGTGGCCGCCAGCGAGCGAAGACCTCACCGATGTCCTTGAGGCGTTCCAAAGCAGCCGCGACTTCGGGCTCGAGCAGAGCTTCCGCTAGGCAAAGCACCCCTCGATAACCTGCATCGGCACAAGGCAAGGGAGGTAAGCAGGCGAAACCCCGCAGGGCTCCGGTGGCTCGCGGAAGATAGCGAGTAAGCAGAAACGAGGTGGGGTCGGCTATCAGCGCCGGGTACTCTGAATCGCGCATGTACTCGCCGTCCAACACCTGGTGAGACCGGATCTCGGCTCCCCGACCACCCGGCCAGCGCAGGGCCTGCGGCTCGATCATTTCGAGCACCTCTCCCGGAAAGAAAGGTTGCACACTGCTCATGTCAGCCCCAAAAGCCGCCACTGTGGCAAGGCAAGCGGCCAGCCAGGTCTCGTAGTCGTAGTAAGCAGCGTCAGGCCTGACCCCGCAATACCTGGCCGGAAAATACCCATAAGCGATCTCCAGAGGCACCCGGTCGGGAACCTCCAGCCGGACGGCCGCAGCAAACCGTGCTTCGCGTTCCTGGAACGATAGGCCGGCTGCCCTCTCCATGTCCCCCCTGCGGACCCCCTCACCGACTCCCCTTTATGAATCTCGTTCAGTTAGCTACTCTACCAGTATCACGCTGCCTGCGGACAAGTCAAGACTCCGCGAGCTTGCGAGCGCCCTCCGGGGTCAGGTAGGCAACCAACAACCGGCGGAAATTCCGCTTGGAAGCTCCACCGTCGGTCACGGGGCCCACCCGCGCCAGAAGAGCCATATCTTCCGCCCACGCGAACATGAGGATGGCCCAGGCTAGATCCCCGGGGTCGACATCGGTCCGGATACTCCCCTCCCTCTGCGCCTGCTCGACGATGGGTAGAAGAGCCTCGAACGATTGCCGCACCCCTCGCGGTGTGCTCGGCTCAAGCCGGGCTTTCTCTGTCACGCCGACGATGGCAAACACGGGGCGCACGAAAGTCTCAAGCGAAGCCAAGGCCCACTCCAGGTGGCTGTCCACGATGTTGAGCAGCCGATCCAGAGCCGTCGCCCCACCCGCCCGCCGTATCCACTCGTCGCCGCGCTCGCCCAGCAGTTCGGTGGCAGCCACCATCACGTCCTCGCGGTTCCGGAAGTGTTGGTAAAGGGCGCTGTTGGAGATGCCTACTGCCCTCGCTATGCGTTCTACCGAGGTACCGTAGTACCCGTGTTTGGCCATGATGCGAAGTGCGGCCTCGGCGATCTCGCGACGTCGCACCGGTTTGGGCTTCCGCACCCGCTTCCGCCCCACCACACCGGCGGGACGCCCGGTCGTCACCTCCTGCTCGACCTGAGAAGGCGCCGCGGCTCGGGCCGGCCGGGGCTCGGGGGCGGCGATCCCGGGTCCCCGCCCCTGAGCCCCGGCGCCCTCCTTCTCGCTCTTACTGCTCACTGCAGTACGGCCTTGACCGTCTCCTGCATGGGAGTGGTCGGCCGCCCGAGAAGCCGGGAGAGGTCACCGGTGACTTCCGCCAAAGCCCCCTCTGCGATGTTGGTGTCCAGAGCCGCCACAAAAGCCGCCGTGCCTTCATCGGCCCCTGCCTGCCGCATACGCTCGACCAGCTCGGCCGCTTCTACCGCCTTGTAGGTGCAAGGCCGGCCGGTGACCTCGGCGATCATCGCCGCCAACTCATAGAAGTCCCAGGCTTGGTCGCCCCCTAGCTCGTAGACCTTGTTCTCATGACCCTCACTGGTGAGCACGACCGCTGCCGCCTCGGCATAGTCCGCCCGCGTAGCGCTGGCTACTCGGCCGTTCCCCGCCGCCGAGACTATCTCCCCGCTGGCAGCCGCGTTGCGGATGGTCTGGGTGTAGTTCTCGCTGTACCAGTTGTTGCGAAGTACCGTGTAGGTGAGGCCAGAGGCAGCCAGGTATTCCTCGGTCGCCTTGTGTTCGGGAGCAAGTACCAGCGAAGACGTAGTCGCTTTGGGAGCGCTCGTGTACACCACGTGTTTGACCCCGACCGCTCTAGCGGCATTGATGACGTTCTGGTGCTGGGGGATCCGCCGCCCGACTTCGTTCGAGGAGATGAGAAGCAGCTTGTCCACACCCGCCAGAGCTACCTCTAGGGCCGCGCGATCATCGTAAGAGGCAACCCTCACGGTGACGCCCTGCCCGGCCAAGTCGGCCGCCTTGGCCGGATCCCGCACTACTGCCACCACGTCCTCGGGCTGGCAGTGCTTGAGCAGATGCTGCACTACCAACCGGCCCAGCTGTCCTGTGGCTCCGGTCACGCCTATCTTCATCTCAAACCTCCCCCTCTGCTAGTCGCGTCCCGGGATTGTGTCCCAAGATGCTCCGCTGTCCTGTGGCAGACTTCAAGATGCATCTTAAACGAATCGCATTCAGGATGCATCCCCCAGAGGAGCCCGAAAAAGGCCCACCCGAAGGAGCGCCTGGGCCGAGAGCACCCGGGCCCGAGGATGGCCTGGGCCGAGAGCACCTTGGCCCGAGAATCGCCTTGCGCTTGACTACGGAGCCGCGTCTTCCAGCGCCCGCAGAGCAGCCAGTACTTCGCCTAGCCGGCGGATCTTCTCGCCGTAGGTGGCCCAGTCGTCAGCCCGCTGCGCAGCCCGGGCTTCTTCGTAGAGCTGGATGGCCAGGTCGAGCAGAGCCGCGCGGTCGGCCGGCAGCCCGGTCGGCCGGGTAGTGGTCGTGGTGCCCGAGGGGATAGTGGTCGTGGTCGAAGGCAGGGTGGTGGTGGTCCCCGCTGGCCCTTCGCGGCCACCCGGCCCCGTCGTCCCGCCCGGGCCTGTGGTGGGCGTGCCGGGAACCGTGGTCGGAGGACCTCCTTTGAATATAGCGGCAAGAGCTGACTTGAGGTCGGGCTCCATGACCACCATGTCGCCGTAGGCTACGATCACCCGGGTGAGTTCAGGGATAGCCCGCTGGGCCGCCTGCAGATAGAGAGGCTCCACATAGAGCAGGGACTCTTCAACCGGGATGACCAACAGATTGCCGCGCAAGACCTCACTGCCCGCTTGGTCCCAGAGAGTTATCTGCGCAGAGATGGTGGGATCGTTGTTGATGCGAGCCTCGATCTGAGAGGGACCGAAGACCAGCTTGTCTTTCGGGAAGGTGATGACCAGCAGCTCCCCGTAGCTGTCGCCGTCCATGCGCGCCGCCATCCACGAGACCATGTTCTGCTTGGCCCGGGGGGTGAAAGGCTGCAGCAGGACGAACTCTTCGCGGACCTCTCCAGGAAGCACCATCATGACGTAGTACGGCTCCACCGCCACTTCTTGGCCAGCGTAGAGCTCCCTGGGGATCTCCCAGACGTCCTCTTTGTTATAGAAGACCTGCGGATCGGTCATGTGGTAGACGGACAGCATCTCCGCTTGCACCCGGAAAAGATCCTCGGGGTAGCGCAGGTGGCGACGGATGTCTTCCGGCATCTGGTCGCCAGGAACGAACAGCCCCGGGAAGACCCGGCCCCAGGTGTTGGCTACCGCATCCTCGGTATCAAGCTGGTAGAAGGTGACCTCGCCGTGATAGGCGTCCACTACCACCTTGACCGAGTTGCGCACGTAGTTGATCCCTCCTGAGCTGGGCTGGGAGTTGGGGAAGCGGTCGGAGACGGTGTAAGCATCCCAGACCCAGACCAGACTGCCATCGTCCCGCAGCACTAGATACGGGTCGCGGTCGTACTGCAGGAAGGGAGCGATGCTGCGGACGCGCTCCTCGAGCGTCCGGCGGTAAAGGAGCCGGGACTCGTCGCCCAAGTAATTGGAGACCAAGAGGTTGATACTGCCCAAGCGCACAGCGAACAGCAGTTTGCGCCCGAGGCCGCCGATGTCGATGCCGCCCCGACCTTGGTACTCCGTGAACTTGTTCTGGTCGCCCGCGGGATAGTCGAACTCCTGGGCTTGGGTCCTCACTACCACGAACGAGTCAGTCAGCTCCCCGTAATAGACCTCCGGTCTGCTGACCCGTAGAGAGGTAACGCTCACCGGAGGGATATCGCGCACGTAGAGCTTGGGTAGCCCCTGTTCGGTGGACTCGCTGACCGGACTCATCACCAAACCGTAGCCGTGCGTGTACGTAAGATGCTTGTTGACCCAGGTCTGAGCTTCCACGCTGAGCTGGGAATGATCGAATTCCCGCGCAGACAGCAAGACTTGACGGTAGCGGCCGTCGATGACGTAGCGGTCGACGTCGACGTCCTGGAAAGCATAGTAGGTGCGGATCTCTTGGATCTGCTTGTAGGTCTGCAGAGCCGGTTTAGGGTCCCACACCCGCACGTTCTCGATCGTGCCGGGGTTAGCCTCTATGGCGTTCCAGTCCAGACCGACCTCCGCCTTGAAGGGGAGCGAGCGCACTTCATCCAGGCCGAAGGCCCAACGGGTAGCCTTGATGTTGTTGGCGATGTAAGGGGTCTCCTTTTGAATCTCGGTGGGCGCCACTTGGAACCGTTGGACGATGGCCGGATACACCTGCCCCGCGAAGAGCCAAGTGACGAAGAGAAGGCCTACGGCGGCTGCCGCCAGCTTCCAGGTCTTCCAGTAGACGTTGAGGAGGAAGAGCACACCCGCGATGAGAGCCACGACGGCGAGGAAGCGCAGAACCGGTATCTGCACATTGACATCGGTGTAGCCCGGCCCGAAGACAGCGCCCCGCTCTGAATAAGCCAGACCCCAGACTCCCAGGAAATAGTCCACCGCCTTGCCGAACATGGCCACCGCCACGATCACGGAAAGGTGCGCCCTAACCCGCGGCGCCACCCACAGCGTCCGCCCTTCCAGCCGAAAAGCCCTCTGCCGCCCATAGACCACGATCAGCGCCAAGAAGCTGAAGAGGAAGGCGACCATAAGGAAGATCAGGATCAGGCGGAAGAAGGGAAGGGCGAACACAAAGAACGACGCATCACGGTCGAACACTGGGGCTGAGAAGCCAAAATCCACGCGCTTGAAGTAGGTTAGCGCCCGTTGCCACGAGCCGCCGTAACCCAACCCGAAAACGACCGCCAGCACGATAGAAATGAAGAGCAAGAATCGGCGACCGCTCCGCCGGGCCGTATCCACCAGGTCATAGACACCCCGGCCCGCTTCCCCCGCCGGCACCAGCGAGGGCACAAAACGCCGACTCAGCCACAGATTACCGTAGAGGATGAGGAAGAAGACTACGGCGGCCGCTACCGTCGCGGCGCTCTGCGCCCAGAGACGAGTCCAAAACACAGTCGTGTAGCCCACCTCCTGGTACCACCAGTAGTCGGTGAGGAGGCGGGATACCACCCACAGGACCACAAGAATGACAATAACGGCCAAGGGGACCAAGAGGAGCAAGCGACGGCCCCACCCCACCCTTCGCCACCAGCGGGCGAACCCTCGGATCTGTTCGGAAGGACTCTGGCTAGCCGGGATGTTTCCCAACCTGCTGTCGCGGCCGGTGTACATGAGGCCTCCTTCTTCGGGGGTCTCGCAGGGTCCGATGGCAGGCAGAACTCTTGCTGTGGTCTGGCCGGCCAGGTCTGTAAACTCTATCATGGCGTGCCGCTGGCCGGCCATACTACTACCTGCCAGCCTGGGCTGCCGGCTGGGCACCGCGGTCGCGCCCTTGGGAAAGCGAACGACTCCAGGCGCGGAAGGAGGCCTGATCGAGAAGACCATGGCAACCGGTTCCGACCTCGATGTGGAGGCCCATCGTCTGGTGAGTCTCCTCACCCCGCCGGAGCGACTGCGCCTGCTTGCGGGGGATCTCGACTTCTATCGCGACCTGGTGCTTGGGTTTGCGCAAGCACAGTCGCAGCGCGCCGGGCGGCTGCCCCTCTGGTCGGCAGCCGCAGTGTCCCGCCTAGGTCTTCCCGGGCTCCACTTCGTCGACGGCCCCCGGGGAGTCGCCCGAGGAATCGCCACCTGTTTCCCAGTCGCTATAGCTCGAGCTGCCTCCTTCGACTACCAGCTGGAAGAGCGCATCGGCGAGGCCATCGGCCGCGAGGCTCGGGCTGTGGGAGCCAACGTCGTGCTTGCGCCCTGCCTCAACCTGCTCCGCCACCCGGGCTGGGGTCGTGCTCAGGAGACCTATGGCGAGGATTCCTGGCACATCGGTGAGATGGGCGCGGCCTTCGTGCGCGGGCTGCAACGCCACGTCCTCGGCTGTGCAAAACATTTCGCCTGCAACAGCATCGAGGAATCCCGCTTCAAGGTCGACGTCAGAGTCGATCCCGAGGTACTGGAAACCGTCTATCTGCCTCACTTCAAGCGCGTGGTGGACGAAGGTGTCGCCGTTATCATGTCCGCTTACAACGCGGTGAACGGCGAGTGGTGCGGTCAAAACCGCTACCTACTCACCACCATCCTCAAGGAACGCTGGGGATTCCAGGGTTTCGTAGTCAGCGACTGGCTCTTCGGCATCCGTGACGGCGTCGCCGCCTTGCAGGCCGGCCTTGACCTGGAGATGCCCTGCCGCATCTTCATCGGCGACCGCGTGCAAGAAGCCTTGACCGCCGGAGTCCTTCCCCAGGAACGCATCGACGACGCTGCTTTCCGCCTAGTGCGGGCTCAGCTCCGAGCCCGGGCCGCGGGGAACCGGACCGCGGCGAGCGAGCGTGACCCGGCCATGGGATGCGAGCACGACCTGGCCGCGGCGGGCGAGGGCGACCGGGATACGGCCGAGAAGGGCGGCCGGTCGACCGCGCTACCAGGCGAGCCCCGCTACAACTCCGAAATGCTAGCCTGCCCCGAACACCGTGCCCTGGCCCGGGAGGCTGCCGTCAAGGGTATCGTGCTGCTCCGCAACGAGGCGGTACCGCCGCCCCCGGCCTGCGGACACAGCCGCGACCCTGGCGCGGCAGAGGCACGGCCGCTCCTGCCCCTCGATCCCCGCACCTTGCGCAGTCTGGCCGTCATCGGCCGGCTGGCCGCTGTACCCAATACCGGGGACCGCGGCTCCAGTCGGGTGACCCCGCCCTACGTGGTCACCCCTCTTGCGGGGTTGCGGGCAGCCCTCGAGCCGCTCGGCTGTGCCGTCCAGTATGACGACGGACAGCAACCCTTGCGCGCGGCGCGCTTGGCGGCCGCCGCCGACGCCACTGTGGTGGTGGCGGGATACGACTACCGCGACGAGGGCGAGTATCTCGGCGACTTCCCGCCTCCCGCATTCAAGCGCTTGCTGCCCCGGCCGCGGCTTGCCCTCGTTCCCCGGCTGCTACTTGCTGCCTTGCGTCTGCGCACCGGCGGCCTGTTCTCCGCGGACCCGCCGCTGGCTGGCGGCGGCGACCGCCGCTCGCTCACTCTTCACCCCGAAGATGAGGAGCTCATCAGGCAGACGGCAGCGGTCAATCCGCGGACCGTGGTAGTCGTCATGTGTGGGTCAGCCGTGATCATGGAGCGCTGGTGCCACCTAGTACCGGCCCTCCTCATTCTCTGGTATCCGGGTATGGAAGGAGGACATGCCCTTGCCGACGTCCTCCTTGGCCGCTGCCGGCCGACGGGTCGCCTGCCCGTCACCATCCCCACAGACGCAGACCATCTGCCGCCTTTCGACCCCGAGGCTTCAGTAGTGGAATACGGGCCGCTTCACGGCCAGGCCTGGTTGGATCACCTGGGCGTCGAGCCCGCGTACCCCTACGGTTTCGGCCTGACCTATCGCCAACCTTGACGAAGGCTCGAGGTCGCATGGTCGGGCAGGCCGTTGGAGCCCCGGGCACCGCCGCGCGCGTACGCTCAGTCTTCGACCGGCTCCCCCGCGCGCATCCGCGCCAGATGGTCCACCGCGCTGTCTTCGATGGCCCGGCTGAACACCTCCTGCCACCCCGAATACGGGTGGGGGAGCTTGAAGCTGCAGCGTGTCACCATTTCTACCGGCAGTCGGTGCGGCCAGGGCGAGTCCTCTCGGTAGAAATACGGGCCTGTGATCCGCACTATGGCGATGGCCTCCCGGCCTTCTCCGCGCCTCACGTGTACCACTACCAGGTCGCGCACCGCGGTCTTATGGGCGAAGAGCCAAAGACCAAAGGGATCGACTATACGGGTGGGATGTCTCTCCCGGGCCTCAAGGACGCCAGGATAGAGCCGCCTGAAATCTGCCACCAGCGCCCGCCGTTGTCGGCGTTCCCACTCGGCATGCTCCTCTTCCTCGCCAGACGTCTCCGGGGCGACCCAGTCACCCGCGGAAGACTCTCTGCTCAAGTAGCGCCGTAGATCACCGATCAGGGGAAAGCCTATGGAGATGGTATCGGGCAGCATGTCCTCTGCCTGGTCTTCTTCCACCCCCAGAACCCAACAGGCGACCTGCATCTTCCCCCCTTTCTAGCGGCACGGCCTTGCCGCGCATCTGCACCCTTTAGCTGCCTGACCCGTACGCGCCGTCGGCGAGCGCGCACAGCAACCGGCGGCTCGCAGGTCCGCTGAGAAGCCGCCTTGCCCGTCAGCGGAGGCGTTCGATCTCCTCCTCTACTTCTGCCGCCCCCTCAGCGTAGAACTCCTGCTCGGCGGGGTCGAGCTCATGAAGAAGCCTTAGGAACTCGCCGGCGTGGACGCGCTCTTCGTCGGCGATGTCTTTGAGCACCTTTTGCGCCAACTGATGGTCAGTGGATTCAGCCAACTGCATGTAGAGCTGAATCGCCTCGTATTCGGCAGCCACCATGAAGCGGATGGCCCGCACCAGCTCTTCGTGAGTAAGCTTGCGGTCATGAGCAAGCCCCGAGAAAGCAGTTCCGAAATCCGGCATGTTGATTGCTCCTTCTTGGTCGCGCAAACGGAGGCACTCGTATAGAGTCTCTCATAATAGGCGCGCCTTGCAGAAGGTCCTCGGACAAGCCCCTGCGAGCGGCAATCCCCGATGTTACGCGCAGTCTGCAAACCCTTCGCTTCCTTCTGGCCGACGACCCTGGTGCCGGCCGCCAGTCCTTGGACTCGACGGCCATCCAGATCTGGTGTGGTGCCTGGCTCGTAAGCCAATGAAACTCGAGCGCTGAAAGCGGACAAATCACCCCTCGCGGGACCATAGTGGCCGCCGCGGCTACGCTTGCACTCTCCGGGAACGACCCTCTGCTTGCCGGTCGTCTTCCTCCGCGGCCCCAAGGCTGAGAAGCGGTAGCCAGCTTTGCCGCCAGCTACCCCTGAGGGGGGGCTCACGTCCGGCTTCCGCTTGCCGCGTTCTTTCGGAAAATGAGGCTCGACACCCAGGCATCCTGCGTGAGCAAGATACTTCAAACGCCCCCCGGGGAGGCCGGACCCGGTCCGGCCTCCCCGGGGCCCAGTCTCCTTCTGGCCTCTACTCCCGGTCTACTGCCCCTTTGCTATCGTCAGTCTGCCCGTAGCGTCGAACACCCCGTCCGGCCGGTTCGAGACCACGCCATAGACATAGCCGTTCTTGAGGTACTGGCAGTCTAAGTAAACCGAGCCAGAAACCCCTTGGCCCTGCAGGCCGGCGAACGACTGCACCGTGTACCAGCTCTTCCCGGCCTTCGCATAGGGGACATAGGCAGTGGCCGTCCAATCGTTGTTCTGAAGCCCGTTCGTGAAGATCCAGCCGTTGGTGGTCCAGCCAGCGGAGCTAGAGACGTCGTTCTGCACCGTGCCGTCGACCCCGAGGTCGTCCACGTACCAGCCTTGCCCGTTCACGGCCTCGTCGGTCATGTAGCGGAACCGCACGGTCACGCTTCCCGAGCGTCCTTCCAGGTCGTAGGTGGCAAGCTGCCACCCGCCGGAGTTGCCGGTCAGACCGCCGGGGCCAGCCCACGCGCTCGAGCCGTTGATGTTAGCGCTGCCAGAGGGCAGGGTACTCACCTGCCGCAGAGACTTCCACACCGAGCCATCCAGGACCTCCACGTATCCGTAGTCCCAGTCTTGTTCGATGTCATACCAGGTCCAGAAAGTAAGCGTGGAGGCACCCGTCGGCACAGTCAGCATGTAGGACAGGGTCCGCGAGAGCATGTTGCCCAGCCCCGAGTACCACTCATACGGGGCCGAATGCGCGGCCACACCGTCTTGAGCACTTCCAGTGAAGCTCATGGTCAGCCCGGGTGAGCTTCCCGCGAAGGCCCGGTAGTAGGCACCCCAGGGTTCGGTGACTGCACGCCGGCGTACGTTCTTGCGCGTCGGTGGCATGTTGCCGCTGACTTTGGAGTCGTAGAAGTCGATCCCGTCCTGGATGGTGTAGTAGTCGGAATCAGTCCCTCCCAGGACCAGGTTACGATAGTTCCATTCTGGCTCAGCCACCTTACCGTCCAACAGATTGGCCAGGGTCCAGTCGCGATGGAGGGCCTCGACCTTGGCCGGGCCCCCGACCCAGTTGGCCACCGCTGGAAGGCCGTTCGCTTGATCATGGATCAGATTCCAGATGAACCTGTCGCCGGCATCCGCAAACTTCGCCGCTGTATCAGCGAACGGCTTCTTGGCGTACTGCTTGGTCACCCTGTCGGCGGGCTCTCCCCTGAGGCTGCCGCCACCCGCTCGCTCGAACAGGTAGTCCATCCAGAGTACGGCGCCACCATAGTCGTAGAGCTCGCCGTCCCAGTCGAGGAGCGAGTCGCGATGGTATACAAGGTACTCAGCGATGTGGCTGCCTGTGGTCACGGTCCCGTAGAGGAACTGCTCGGCCAGGTCGGCCATGCCCTCATCTATGAAAGAGTCCTCATCGGGGTCGACGTCGTGGTGGATCAGATGCTGGAACTCATGGGCGATGGTGGCTTCGTAGAGATAGGGACGGGCAGCGTTCGGCCCGATGCGGTCCTTCCAGTTGTAGGAGTCGATGAAGATAGCGTTAACTTGCAGCGCATCGTTCAAACCGCCCCAGAAGAATCCCGCGATATAGAAGCGATAGCTGCTCCAATACGCTTCGTCCCGGATGTTGTAGACGAAGATGGCGGCCCGGCTGCCATCCATCCCCTTTTGAGGAGCGCGCGACTTGTACCAGCCGAAGTGGAAGACATCGGAGGCCCAGATGCGCTCGTCGAACTCCCTGCCCAAGTAAGCGATCTGCTCCGCAGTGATGACGTGATCCTGCTGCGAAGAGGTGGGCGGAGGCGTGAGGTCGTTCCAGCCCACGTAGACGTCAGAATGCAGACCGCTGTACTCCTTCCAGAACGGCACGTCGTGGGGCCCCGCGTGAGCAGGATCCCAATCGTAAAGGGTCAAGATGAGATCCGGAGGGCGCCCGTCGTGCAGAGGCACTGAGGAGGCCGAAGACGGGTCGGGTATGCCGTTCTTGTGAGTCTGCGCTGGTGGCGCCTGGCCCTTTAGAAGCGAGCTGTGGTCGTAGGGAATGTCTACTTGGGGCGTGCTACCCACCGCCAGTGCGGGGCTTGCCAACAGCAACACAACAAGGCAGGCCCCTAGGGCCAGCACGCCGAAGCGCAGGAGTCTCATTGTCCCTCCCTCATAAGATTGCGCCGCCCACTCGATGGTGGCCCCAGCCGGGTGATCTCCGGCCCGGTTTGTCCTAGTGTATACCTCTCGGTCAGTTGGAACGAGACCGAGTGGTCCTCAACCCTGCGGGCGCTGTCCGGCCGAGCGACGATGGGGAGCCAACCTCCACAAGGGGAGTTGACAGATTGTGGACAGCACCGGTATCGCCATGGCCACCAGCATCGCCGTCTGCAGCCCGTATTCAGCCGCCGAGCGGCCCGCCGGCGCGCGGGCCGCAAGGAAATCAGAAAGCCAGCCCACTACCTGACCGCTCACGGCGATACCCAGATCTCCCCCTCCGGCAAGCAGCCCGAAGATCAGCGCTCCGGTGAAGGGCAGACGGTCTGCAGCCACCACCAGCGTCCCGGTCCACAGCATGGAGGAACAGAACCCGATGAGCCCGAACGCCACCAGGACCAGCCAGGCTTTCGGCGCCAAAGCCACGGTCAAATACAGGAGCACGCAGGCCAGTGAACCGCCGACCATGAGGTGGTTGAGATTCGCCCTCTCCCCCTTCTTGGCATACAGGAGACGCGCCGCTGCCAACATCGCTGCGAAGAAGCACAAGCCCAGCACATCCCCTGCCACCTTGGGCAGTCCCAGACCCTTTTCCAGGTAGGTCGAGCCCCACTGCACGATGAGGAGCTCCGTGGCCGCCCCGAAGAAGATGGCCATGAAGGCTGTTATGAAGGCTGGGTGCGCCAGCAGCCTCGCGGTTTTCATGCGCAGGTGTTGGGGCACGATGGTCGGTAGCGGAACCCTCACGAAGCGGAAGGTGTTGTACAAAGGGAGGAGCGCCCAGAGCGCCACCACCACCTGCCAGCGCGCGATACCTAAGACCCGAAGCAGCAAAGTCGTCACCAGCGCAGCAGCGAAGATGCCTCCGGCAAAGGCGCTGTGCATGATCATGAAGTTGGCCTCGCTGTTTTCGGCCGGGATGCTCTTGGTGATGGGGGAAAGCAGCACCTCCAGAAGACCAGCAGCTGCGGAGAAGACGACGGTCGCCAGCACGAACACGACCATCTCTCTCCGAGGCGCCAGCCAGGGGGCACCGGCAAAGAGCGCCAAACCTACGACGATGGCCAGCTGCGAACCCACGCAGAAGGGCCTGTATCCGTACCTGTTGACCGGCCCACCGAAATACAGGTCGGCCGCGAACTGGGCCGCGAAGTTAACCAGCACCAGGGTTCCTAGCTGGGTGTAGGAAAGCCCGTAGAGCAGCTTGAGCGGCACGAAGAGAAAGGGCGAGAGGTTCATGGTCGCACTCTGGATGAAGCCCGCCAGGTTGCAAGCCCTCAGAGTGCTCCGGTAGGCGGTCATCCCGGAGCTCGGACTCACCGCACGCCGCCGCCTTCGCCCCACACTAGCTCCGGCGGGTACTCCTGGGAGAGGCGAGCCTCAAGCTCCCTGACGGCCTGCACGAAGCCCTCCCGACCCAGCTTGAACCACTTCGGTTCCCACTCCATGTCGTTGAGATTCTCGATCAGCTGGGAGAGCATCTCCCCCGGGACCGCGATCAGGATCAGGCCGTCGGGCATGACCTGGCGGGCTTTCATGCTGAAACCCAGACCGCTGACGGTGTAGT
Source organism: uncultured Actinomycetes bacterium (assembly GCA_937148845.1). GTDB lineage: Bacteria > Actinomycetota > Thermoleophilia > RBG-16-64-13 > RBG-16-64-13 > CAKZRW01. The sequence goes on along the minus strand of CAKZRW010000027.1, from coordinate 30,479 downwards.
TGAGCTCGCCGCGCAAGTAGGGGAAAGCGTAGAGCCAGGCACAGGCAAGACAACTCGAACCTTGCGCGCACCACATGCGACCGTCGGAGTAGCTGCTCGCCCGCAGGATGATCTCCGCCTGCGCCGCGTTCGCGGTAAGAATCAGCAGGTCCGGGTCGAAGGTCATCTCCTCCAGCCGGGCGTGGACCAAGTAGCGGACCGAATCCCGGGGCAGCACCGGCACGTAGTCGTAGACGCGCCGATTGGCAGAAGGGGTCTTGAACATGGAGAACTCGGGCCCCAGTTGTCCGCTGTACATGACGGGAGGAAAGTCCGCCAAACCCACGACTTGGGTGCCGCACTGGAAATTGTCGGCCGTCACGTAGAAGGGCGGCCCGGCTTGCGCTTCCCTGAACATCTCGCACAAGGCCAGTTGTTTTTCGAGCTGCCTGACGCCCTGGGGCTCTTTTAGCAGAAAGCTCACCCCCACTGGGCTCCACTCGAAGTCAAAACGACCGAACACTGAATAGTCGTGCATCTTCCTGCCTCCCTGGGTCTACGGTGTAGGTCAGTATCTGTCCTCGCCTCTAAAGCCTCGGGCAAGGCCCTCCCCGAGGGGTACTGGCGGCATGGACTGCTGCCGCGGAGAATCCCGGCCGTTCGGACTGCTAACGCTGGATTCCTTGCCGCCCATCCTCTGGCGAAGCTGTCATTCATCGATCTTCTGCTCGATCTCCTTCAGTAAGGCGGCAAAGCGTTCTTTGTGCTCTTCTCCAGTGATGTTCTCCGACAAGGGGTGCCAGTCCATCTTCGTCAGGTTGCATAGAACCATGGGTAGTTTCTGCCAAGGAATAGCGATGATCATCAGGCCTTGGGGAAGCACCTCGAGCGCCTGCATACCCATACTCATGCCACTGACCATGTAGTTGACCTCGCCGCTCAGGTAGGGGTAGACGTAGAGCCAGGCACACGCCAGTATCGGCGTCCCCTTCGCGGTCCACGCCTCGCCAGTGGAATACACTGTCGCCCTCATCACAGTCCTGGCCTGGTCGGTGTTGTCGGCGACCAGAAGAAGAACATCGGGGTCGAACGAGAGATGTCTTAGAGAGGCGAAGACCACGCACTTCACAGTGCCCCGCAGCAAGCGGGGAATGACGTAATAAGCCTTCTGGTTGGCCCGGAGTTCTTCGTAGAGGCCGTCCAACTCTCCCACCAGCCCGCTGAGCGGAACCGGGTCAAGGTCTTCCATGCCCAGTATCATCGGCTCTACGCAGCGAAAATCCGCGCGTTCGACATAGAACGCCGGCCCCTCCTGGGCAGCCACGAACATCTGGCAGAAATTCAGGCCACGGTCCAGCCGTGCCACGCCTTGGGGCCTGTAGGGCAGGAACTTCACCCCCACCGGCAGGCGAGAAAGTCCCAGTCTTTCAAGTACGCTGAAGTCGAGGGTCGCTGGCTTCATGCCCACCTCCGCTCAAACCAGGGGCTTGGGGACGCGAGGGGGCGGCGCGGGCGCGCAATACCGCGCCCGCGCCGCCCTCAACACCCGGTCACGGGGTGTACGAAGTGATACGGCAACCGATACCCCGAAGGATAAGGATGGAAGTGAGGGGCAGGGGCATCGGCGTCCGGCCGATTGAGAAGACCTAGTAGCGGGACGTTCAGCCAACCCCGCTCGAACGACGTGAAGAAGGTCACATTCCAGTGAAGTTTCTTGAACAACCACTTACCGTTCTCCTTCACGTACTCATTCTCGTAGTAACCGTGCACCCACTGCTGCCGTGGGATGCCGCCCACCACCATCGCTTCCGCCAGCCAGGTCGACCACCGGCCTTTGGCCGTGGTTCCCGAGGGGTCGATGTCGATGACCGGCTGGTCCATGAAGATCCGGATGTTGACCCAACCCGGTACCTCGGTCTGCCCCGGTTGCAGCAGATCGTTGTCCAGAAAGAACTTCTTCACTCCTTCTTTGCCGATGAAGAGGCCGGTGCTTTCGATCTCGATCGACTCCGTGTCCTCGAAAAATAGGTCGACCACCTCCTGCCGGTGATGCGAGTCCATGTAGTAGCCGTACTTCATCTGCAGCTCTTTGATGGCTTGGATATCCTCCAAGCGGGTCACTTCGCGCTCAAGCTCTTCCAGCGTCATGGTCACCCTGGGCTCCTTTCCCCCAATCGCTACCTTTTCCGGTCCACACCTAGCTGCCTATTGCCCAGTCACGGGATGCTTGAACGAGAAGGGTACGTGGTAGCCAGAGGGGTACGGGTAGTAGGCCGTGGGCGGCTCGTCCGGGGGAATATCAGGGTCGGGGCCCAGCTGGCCGACCACCGGCACCTTCAGCCAGCCGTCCTCGAACGGCGTGCGGAAAACCAGATTGAAATGAAGCTTCTTGAACTTCCACACGCCCTCTTCTTTAACGTAGCTGTTCTCGTAGATGCCATGTATCCAAGTCTGGCGAAGCTCACCCTCGTGCAGTGAGACGATGGGTTTCGCCTCCATGCCCATGCCGTACCAGCGAGCGTGCGCCATAAGACCGTCCGACTCGAAGGTGATAACCCCTTGCAACTGGAACATGATGTTGAGCCATCCGGGCCGCGGCTTGTGTCCCGGGCCTCCGCCCAGAAGGTCCACGTAGTAGCGCCGGACGCTCTCCTTGCCCCGGTAGACTCCACGGTCGGCTTCCTCCACGCTGGGGTCGTTGTCGGTGAACAGATCGACTATCTTCTCCCACTCGCCGTAATCCTGGTAGTAGCCGTAGATGCGCTGCAGCCGTTCGATCTTGTTGATATCGTCCAAACGCGTGAGTCGTGCTTGAAGCTCTTCCAGCGTCGCCATGACTCCCTCCCTGGGATCCTCTTCCCCGTTCTTCCTTCCCCGCTCTTGCTACCTAGCGGTGTCACTCGTGCTTTAGGGCCCGGCAGGGTGAAAAGCGCATGAACCAGAGCCTTGCTCCCCGGGGGGACGGGCCGGGAGAGTCCGGCTCCCTCTCCGCGCCCAGAGCCGCAGCCGGGGGTCACTTCGTCTTCCGGCTGAGACAGTCAGGGGGTCCCGAGCCTCGCTCCCTGGGCCGGCTGGCAACCCTCCACCCGCCGAGCCGTATCCACCATACCCGGGCCGCCAAGGTCAGTCAAGCAATTCATTAAGCTTTACTAACTTAATGGAGAAGCGAGCCACGAGTCTGCCCGACAAACTTAAATCAGTTTAACGACCTCCTTGACTGAAGGCTCCTTTCTCCTCTATGTTGGGTGCGATGGACCCCTGAAAGTACTCGCGGTCCAACTGACGCCCGACTGACCTGCTCCACTCATACACAGGGTGACATTAGGAAGGAAAAGGACGATGCAAGAGCGACAGTACTCCAAATATGTGCAGCCTCTTAGGCTGGGCACGGAGTTCATCAGCCCTTCTTTCCGGGGCAAGATCTCGGATTTCCCCCTGGTCCACGACCAGAAGACCACCCCGGAGTCGCCCATCCGGGCTGAGATCTACTATGCCTATGCCCCCGGAACCGGTTTTCTTGCCCCCAGCAAGTTCACCCCCCTGGTCGACGGTCGGCCAGTCGAGGAGCTCAAGAACCTGGGCACCCACTCACACGACGATTTCGACGAGGTGTACTACTTCATCGGGAGCGACCATACCGACAACACCCGCCTGGGCGGACAAGTGGAGATGTGGCTCGGCGCCGGGGATGAGGCGGAAAAGTTCGTGATGCCTGACCCTACGGCCGTGTTCGTACCCAAGGGAGTGCCCCACAATCCTTGGATCGTGACCAAAGTGAATGACCCGCGGCATCCCATCATGGTCATCTGCGTGTCGCTCACCAATGTTTTCCGCCTGTGGGGAGAGGGCACCCGCTACTATCCTTATCCAGGCAAGTTCGATCCTGATCTCGTCGGCGTGCCGCAGCCAGGTCCGGGGAAATACGCTCCTTACGTCAACCGTCTGACCCTGTCACAGGACATCTACATATCGTTCCTCCTGGGTCGTGTGTGCACCCCCAATCTCATGTTCGACGACAAGGTCTGCCGGGCCCCTCTTTGGACCGAGTTCTTCTTGGTCTACGCGGGCGGAACCGGCGTAGGAGTCCCCACCTTGGCTGACCTCGCCAAGAACGACCCCATGTCGTATTGGGACTGGACGAAAGGCATGCAGCACTATCAGAGCTACGACGAAGTCTTCCTCTACCTGCCCACGGACCCCCACGACACGCTCAACTTGGGTGGGGAAGTGGTCGCGTATCTCGGCGACGAGGACTATAGCTTCACCGAGCCGACGTCCATCTACGTGCCAGGGGGGGTGCTACATAATCCCAACTACTTCAAGCGTGTCGAGCGGCCTTACTACATGCTGGTCTTGGCTCTGACCGACAACGCCAAGTTCCATGAAGGCGAGTTCACGCCGCTGCCCGCGCCCGCTACCTTCAAGTTCTAGGCCGGAGGCGCGCCGATACTAAGGAAGCAGAACCTCACCGTCTCCAAGGGATGCACTATGAATCCCCACTTCGCCCCCGGGCCGAGGAGAAGACTCAACCGTGACGCCCGCCGGGAGCAGATTGTGAGAGCTACACTGGACCTGATCGCAGAGCACGGGGTTAGAGGCACCACCCTGTCGCGTATAGCGGACCGGGTAGGGGTGACCACTCCGGCCCTCTATGCGCACTTCCGCAACCGACGCGAGATCCTCTTGGCCTCGCTCGACGTCCTCATGGAGCACCGCACCTCACTCCACCGCGAGGTGCCGAACGGCAACGCACTCGATCGCCTGCGGACCATCGAAGGCCGCCATTCGCAGCTCCTGGGCCGCGATGACCGCTCGGTGTTGGCTCTGTTCGAGTTCATTGCGGCTCCGCCAGAAGAGGGGCTGCGCGAGACTTTGGGGCAGAAGCACCTAGTGCTCATCCACCAGATAGCCGACTTGATACGGCAGGCTAAGCAAGAAGGCTCAGTGCGGCCCGAGGTCGATCCTCTGCAGACCGCCTGGATGTTGGTAAGTCGCGCCTGGACCGAGGACATTGCTCACCTGATGGGCATCTCTCACGAGTGGAACGAGACCCGCTCGCTTCGTATGCTGGATTTCATCCTCGACTCCATCGCGGCTATGCCGCCTGGCGAAAAAGCTCGGCCCGATGCCGCCACGCCGCCTGGCGGCAAAGCTGGGCCTGACACCGCTACTCCGCCCGGCGGATGCCAGCCTTCTGCAGGTTGAGGTGGCTCATGGCGGAGTCGGGGCAAGCCCCATGCCAGTGGACCTCTCCTGCCGGGATATAGACCAGGCAGCCGGGGGTGACCACATACTCCTTCTCCTTGGTGGCCACGATGCCCCTCCCCTCGGTAATGAAGAGGATCTGCTCGGAGTCATGCACATGCCAGTCCAAGCGCCCCCCGATGCCGAAGCTGGTGAGAGCGGCTCCCCAGCCCCCGGTCTCGGCGGTCATGTGAAAGAGTCGGCGGCCACTCACCGGGGCGGACTTGACGATGGGATCGTTCTCGGGGCTCATGTGTGCTACTTCTACTGTGCTGCTTTCTACTATGACCATGTGGCTACTCCCTTTGGCTGGTGCTCTTGGGTCGGTCCCCCCACGACCACGCCCGTCCTGGCTTCCCGAGGCAGGATGACAGCATCCACACCTTGCTCGCCCAAGCCGGCGGCTATGGCGGCCTCTAGATCAGCCTTGACCGCTTCCGCCACCGCTAGAGGCACCCCATGCTCCCGGCCGAGAGCAAGGGCGAGCGTCAAGTCCTTGTGGGCTAGATTTATCTTGAAGCCAGGGGCGAAGTTGCGCTTGAAGACCGTGCGGGGATATTGTCTTAGACTCCAGTTGTCAGCCGTACTGACTGTCATGAGCTCGTAGAGTATCTGAGGATCGAGGCCCGCTTTCACCCCCAGCACCATGCCTTCGGCGGAGATGGAGTTACAGGCCAGGCCCACTAGGTTGTTGACCAGCTTGGCCACATTGCCGCAGCCCACTTCACCCATGTGGAAGATGCGGGCAGCCAAGGGTTCGAGGAGGGAACGGACCTTGTCCAGCCAGGCGGCTTCGCCCCCGACCATGATGGTGAGGGTGCCGGCTTCTGCCCCTACTGTGCCTCCGCTCACCGGCGCATCAAGGACCCCCACCCCGATCTGGGCGGCTTCTTGAGCCAGGCGGCGTATTAGCGAGGGGGCATTGGTGCTCATGTCGATGTAGAGATCTCCGGGCTGCCACCCAGCCCTGAGCCCGGTCGGTCCCAAGACGACCTCTTCCACCGCCTGCGGCGTAGGTAGACAGGTGATGACCACGCGACAGGCCCGGGCCACTTCCGCGGGGGTACCTGCCCAAGCCGCCCCTTGGGCAAGCAGGGGCGCCGCCACCTCCGGGTCCAGATCGTGAAGCACAAGGTCAAACCCGGCAGCCAACAGCCGGCGGCACATGGGCCGACCCATCTGCCCGAGACCTATGAAACCGATTTTCTGGTTCATCGGCGGACCTCCCTACGGTGGAGCATGCCAGCGCCTACCGCTCTCATATTCCTCGACTGTAGTCCTTGGCTCGCAGATTACAGACTAACGAGCCCAGAGCCATGAAGTTAGTTAACACAAGTTAAGTTGTCAAGCTAAGGGCACAATTCTGGTATCGTACGCCGTGCAAGCGTCCCCGGGTCGCCACCTGCCGGTGATGCCCGGGCTAGCAAGGAGGAAACCCTGAGCGAGGCACTGACCCACCAAACCGATCCTACCCTTACGGAGCCAACAGAAGTCTCCACAACCGTCGAGCAGGTCTCCGAGTCGATCTGGAGACTCACCGAGGAGGTCTTGGAGCTGCTCCGCACCCAGGCCACGCGCGAGGTGCAACGGGGCAAGCGCCCGGAAGTCCTCTGGGTAGACGACGTCACCAGGAGCCAAGGCAATACTGTCATCGCCGTCCGCCAGTTGACCGAGATCTACCCGGAAGGGGTGACCCTGAAGAAACTGGCGGAGACCATCGGGGTGACCCCGGCGGCCGCCTCCGTCATGGTGGACCTCTTGGTCAAGAAGAAGATGCTGAAGCGGACCCGGTCCAAGAGTGACCGCCGGTCTGTACTCATCCGCCTGGCGCCTGAGACCGCCCGTCTGTTCGAGATAAGCGAGCAGAGCCTGAGGCGTAGCGTCATGAGTCTCTTGGACCGCCTGGGGCCGGAAATGCTGCACGACTGGCAGCGCATTCTGGTGAGAGCGGCAGCAGCCTTGCGCGAGATAGTAGAACCGCCCGAGCCCCTCGAGGCGCCGGAGGGGTCTTTGGACGACCCGGAGAAGTCCGCGGATGCCGCCGAATGACTCCCCCGACGACTGTCAAAGTCGAGCAGGTTCTGCAGGCAGCTCTTCCCTCTCTGACCGGCACGTAAATGTGACATAGCCTGGCTGGAGATCTAGCAGCCCCACAGTTCGAGACCACTCCCCTCAGCAGAGACTGTGGTCAGCAATTGGGTGTCCGGGCTGGGCGCATGTCCTCCAGCCTCCACCCCGCTTGCCGACCACCCTGGAACCGCTAGGTTTCGGCGCCGTTTAGTTATGATTAACTAACCACGTGCGTGCGGCCGCAGGTCAACGCAGCCAGAAGCGCAAGTCAAGCCAGGGAGGAGAAGATGAGACTCAAGGGGAAGACCGCACTCATCACTGGCGGCGGCAGCGGCATCGGAGCTGCCATCGCCGAACGGTTCGTAGCCGAGGGCGCCAAGGTCTGCATCAGTGGTCGTCGCCGCGAGCGTCTGGAGAAGTTAGCAGACCGCTACCCCGGGTCCATGGTGACGTGCCCCGGGGATGTGGCTTACGTTGATGATGTCAAACGCATGGTAGAGACCACACTAGGCCTGCACGGGACCATGGACATACTGGTGAATAATGCAGCCTTTGACGTGTTGGGTCCTATCACCGAGCTTGAGCTCCACGAATGGGAGCGGGTCCTTGCCGTCAACCTGACCGGCCCTTTCTTACTCATGCGTGAAGCCATACCCCCCATGGTTCGCGGTGGTGGCGGATCCATCATCAACATCGCTTCCATCGGCGGCATCCGCTGCATGCCCGCGAGTCCCGCCTACGGCTCATCGAAGGCTGCCCTTATCCACCTGACCAAGGCTGTCGCCCTCGACTACGGGCCTGTGGGGATCCGCTGTAACGCTGTATGTCCTGGCGCCACGCGAACCGAGATGTTTGAAGCCACCCTCGCAGAGCAGGCCGCGGCCCAAGGCAACGACCCACAAACCGTGTTGGAGCGGTTCGCCCGGCCCGCCCCCCTCAGACGGATCGCTTCCCCTGAAGAGATGGCGGGGGTCTGCGCCTTCCTGGCAAGCGACGATTCTTCTTTCATGACCGGCGCTGTGCTGGTGGTCGATGGAGGAGTGAACGCCGTGGACGCCGCCGCAGTCGCCCTGTTTTAAGCGGAGAGTCTGCCGAGCGAGAACGCTCGCCGGACAGGCTAGTGCACGGTCAAACCACCATCGACGCAGAGCGACTGTCCGGTGATGAACGAAGCCTTTTCGGAGCAGAGCCACAACACCGCTTCAGCCACGTCCTCAGGGGTGCCCACCCGGTGCAAAGGCAGGTCTGCGACCAACTTGTCGGAGACACCGGGCGTAGTACTCGTCAGGTACTGCCACAGGAGGGTGTTCTGAATCGGCCCCGGTAGCACCGCATTCACCCGGATGCCGTAGGGGGCACCTTCGAGAGCGGCCGTACGAGTGAGGCCAGTGAGGCCAGCCTTGCTGCTGTTGTACGCGCAGAAGTTGGGATCGACTCTGATCGCAGCCGCCGACGAGGTGTTCACGATGGCACCGCCGCCTTGCTGCATCATCGCTCGCATCTCGTACTTCAGGCAGAGGAAGACCCCCTTGAGGTTCGTGTCGAGAGTGACGTCCCAGATCTCTTCAGGGCAGTCGACTATGCTGTAGAGAGGGATGCGCACCCCGTCGGGGCCCACTCCAGCGTTGTTGAAAGCAAAGTCAAGGCGACCGTACCGTTCCGTGCACTCTTCCACCAACCTGCGCACTTCGACCTCACGCGTCACGTCGCAGCGCACGAAGCGTGCCTCCCCCCCAGCTTCCTGGATGAGACGAGCCGTCTCCTGTCCCCCAGCTAGGTTACGTGCAGTAGAGACCACCACCTTCGCGCCCTCGCGAGCAAAACACTGGGCCGTCACCCGGCCGATGCCGCTAGCACCCCCCGTGACCAACGCAACCTTGCCCTCGAAAAGCCTGGCCATGCAACCCTCTCCCTCGTCAGACACCACAAGCTGCCGGCCAGCCCCGTCGAACCCGACCGCGCAGCCTCTTACCTCCTTCGCACTATAGCCGCAGCCAGCCGCCCCGGTCAAGCAATTGATTAAAGTTTATTAACTATAACTGGACTGTCTTCTGCTCCCGGTGATGGAGCGCCTGCATGTCCCCGAAGCCAACCCACTTGACAGACACCCTTGCCATAAGTTAATTAGTGCTAAATAAGCGCCGAGCATCGGAGCAGCCGGCCGCGGCCGGTAGGCGTCGGCCAACAGCGTCAAGTGCGGGGTGTCACCGGACATCGGGAAGGGGGGCAACGGATGAGAATCACCAAGGTCGAGTGCATCCCGGTATCCCTGCCCTTCGTCAAGCCGATGGTGATGTCAGGGGGGGCCGCCACTCAGGCTGACGCGGTGGTGGTGAAGATCCACACTGACGAAGGCGTCACCGGTGTGGCCGAGACAGGCGACACCTCTCTCTGGTACATGGGCGAGAGTCAGGATTCCATCATGTACAACCTGACGCACGTGTTCGCCCCTCACATCCTTCTGGGTGAGGACCCCTTCAACCTGGAGCGGATCGTGGCCAGGATGGACAAGGCGACCCGTTCCAACAGCCAGTCCAAAGCGGTCGTGGACTATGCGCTGCACGATCTCATGGGCAAAGCTTTGCAGGTCCCTGTCTATAAGCTTCTGGGAGGACTCTCCAATCCCAAGATCCCTCTGGCCTTTGTGATGTCATCGGGCACGGCCGAGGCAGTAGAAGCGGAAGGCCGCGCTCTAGTCAAGGCGGGTTTCAGAGCCCTCAAGCTGAAGGTGGGGGCGCAGTCCCCGGACCAGGACGTGGAGATGATCGCCGCCCTGCGCAGGGCTGTAGGCAGCGAGGTCAAGTTGATCATCGATGCCAACGGGGGCTGGATGTACCACCAGGCGCTTCACGTGCTGCGCAAGGCTGCAGACTATGACCTCTATTTGGCTGAGCAGCCTGTACCCTGGTGGGATATCGACGGGCTCGCACGGCTGCGACGCAAGGTCGAGATCCCAATATTCGCCGACGAGTCGGCGGCCGAGCTAGGTCATGTGCTGCAGATAATTGAGCGAGAGGCTGCTGACGGCTTCTTCCTCAAGATCCCCAAAGCGGGCGGAATCCTCAAGTCCCGCCGCTGGGTGGCGGTGGCACAGGCGGCCAACCTACCCGTGATGTGCGGGTGCATGATCAACTCCGGACTGGGTTGTGCAGTGGAGGCGGCCTTTCTCGCCGCGACAGCCTGGATGGGCCACATCGAGCAGGAAGCCATCGGGCCGCTCAACCTCTACAACGTTTACGACACTGTGAGCGGTCCCCTTCCCAACGACCTGGCCAAGCGGCCACCGCGGTACGAGGCGGGATACCTCTATCCTCCGGACGGTCTGGGGCTCGGGGTGGAGCTGGAGGAGGCCGCCCTAAAGAGAGCGATCAGTCCAGGCAAGCAGCCAGTGGTCATCGCGGGCTAGGGGGTTACGAAAGTACAGCGGACCGATAAGACTCCGTCGACAGGCAGAGCTTCCGACAAAGGGGGGTGATTTAGGATCAGGTGGTGGGCTTGACCAGGAGTCTCCGTCAAGTACGACAGAAGATCTGAAGTGGTCGATCGTCAAAGGGGGGAGAAGTGAAAAGAAGGGCTCTATATCTCGCGCTTGCGTTCCTGCTCATCGTCACTCTCGTAGGTCTGCTGGCGGCCTGCAAGGAGAAGGAGACCACCACGACCACCGCCACCAGCGCCGAAACCAAGGGCCAGGTTCTAAGGCTGGCTGCTCCCTGGCCGGTGGGCGACCCGGTCACCAACAACATCCAGGACTACGTTGACAAGTTCAACGCTCAAGCCGGGGGCCGATATACCATCGAACTGCACCCGGGAGGTCAGCTTCTCGCGCTTCCCGATAGCTTCGAGGCCGTGCGGACCGGCGCGGTGGAGATGGCAGGCTGGCCGGTTGCCGTGTTCGGCAGCATAGTGCCAGAGTTCAACCTGGCAGAACTCCCGTTCGCGGTCAATAGCATCGAGGCCGATGCCGCCTTCAACGTAGAGATGACGAAGCTCTACGACAAGGTGCTCACCGAGAAGCACAACATGAAGCCGGTGTTCAACTTTACCTGCCAGGGTCTTGACATCATCAGCGTCAAGCCCGTGCGGACCCTTGAGGACTGGAAAGGCCTCCTCTGCCAGACTATCTCTCCCGTGACTGCCAAGGTAGTGGAGCTCCTCGGCGGTAGCGGAGTGGCCATGGAGTTCTCCGAGGGCTACCAGGCCATGCAGAAGAAGGTCATCGAGGCCTCCCTTCAGTCCGGCTCCATGATCATCATGTTCAAAATGAACGAGGTAGGCAAGTATCTCACCCGAGCCTACCTGACGCCGGCCAGCATCGGGGTGTTCATCAACCTCGACGTCTACAACAAGATGCCCGACGACATCAAGAAGCTCATCGACCAACTTGGACAGGTCGACCAGCAGGCCGTCATAAACGCCAATATGATCGAGCTGTACAAGACCAACTACGCCAAGATGACCGAGCTGGGTATCGAGGTTTACCCACTACCCGGAGCCGAGCGCCAGCGCTGGGCGGAACGGCTGAAGCCGTACGCCGATGAGCTCCTCGGCAAGGTGGACCCGGCCACCGCCGACCAGGTGCGCCAGATCACCCAGAAGCTCGACGAGCAGTTCCCGTACAAGGACTGAGGCTGTCCCCGAGGTAGCGCTGGATGTCCCGCAGCCCCGCGAAGCGGGGCTGCGGGACCAGAAACGGGGCAAGTTCCGGGTGGTAGGAGAAACATTGAGGAGATCTCTGCTCAAAGCCGAAACCGTAGTCAAGAGGGTGGGAGAATTGAGCCTGCTCGTAAGCGGGATCTTGATCCTCATAATCGGCTTCATCACTACCTACGGAGTAGGCAAGCGCTACATCTTCCGCAACCCCGATCCCTACACCTACGAAATCAGCGTGATCTTCCTGGTCGCCTGCATCCTGCTCGCCATACCGGGCATCCAGTGGAACCGTCGCAATCTCCGCGTGGATTTCATCGTCAACCACCTGCCGCCAAGGTGGCAAGCGATCATGAGCGACCTCTTTACCACGGTGCTGGCCCTGGCGTTCGTGTCTGTAGTGATCTGGAAGAGCTGGGGCATCTTCCTGTACTCGTTCAAAGTGGGTGAAACCAGCCAGTCCGCCTGGCAAGAGCCGCTTTGGCCACTGAAACTCCTCGTACCCCTCACCATGGGGTGGCTGTTCTTGACTTTGCTTTCTCAGCTCGTGCATGGGGCCATCCACGTCATAAGAGGCACCTCCCGCGAAGACACGAGGATCCAATTGGGAGACTGATTCATGGGACTTGATCCAGGCACCACTGGCATTATCGTTGTGGCCGCTTTGTTCGTGCTCATGATGCTGGGTGTGCCCATCGTCTACTCCCTGGGCTTCTCTGGAATGGTGGGAGCGCTCCTCAGCTATGGGCCGGCAGCCTTGCACAAGGCCGGGGCCGCTCCTTTCAGCACCGCCTTCAATCTCTCGTGGACGGCTCTCCCCCTCTTCGTACTCCTTGGCACCATCATCGCCACCTCCGGTATGGGTGAAGGGGTGTTCAAAGCGGCTGGCTATTGGCTCTCCCGGGTACGAGGGGGGCTGGTCGCCGCCGGGATCATCGGCGAAGGTGTGCTGGCAGCCGCCCTCGGCACCAGCGCTGCCACTATCATTGTGGTGGGCAAGGTCGCTGTCCCGGAGTTCGACCGCACAGGATATAACCGCGGATATGCTCTTGGCGCTCTGCTTGCCGGCGGAATACTCGGTCCCCTCATCCCTCCTAGCGCCACCTTCATCATCATCGGGGTCATCGCTGGACTTTCTATCGGCAAACTGTTCATCGCCGGCATCATACCCGGGCTGTTGCTCATCGCCTTCCTCTCTCTTCCCGCTATTGCCATGGCCTATCTCAAACCCGGACTGGCTCCAAAAGGGCACCGGGTGCCCTGGCGGGAGAGGTGGAGTTCCCTTAAGGGCGTCTGGCCCATCGTCGTAGTCATGGGTAGTATCCTCGGCGCAATCTACGGCGGTATCGCCACCGCCACCGAGACCGCGGCTGTGGGAGTGGTGGTGACCCTGTTCATCGCCGTGGTCTTTTTCAAGATGCGCTGGAGACAACTGAAGGAGGCCCTGTGTGAAGCGGCAATGATCAACGGCATGATCCTGTTCATCATCTTCGCCGCCAACTTCTTCACCTACGTCCTCGGCAGCACCAACGTGGCCTCCGGACTCGAAGACATGGTAGGGGCGTCTGGGCTACCACCCTACGCGGTGATCGTTATCATCAACGTCATCTTGATCATACTCGGCTGCATCCTGGACCCCATCACCATCACCTTGCTTACCATCCCCATCTTCATGCCGCTCATCCAGAGCCTCGGTTTCGATCCGATCTGGTTCGCAGTCATGTTCGCCATCAACACCCAGATCGGCCTCATCACCCCGCCCATGGGCACAGACCTTTTCGCGGTGAGGACCATCTTCAACATCCCCACCAATCAGATACTGAAGGGGGTCACGCCCTTCCTCTTCTTTGAACTGGTCTTCCTGGGGATCATCGTGGCCTTCCCACAGCTGACCCTGTGGCTACCCAGCATGATGATCGGGAAGTGAGGACCCGCCGACGAGTTCCGCCAGGATCTCGGCAATGTCCTTGACGCGGGGCACGTCCTCCGCATCCTGGGACCGCACGGCGTCATCCAACATCAGAAGGCAAAAGGGACAGGCTGTGGCAAGCACCGAGGCCCCTGTCTCCAGGACTTGGGCCAGACGCAACGAACTGACGCGCGTCTCCGCGGTTTCCTCCAGCCATATGCGCCCCCCACCTCCGCCGCAGCAAAGACCGTGCCCGCGGTTGTCTACCATCTCCACCAAGACTGCATCAGGCACCTGCCGCAGCAGTTCGCGGGGCGGCTCGTAGAGGCCGTTGTAGCGCCCCAGGTAACAGCCATCGTGATAGGTCATTCGCGTGGGGCCTGCCGGCTCCCTGCCTGACCCCTTCTCCCTCACGCGATGCCGCTGCTCCAAGCGGCCCAGCTCGAGTCCGCCTCCTCTCAGCAGCTCGGCTAGGAACTGGCTGTGATGCTGCACCTCGAACCAACCACCCAAAGCCGGATACTCGTTCTTAAGCACCTGGTAACAGTGGGGGCAAGCAGTAACGATCCTCCGTACACCGTGGCCAACGAGTAGCCGGACATTAGCTTGCGCCAGCATCTGGAAGATGTGCTCCGCTCCCAGGCGTCTAGCCGGATCCCCGCAACACGTCTCCTCCTCCCCCAGGATGGCGAAATCGATGCCCGCCTCTTTCAGCAGTCGAGCAACCGAGCGTGCCACCTTGAGGTTGCGGTCTTCGAGCGCCTGAGTACAGCCAACCCAGTAGAGGAGGTCAGCCACTCCATCCTCCCCCAGGATCTTGACGTCGAGGCCCTCCGCCCAGTCAGTGCGGGCGTAGGTCGTCCCTCGCCAGGGATGGCCGCGGACCCGCAGGTTCTTCACGGTTTCTCTGGCGGTCTCCGTGGTGGCGATCATTTGCAGATGACGCCTGAGGTCCACGACGATGCGCATCTGCTCGTTAGCAGCCGGGCAGACCTCTTGGCAGGCCAGACAGGTTGTACAGGCCCAGACCCCCTCCTCGCTGATGACCGTCCCTACCAGAGGCGAGCCCCTGGGTGACGATGCCGCTTCCTCACCGCTCGCGCCGGACTCGGGAGCAGCCGCCCGAATCTTACCAGTCATGTCTGCCCGCCCTCCCCCTCGACCCGACCCAAGGAGCGACGGCCCGACTTTGAGCAAGTGATCCTTGATCCCCAGTAGGAGCTCACGCGGCGACAGCGGCTTGCCGCTGAGCTGCGCCGGACACCGCACATGGCATCGCCCGCACCAAGTACAGGCATAGGAGTCAAGAAGCTGCTTCCACGTAAGGTCGTTGACCTTCTCGCGCCTTAGTGCCCGTGTATCCTTGAGGTCGACTGGCTGAGGAGCCCCCTTCTGCTCTCGCTGGCGGAAAATGAGATTGGGGAGAATGAACAGCGGGTGCAGATGTTTGGAATGCGGCGCGTACACGAGAGCCCCCAGGACGAGCAGGTAGTTGAACCACCACAGGCCCATGGCCGCCGCCTCGAGAGCCTGTGGTGAGGCGCTGCTAGCAATCAGCAGACCGGCTAGGGCAGCACCGAGGGGCGGCCAATTGCCGCCCAAGTCTGACCCAGCATAGCCCAACGCTTCTATCAAATAGTGAAGGACCACGAGCATTACGATCACGGCGACGACACCCGCGTGTGCGATCTTTTCGCCGGTCGTCTCCCGTCTCTCCAGTCGGCGGGGCTTCAGGAGGTATCTCTTCACGATGACGTAGAACATGGCGCCCAGAACTAACAAACCCGCCAGGTCCAACGCTGAGAGGAAGGAGCGCTCGAAACGGCTCCCGCTTATGAGTGGAAGAAGCCCGAGACCCATCCCCAGCCCCAGGAAAACGAAGTAGCCGATCAAGAAGACACCGAGTCCCCAGAACATCAGCGCGTGCCCCAGCGGAGCCAGATCGGAAAGAGCGAGGTGCCGCAGATTGCTCTTCTGGGTCACGAATGATAAGGCGGCCTCCACCAGACGGGGCACAGGTCTAGCGAACCGGTCCTCTGCCTCCGCTCTCCCCAGGCGCAGAAGACGTACCAGGAACGCTACCCTCCAGGCGAAGGCGCCAAGAGCCAGGCCCAAGAGGACCCAGAAGGCTACGTAGCCCGCAGTGGGAAGGACCATCAAGGCACCAACAGCCGAACTATCTCTTCCCCAGTCTCCAGCGTTTCCAGGTGGTAAAGGAGTTCCAGGAGCTGCTCCGCAGCGCTTGAGGAATGCTTCCCGGCAAACGAGAGGTTGTCCCGGAACTTGGCCAAGAGCTCTTCCCTGGAAAGAGGATTACCCGGGATGTCCCCCTTGGGCACCCGGACCTCAGCGCTGTATTGCCGCCCGTCTTCGGTCACGACGGTCAGGGCCCATCCCGAGCGAGAGGAAGACGAGTGGTCGACCTCGATTCTCCTGATGAACTCATTGATGTCGGCGGCGCGGATCGCATCCTCAGTGAAGTGAGCCGGCTTGACGCTCCCCCTGAGTAGCGCGGTGGCGACCGCGTACCTGGAACTGAAAAGTGCATTGCCTTGCGGAAACTCACCGATCGTCCACGGCTGGGCTAGAAAGCTAGTCCCGGCGTGCGAGGGAACATGGCAGATGACTCTGTGTATGCGCCGAGGGTCAGGACGATGAAGATGCAGTATCTTGAGCGCACAATCGATCAGTCCGTGCGTGCTACGACAGCCGGGATAAGGCTTGAAAGTCATGTCGCTCCAGAACTTCTTGCCCAGATCCTTGGTCAGAAGCTCCTCGTCTCTTATCCCCGTCGTGAACAAGTGGTAGTAACCGAACGGTCCCCGCAAAGCATCCTTGGGGGCCGTCCACCCCGCCGCAGCGAGCTCAGCGGAGAAGATCCCGTTTCTTGCTGCCAGCCCAAGCGGCAACTTGAAAGCCGTGGTTCCCTCCCAAATGTTCTGGGCACTACCGCTCAGCTGGTTGAGCGCCAAGCCGAAAGCGCTCCGCAGCTGCTTCTCGCTGAGCTGGAGCAGCTTCCCTGCAATAGCTGTCGCCCCCAGGGCATTGGCTAGGCCGTTGCCATCCCAGCCCAGCGCCAGGCTGAACTCACTGGTGTTCAGAAGACGGGCCGTCAGATCGTCGCCCAAGAGCATGGCCGTAAGCAGCTCGCGCCCGCTAGCTGCCACGCTCTCACCAAGACTGAGAGCGGTCATGACGGTGGTCCCCGACACATGGCCCGGGGCCGACCGACCCTCTGCGACAGGGCTGACCGGCTCGAAGTCATAGCTTCTGCAAAGGATGCAATTGACCATCGCCGCCTCGGACGCAGGTACCCTGCCTCCATGCATGAGGATGGTCGCTTCTGGTTTTCCGCCGCGAGCCTTGATGAGGTCCACTAGCTGTTGATTGCCCGTAGCGAACGCGCCCCCTACAAGGCACCCTACCGTGTCGATGATCCTGTCCTTGGCGTGACGTACTGTCTGCTCCTCCAGGTCCTCGAAGCGGACGCTGAGAATATGTCTGAGAATCTGATCCATCTCCCCGGCACCCCGATTTCAGGCGGATGCATCTGAGAGGGGTCGGAGCGGAAGTCCGCCGCTCACGTACAAACAGTGACCGGTGATAAAGGAGGCGAGCTCCGAGGCCAGGAACAGGGCGGCTCCCGCGATGTCCTCGGGAGTGCCCACACGACCGAGAGGAACCTCTTTGGCCAGGTCGGCGCACAGAGCGTCCTTCTCCTCTTCGGGCAAGCACCGCCCCGCCACCCCGTCAAAGAAGTGCGTACGGACGGGCCCCGGAGCAATGCAGTTGACATTGATGCCATAGGGGGCTACGGTTGCAGCCAGGTCGTAAGTGAAACTGATCACCCCACCCTTAGCTGCGTTGTAGTGGATGCTGTGGGCCGGAGGCAGCGCAGCACCGATGGAAGATAGACAGATGATCTTTCCAGAGCGCGCCTTCTTCATGTGCGGGACCACGAACTTGCAGAACAAAAACTGGCTCTTGAGGTTGAGGTCCACTATCTGATCCCACACCTCTTCGGGCATGTTCTCGATGGTGACCGGCGTGCTTATACCCCCCGCGTTGTTCACCAGGATATCGATCTTTCCAAACCTCTCAAGGACTGTTCCGACCACCTCTTCCACTTGTGCACGACGGGTGACATCGCATTCCAGGAATAAAGCCTCTCTCCCCTTGCCCCTGACCCGCTCAGCAGTCTCATTCCCGGCTTCAGCGTCGATGTCCACTACGGCGATATCGCAACCCTCTTCCGCGAACTTCAGACTTATGCCCCTGCCTATGCCTTTGGCTCCGCCGGTGACAAGGGCCACCCTGTCTCTCAGCAGCATGCGTGCCTCTCTTCGTCCGGTCTTTCCTGGTACTCAGGGGGAATATAAGCGGACCAGTCAGCCACACGGTTAGGGTCCAGCATGTTCCTCACTTTCTGGAGCCAGCGATCGGCGCGATCGTAGATAGGCCCCCAGCGCTCGTGGATATGGTTGACATCCTCCACCTGCATCATGGCTCCACGGTTCGCGTAACCGAACCGGCGGCAGGGCCCGTGGGGATCGTAGACGATCTCCAAGTACTCCTTCCCAGCTGCGAGGGAGGCCGGATCCCAGGGGTCGAAATCCGTCGCGATGCCGCCTGAGCAGCCCAGTGAGAAGTGCTCCATAGGCCGGTACGACATGCCCATGTTCGGATGCAACACGTTGCCAGCCGCAGCAAAGGGCTGCAGGGCTTGGAACTCGACCGGACGGTAAGCCAGCTGCATTTCGACCGAGCCGTCAGCGCCTTGGGTGGACAACATGAAGTCGCCCGTCGCCCTCAGACCCGGTACCCCGGTGGACCACATCTGGTACTGGAAGATCTGGGCTTTCACCTTCTCAGTGTTCCACTCTGGCTCGAGCCACCCCCCCCACTTCTCCATGGCTGCCCTTACCGCCTTCCGCCTGTACTCAAGCTCCCGCGATGAGTGGCCGTTGACTATGACCGGCATCATGCGGGCGAACTTGCCCAAGTCCGGCGGCGACTCCTTTAGCTTGGCCCATTGCTCGTCGTTGCCCTCTTCGTGAAAACCCGTGTTCATGTAGGCGGGCGCTACCAAGCAGGCGATCTCGGCTTGCCCGATGTCCCGTGCCGCCTGCAGCATCCTTTCGGTATCTGGAAAGGTGAGGACATCCACCCAGTAGTTGTCGGGCACTTTCTCCAACTGCGCAGCGGACAGCGCCTGCCCGGGTTCCCGTTTCAGTTCACACTCGCTGGGAGCCTTGGCGTACCAGGGGTAGAGCTTCACCGAGCACTTGGTGATGATGCCGTGCCCACCATTGGCGCCGGCTCGTCCCCGCAAGATGCCCCGCAAACTGAAACCGGGCCCGTCACCAGTGAACCACCCGCCCTTTCGGTTCGCAGTGCCCAGATTGAGGATGTCCCCCGTGGGAAGCACCCACTCACAGCCGAGCACGTTGCGCCCGTAGCCGCTGGTGTAGAGCTGCGAGATGGTCATCTCCTGATGACAGCAGGCCAGCGAGACGCAGGAAGCGCTGTAACCCACGCCCGGCTTGCCTACATAGAATCCCAGCTTGCCAGCCGCGTCCTGCAATTGATAGACAGGGACAAAAGGCTCCACCACCGCATGCTGGTTCTTGGGGTCGATCTCCAGTATGCGGTTCAGTCTCTTGAGCTCCAGCAAGATACCCCGGCTGCTGGCGAGATAGGTGGCCACATACTCGAAGCCGCGAGCGAAGGGCTTGAAAAGGATCCCAGCCTGGTTGCAGAACTTGACGATGGCCTGGATCTCTTCGACATTCCCGGGCAAAAGCACGGCGGCAGGGGGCCGGTGCCATTTGTCGCCGAACTCGAGCTTGTTGCCCCACACCTGGCAGTAACTTTCCATGATGATAGGGTCCCGAGTGATGTACTGCGGGCCGACGATACCCTCAAGCACTTTGTGTTCTTCTTCACTCAGAGCCATGGCGATACTTCTCCGCCTCTGCCTACTCGCTGCCCCCCACCGCCCGCTCCACCAGTTCCACAAGGTCGAAGATCCCTATCCTGTCTTTGGTAATTGCTGCCGTGTCGAGGAAGTTCCTCTTGCACCAAGGACAGGCGCTCACAATGGCTTCGGCTCCCACCTCGTGGGCTTCCTCCAGTCTTTCCGCAGCCGTCCACTGAGCGAAGTCCGGGTAGGCGTCGATCACACCGCCGCCGGCTCCGCAGCACCAGGCATACTCGCGCGTCCGGTACATCTCCACCAACTCCAGCCCGGGAATGCTCTTGAGAACGTTGCGCGGGGGCTCGTAGACCCCATGGGTGCCGCGACGGAATCTCTTGGGTGGGTCATGTAGCCAGATCTGCGTCCCCACTGGCTTGTACTCCCGGCCTTGCCAATGGATCCACGGTTCGCCCAGACGACCGAGGTGGCAGGGGTCGTGGTAGGTGATGTTGAGGTCAAGGGACTTGCGAGGCCGTAAGCGGCCTTCCTGGATGAGCCGCTCCAGGTACTGCGTAATGTGACAAACCTCCACGTCGCTCTTCTTGCCGATCTTGTCATACAGAACTTTGAAGGTGCTGTAACAGTCGGAACAGGCAGTGACCAGAGTGTGGACCCCCGCCGTCCTGGCCACCGTGGCCAGAGTGTCCCGCTGGTGCTCAGCGAACTTCATGAGCTCGCCTTCGTATCCCAGCTCGTAGGCCCGCCCCGCGCAACAGGCCTCATCTGCCCCCAGTATGCCGACATCCACTCCCGCCCGCTGCAGAAGATGCACCGCCGCTCTTGCCACCGGCCAGAGGTCTTGGTCGTAGGAGTAGCGGCACCCAGCGAAAAAGACTACCTCGGCCTTGTCGCTCGTGACCCGTTTGACTTCCAGCCCCTCGGCCCAGTACCCGCGCTCCTCCCGGCGCCTTAACAACATGTTGTCCTCTGCCCGCAGGCTCCGCAGATAGGGCTGGTGCTGAGGAAGGAGATACCCTCGAGCGACGCACTCCACCCGAAACTCCTGCATGTGCTGCAGGGGTTCTAGATCTTGCTGAACCTTGCAGGCTATGTCACAAGAGCCGTCCATCAGACACTTATAGACCACCTCCAACAAACTGTCGTTGATGTCAATGGCCCCCTGCAGGAGGCTATACGCCAGATTGAACTTCCCGCCCGCCGCATAGGCATGCCAGTGATAACGAGCTGCTGAGGGGCAACCTTCGCTGAACCTGAAGTTTCGTATCAATCGCCAGGGTATGTACTTGCAGTACGAGCAGCGCGTGCATCGCTGCATGTCATGTATGAAGTCTTGCCAGGTCATCTCTCAGTCTTGCCTCCCGCTGCCGGGCGGGAAGCACAGCTTGCCCGGATTGAGCACCCAGTTCGGGTCAAAGATGGCTTTGACCTTTCTCTGCATAGCCGCGGTGTCGGGGTACCCCCTGTAGGCCGCCTCCGCCCAACCTGGATAGGGCCGGGCAAAGAAAGCCCCCTCTCTCTCCAGCCGGTCGACCGCGGCCGCCTCCAGACGACGCAACCGTTTCACGCCGGTCAGATCGGTAGGATCGAAGTACAGGTTGAACTCCAAGTGGCAGCTCGTCCCCTGCACCACCGGCTGCATGTACATACCCAGTTGCTGCGTCGGAAAGCCAAACCGACGCGCCAGTTTTCGCATCCTCTTGGCAAAGTAGGGCGTCTTGTCCTGGGTGGTGATGAAGAACACATCGCGAAAACCGCCGTGCGACCGAAGCTTCCAATAAGGTTGCGAAGAAGGCCCTAGAAGGAGCCGGTACAAGGCCTCCCCCGGCAACCCAGCAAGATCGGTCACCGGCTCTAGGCCGTAGGAGGAAGCTGATTCCCGCAGGTCCTCTTCCAAGTACTTCAGCTTCTCTTCCGGAAGCAGGCCATACCCCTCGTACGCCACGAACAGCACCCAGTTGGGAAGAGCGCACTGCAGGCCATGAATCTCTCGGGGAGTCCTCTGGGCCATGCGGGCCAAGTTCACTCTGTCCAGCAAGAGAATCGTCCCGGTGTAACGGATACGGCAGAGGTGGTAGCTGAGCTCGACAAGCGCATCCAGATCCTCGCTCGGCAGGAAGAACGCACGCGCCTCATCCGAACGCTGGCGGCACTTCAGAGAGACCCAAGTCACGATGCCTATGGTGCCCTGAGCCCCCGAGACCAGCCTCTGGGGATCCATCTGAGTGGGCCCGAAGGGGCTGATCTGGGCCTTGCCGATCTCCCACTGTTCCTCCAGAGTGTCTGGCCCGGCCGCCTCGCCCGTGCGCATGCGATCTCCCGTGCCGAAGACTATCTCTGCACAAAGCAGGGGATCGGTGCTGTCAAAATGAACGCTCGGCATCAGGATGGGCTCCCGCTCAAGCACGCTTGCCAGCACCGATTTTGTGGGACGAGGCAAGAGAGGCAGGTAGGCCGAAAGCCCCTGCCGGGCCAGCTCGGTCTGCAAGTGCCCGAAAGTCACTCCCGGCTGCACTATGACCACCCGGTTGTTCTTATCGACGCGGATGACCTTGTCCATCCGCCGCAGGTCGACGACCACCGCTCCCTCCACGCTCGGTGTAGATCCACCGTGTATATGGGGTGGACCTGAGCTCACCGGAACCAGCAGCGCGCGAGTGTCGTTGGCCCACTCCACAATGCGTTGGACCTCCTCGGTACTAGCTGGCCTTACCAAGGCCCGGGGAACGCACCCGCCTTTGCCCTCGCAGTACTCCTGGAGGGCAGCCGGGTTTTTCGTGAAGTTAGCCTCCCCCACGATACGGCCGAGATCGTCTAACGCCATATACCTTCGGTCTCCTTGTCCGTCCGGGCGCGCAAGCAGGAAAGGAGAGCCGGCACGACTGCTTTCCAATCGTCCGCAATGCCATAGTCGACGACGTGGAAAATGTTGGCCTCTGGATCCTTGTTTATGGCGACGATCACTTTCGCCGCGGAACAGCCGGCCAGGTGCTGGCTCGCCCCCGAAAGCGCCACAGCAATGTACAGCTCGGGGCCAACTATTCTGCCGGTAATGCCGATCTGCTGGCTTTCCTTAGCCCACTTGGCGTCACAGGGCGGGCGAGTGGCTCCCACGGCGCCGCCGAGAAGACCGGCCAGCTCTTCTAACTGCTTGAAGCCTGAGGCACTACCTATGCCTCGCCCCCCAGCGACGACCACCCGGGCCTCCTCCAGCTTGACCCTTGTCCCCGGCTCCGCCTTCCTCTCCAGGACCTTCACCCGCGGAGCCGGCAGTCGTCCCCCCGCCTTGAGTTCCACGACCTGGCCGTACCGGCCGTGGTCTTTTACTGCCGGGGCCATCGTCTTCGCCCTGACAGTGGCGACCTGAGGGTCGCCCATCGACACCTGCACGGCCTGGGCGTTACCTCCATAGACGGGGCGGGTCATCAGGAGACGCTTGGTATGGGGGTCTATCTCCAACGCGACACAGTCCATCGAGGCGACCACACCCCGTCGGAAGGCCGTCCAGGGAGCAAGCTCCCGTCCTACCAGCGTGTGTCCGAAGAGGAGGATAGCTGGCTGGGCCTGCTCGATTGCCTCCTCCACGACTGGAAGATAAAGTTCCAAAACGTACTCGCAGAGCAAGCCCGCCTCGCCCACATACACCTTGTCCGCTCCGTGGACGATGACTTCCGAGGCCAACGGTGCGACCCCCTCTCCGATAAGAACAGCGCCCAGCTCTTGGCCCAAAGCAGAAGCCAGACGACGCCCCACTCCCAAGACCTCAAGCGCGAGGGGAGCCAGCCTCCCACCCTCGACCTCACAGTAGACTAGAACGCCTCGCCCATCCGCCGGAGGCACCATGTGGTCGCTTCCCCCTCCTCAGCACACCCTAGATCACTTTCGCCTGCTGCAGCCGGCTGACCAGCTGCTCCGCCTTGGCCTGCACACTCTCGCCCTCCAAGATCTCGCAACGGCTCGCCCGCACGGGGACTTCCATGCGCAGGATCTCGGTCCTGCCACCAGCCATACCTGCCTGCTCCAGCTCTAGGTCGGCAGCAGTCCAGACAATGACGGGCTTGGCGCTGGCCGACATGAAGGCTTCCACGCCCGGCTCGCGCAGGGAGCCCACCTCATAGGTCACCGTCACCACAGCCGGACAGGGAGCCTCGAGCACCTCGTACCCATACGCCAGCGACCGCGCGACTACCACGCTCTCCTCTTTGAGTCGAACCTCTCGCGCGCCGGTCAGGCAGGTCACGCCCAACAGGCAGGCTATACCGATGGGAACCAGACCGGCGTTGGTGTCCGCTGCTTGCAGTCCACAGAGAACAAGGTCGTACGGTCCCCTCTTTCTGATTGCAGCCGCCAGCGCGGAAGCGGTCAGGAAGGGGTCAAACTCATTGAACGAAGCGTCCTCCAGGAGCAAGAGCTCATCGGCCCCTGCCGCCAGTGAGGCAGTCACCACCGCCCGCACCAGTCTCCTCCCTAAGGTGATGACAGTGACTTTAGCCTTCTCGTCGTCCTTGATGCGCAGGGCCGCTTCGAGAGCGTTTTCATCGAAGGGACTAAGCACAGGCGGGGCACCCCTCGCAGGTAGGGCTGACTTGGTTTCCGGGTCAATGCGAAAAAGTGACAAGGGCATCTCCGGATCCAGCACCTGCTTCATGCACACCGCAATGTTCTTCACCGGCGAACCTTCCCTCCCCAGTGAGGAAGCCGCTACCCCGCCTAGGCGCTGCCCCACCCTTGGCGAGACGCGCCCGGAGACTTGCTCCACATGGTCTGGACCAGGCCGAGCCTCAGGGTTATTCTTAATACTACCTAATCAGTAGTCCAAGTTAATTTTTATCAGGCTTTAGACTGGAAACGCAACCCCTGGAGGTCACGTTGGGCTTCGGAGCGATGGGAAAGATCCTGTGGGTGGACCTCTCCATCGGGAACTTCAGAGAAGAACAATTTGACGAACCCACGGCCCGCAGATGCTTAGGCGGGTACGGATTGGGCGCCCGCATCTTGTGGGACCGCCAGAAAGCGGGCGTGGACCCGCTGGGCCCGGACGCGATTCTGGGCTTTGTCACCGGCATCCTGACTGGTACAGATGCAGTAGGAGGTTCCCGCTACACAGTGGTCGGCAAGTCACCACTCACGGGCGGCTGGGGAGATGCGAACTCCGGCGGGAGCTTCGGCCCGCGATTGAAAACGGCCGGTTACGACGCGGTCTTTTTCACCGGCCGGTCCGAACGACCGGTATACCTCCACATCGGGGGCGGTTCAGCTGAGCTTCGCTGGGCCTGTCCCCTATGGGGCAAAGATACGGTCGAAACCGAGGACATCTTGAGAGGGCAGCATGGCAAGGATCTAGAGATCGCTTGCATCGGGCCCGCCGGGGAGAAGCTTGCCCTCATCGCTGCTGTGATCAACAACAAGGGACGAGCGGCAGGTCGCTCCGGTTTGGGCGCCGTCATGGGGTCGAAGAGACTCAAAGCTGTCGCAGTGCAGGGGGATCTGCCGGTGCCCGTGGCAGAGCCGGAACTGATGCGGGAGCTGCGCAAGAAGCACGTCGCCAGCTTGACCGGTCACGCCGAACAGCTCCACGCCACCGGCACGCCCGGCATCTATGAGATGTGCTGTGCGATCGACGACGCCCCGGCCAAGAACTGGGCGGGCGTGGCAGCCGTGGACTTGCCCACCTACGCCTCCTGTGGTGGAGAGGCCGTGTTAGCCAAGCAGAAACGTCGCTTCGCTTGCTGGCGCTGCCCCATCGCTTGCGGCGGACACATGCACGCCGGCGACGGGGAATACCGATACCGAGAGGGCACCCACAAACCCGAGTACGAAACGCTGGCCATGTTCGATAGCAACTGCCTCAACGACAACCTCGACTCCATCATCGTCGCCAACGAGCTGTGCAACCGCTATGGGCTCGACACCATCTCTGCCGGGGCTTGCATAGCGTTCACGATGGAGTGTTACGAGCGGGGCATCCTTACTAAGGAAGACACCGACGGACTGGAAATGACCTGGGGCAACCATCAGGCGCTTGTGGCTATGACCGAGAAGATCGGGAGACGGGAGGGCTTCGGCGATATTCTGGCTGACGGTCTTAAACGAGCGGCCGCACGGGTGGGCCGTGACGCCGATCGGTACGCCATGCATATCGGCGGGCAGGAAATCGCCGGCCACGACCCGCGTGGGGGCTGGAGCTTCGCAATCGGGTACGGGTGCGATCCCACTCCAGGGCGCCACAACCAGGGCGGGGGGCTCCACCCACCAGCGCTCGGAGTGCCCGAAGTTCCCCCAGACCAGAAGACCGGTCGCGGTCCCTACCATAAGGCGAGCACCAACTTCATGCACGCCGTGAGCGCGCTGGGCCTGTGCCATTTCGTCGCCGGCGCCTATCCCAGCGCGGACCAGCTGGTGGAGGCTCTACACGCCGTGACCGGCTGGCAAGACCTCACCAAGGAGGAGCTGCTCGTCACGGGTGAGCGGATCACCAACATGCGGCAAGCGTTCAACATACGAGAGGGACTACAGACACCCTTCCTCCACCCCGACCGCATGAGGGGGGTTCCTCCCAAGACCGAGGGGCCAAGAGCAGGTATCAGTTTCACCCACGAAGAGATCTACGACCAGTATCTGGTCGAGATGGACTGGGACACGAAGACTGGCAAGCCGAGCAAGGCGAAGCTGCTCGAACTGGGCCTGGACGACGTGGCTCAGGTGTTGTGGCCATGAAGTACATCTGCACAAGTCTGCAAAAAGAACACCTGCTCCCCGGCCCCACTCCTGAAGAGCGCCGAGAGCTTGCAGCCCAGGGCAAGAGATTGGGACTTGAGCATGTGCACTGGATCGACCGGGACGTTATCCCGGGCGCCTACTACGGCGAGACCACTTGGATGTGGCCTTCTTATTTCCCCAACCAGGTAACCTGGGACGAACTAGCAAGCGCCGGCAAGCGCCTTCCCATCCTCAACCCTCACGCCCACGATTTCCCCGAGCTCCTCTCTTGGTGGAGCGTGGACCCGAATCGTCCCGAGGACATCGATCCCATGTTCATGCAGATCGAAGACGAGGTCATACCCCTCACCTCCAGTTGGGTCGCTTATGTGCCGGCGGGGCTGTCGCATATGCCCATCCTGGCAGGAAAGCACGGGCCGACGGTCACTCGGCCCACCCTGCACTGGACCGCGGGCCCCGGTGGCGTGTACACGCGGGAGCACGGTCAGCAGACCAGCGGCGGTAGCGAGCACCCCTCAGCCACGCCAACGGTGGCCGACGGCCTGACGCCGAGGGAAGCACGCCTGGTAGAGCAGGAGCAGGCCAAGTATAGTCGCTACATTCTGTATGGCAACACCCCCGACGTGAGCCGGCCGGAGTTCCTTTCGCCCCCTGATCCGGACCACTGTCGTCCGCTGGTGTTCGTTGACCAGACTGTCATCCCGGATGCCGAGTTCGGCTGCGACACTCGCTGGTACCTTCCCGGCGGTTGGTCACGGTCGGGCCACCTGATCATGGACACTCACAGCGAACCGCACGGCACTTCCCTCGCCCTGATAGCCTACGACTACAACAACCTCGCCGCACTGGGCGCAGAAGCCGAGCTTTGGATCAGCGGGGAGAAACACCTGATCACCGAGAGCTTCTGGGCCTACATACCGCCCCACGTTTCCCAGGGACCCCTTATCATTAGGAGTGTGACCAAGCAGCTCTTCTTCAAGATCTCGTATCCTATCGGAGAGGGAGTGAGCAAGTATCCGGGTAGAAGTTAGAGCAACGGTGAAGTCTTCGGTCGCGGGGAAAGCGCGACCCTTCGCCACGGTAGAGCTGGCTGCCCACTTACTCCTAAACGGGCTCCGCTATCGATTGCTGCGCCTGGGTAGACGGCCAGGACGATTACAGGCGCTCAGTCTAGAAGTCACTCACCGCTGTGTGTGCCGCTGCCTCATGTGCAACATCTGGAAGATCCCGGCTTCCGTCCCCGACCTCAGCCTGGAAGAGTGGAAGCGGATCCTCGCTTCGGAGCTGCTGACCGACCTTCGCGAACTCGACCTGACCGGCGGCGAGCCGTTTCTGCGCGACGACCTCCCGGAGCTCATTGAATATGCTTGCCTGCTCAGGCAGAAGACGCTCCGCCGCTTGCGCTCCCTCGCCATCACTACCAACGGAGTCCTCAGCCAACGGGTACTGGATACCGTGGAACGCCTGGTGGCGCCGACGCGCAAGGCCGGTCTGGAGTTGGTGCTGGTCTGCGCTTTGGACGCCGTCGGTGAGGAGCACGACCGCATACGCCGCTACCCCGGCGCTTGGGGGGCTGCCGACCGCACCATCGCAGGACTGATCGAGCTGCGGCGACATGCTCCCCACCTCATACTTGGCCTCAAGACCACGGTCCTGCCTCAGAACCTCGACCAGCTCGAAAGTCTCTGTGCCTACGCCGCCGAGCGCGGACTTTTCACCATCGTCTCACCCGCTATCGTCACAGCCGGTCGGTATTTGAACCTGGACTTAGCCTCCCAGCTCAGCCTTTCGCCCGTCCAGCGCGAGGCCCTGGCCTGTTTCTATGAAACGCACACCGCGGACTGGAGTTTCCACGCGGAGAGTCTGACCCAGTTTCTGCGCACCGGGCGCATGCGCAGACCTTGTACTTGCGGTTACAACTACGTCTTTGTGCGGAGCAACGGCGAGGTGTACCTCTGTCCGCTCCTAGCTCAATCTGTCGGCAATGCCTCCAGCGCCTTCCTGACAGCCTGTCTCTTTTCGGAGCAGGCCAAGCGGCTGCGCGGCCAGACCGGTCGCCGTCCGGAGTGCGCCACCTGCACCGAGCCCGGCCTCGAGCGCTACGCGCTGCCGTACGAAGGGTTCGCGTACTTGCGCTTCTTGTTCCGCCACGGCGGCCAGTCTATCTTGAGCCTCCATCGCCACTTGGGCCTGGACAAGTACGTATGAGCGAGCACGGCCACCCGGCGGCCTTACCTCGCAGCCGCGGCCAGGCTCCGAACACGCAGGCGGCTGCAAACGTCATGA
This sequence comes from uncultured Actinomycetes bacterium, assembly GCA_937148845.1. Lineage (GTDB taxonomy): Bacteria > Actinomycetota > Thermoleophilia > RBG-16-64-13 > RBG-16-64-13 > CAKZRW01. Next base: position 1,689 of record CAKZRW010000027.1, on the reverse strand, counting down.
CCGCAGCGAACGATTCCCCAGTTCTGCCCTACTTCGTCACGCTGGCGCCCGTGGCGCCCCATATCCCCCGCTCCTCGGCCCTAGCTTCTTCCTGGGCCCGTCGTAACTCCTCCACATACGCCACGTTGGGAGGCACCGTGTAAAGAACGGCCAGCCCCGCCCGCAACAGCTCAAGGTTGGCCATGGCGAGGCCAGCGCCCCCGCCCGCGCCCTTGCTGCCCGGGTCAGAGCCACCCTGCGGGCGCGAAACGGCCACATCCCCGGTCGGGCGCGAACCAGGCACCCAGACGTAGGCAAGAAGCCGGCCGTACTTGTCCCGCTTTTCTAGGTCAAACTCTAGGAAGACCGGCCCCCGCCCCACTATCCTGGCGAGCTCCTGCGTGGCGAGAGCGGCAAGAGGCTCTCCCCACTCCGGTGCGTCCACCCCGATCAGCCGCACGCGCTCGCTAGAACCACCGCGGAGTCGGACCTTGATAGTGTCGCCGTCTATCACCGAGACCAACTCGGCTTCTAGGCAAGGAGTACGCGGTCCAAGGGTCACAGGCCCCGGTACGGTCGTCGTTGTCTGACTGGTCGTCGTTGTCTGGCCGGTCGTCGTTGTCTGGCCGGTCGTCGTTGTCTGGCCGGTCGTCGTTGTCTGGCCGGCTTTCCCGTCGGACGTGAGGCCTTCGGTCGTGGAGCCGGGCTGGACGGCTGACCCGCTTAGGCCCGGCAACCCGCCCGACCCACAACCCCATAAGGCCGCCGCCACAAGGAAAGCCAGTCCGAGAGTTACTCCCAGCGCGGCGATCGCTCGGTAGGCCAAGGCACCCCTCTACTCCACGCCTTGCGGAAAGATCTTCTCGCAGCACTTCGGACAGAGACCGTGACTCACGAGCCGCCCAGAGCCCTCGGTCAGGTATTCCTCTACAGTGAGCCACTGGTCTTCTCCGACCCTGACCGCCTTGCAGCCAGCACGGATAGGCACAATCGAGCCGAACACCTGCATGGGCCGATCGAGCATGTTGCGCATCACAATACGGAACATACTTGCGTAGGCCAGGAACTTGAAGACATGGCCGAGCGCGTTGAATGTGCCGTAGACGCTCACATAACGGGTGAAAGAAAGCTCGGCCAGGACCGTAAACGCCAAAGCGAAGCCAAGCCACCAGATGGTCCAAGAACTGAGGAATCGCCGCTTGCGCCAAATAATCGCCATGGCTAGCAACACCATCCGACTGGCGAGCCGAGATCCAAAGCTGAGTGGGAAGATTGGCCGTGTAGCTGGGAAATACGCCCATGCCCTTGCAGGCCAAGGTGTGGACCAAGTCGATAACTCCTGAGAAGAAGAAGCCCGTCGCCAGCAAGAACAAGAAATCATGCCCAGCCCGTCGCAGCATGACTGCGGCGAAACCCTGCCGTTGGTAGGCGAGCACCCAAGCGTGAACGTGTGTCCGCCGCCCTTTGTCCCCTATAGCTGGCAAATGGCCTCGTTGCCGCCCGCGCCACCATACACCGATATCGCCGACCGCTGACCGAACTCATTCTGATGCACTCCGGGCAGCAAGGTCAAGCACGCACCTGGCCCGTCTTTGCCAGCGTGAACACTACTCGCCTACTGGCCGAGACGCCGGAGGCGAGTCCACGACAGATCACGCGCCACGGTCTGGACGTACGGCAGCCTCGGACTCAGCCAGCGCCAGCCCCTGG
>CAKZRW010000026.1 GCA_937148845.1 uncultured Actinomycetes bacterium | reverse complement strand
CATCTCCCAGCTCGGACCATAGGCGTACCACTCCGGAACCTTCCAGGTGTAGGTCCCGCTTGCGCTGCCCAAGCCTTGGATCCTGGGAAACTCCCCTGGACCGGAGATCTTGGTCAAGGTGAGCGCATCCCCATCCGGGTCGGTGGCGGTGACCACAGCTTGGATGCTCTGGCCCAGCTTACCAGTCAGCTCCCAGGGGTCCACTGCCAGCGTTGGGATCTCGTTCGGGAATACCACCCGTGGGTTGCTCCACTTGACCTTGTTGCTCTCAAGGCCGAAGCTGTCCACCACCCACATTTCTAGAGAGTAGGTTGACGGTCCTCCGGTAGGCCTGAACGCGACGGCGAACTCATGTCGTTCTCCGCATCCAGTGCGACCGCAGTAGATCTTGTGCGGAAAGGCTGTAGCGGTCCCGTTTGTTGCTTCGCCGAGGACCCAGATCGTATCGTTGGGGTCTCTGTCCTCGACAGTGAAGGAGAAAAGAAGGTCATGTGGCCCGGCCTTTGTAGGAAAGGGCTCCGGGCCTTTCGACATGCGCAGCACGGGGCGGAAGGCAGGTGTGAGGCTGACCTCCATCGAAGCTATACGCCTGCACGAGTCCACAGCGTACACAGTCAGCCTCTCGGCACGGCTCGGTGGTTCTCCTACAAGGGAGATTCGGAACTCCGCCTGAACGTCTGCCCACCTTTCCTCAAGACTTACGCGCTCTGCTGCGTACCCGGGGGGTATGTGAATGACATCCACCAGCCGAATGTCCCCGGGACCGTCAAGGTCATGAGCCGTGACCCTCAGCGTCCCGCCAGTCGAAGGGTCCACAGCCACCTGGCTTGGCGCAGAGATCGACGGGGGCCCTCGCTGGTTCCAACACTCTCGCCATGCTTCATGGCATGAGCACACCCTGGCGGCGTATGCCTCCGTCCCAGAGGCGACGAGGGAAAAGGTTAGCGTGGCAGGGGGAACACCGAACCGCACTCCCAGACTGAGACTGGACCGGAACTCCTCCCCCCCGAGGAAGTGCGTTGCATAGCACTCGGCCGCCTCGAAAGGGCCGGCTTTCGTCTCCACATCGGGGACGAAGTAGGCAATGACGGTCTGTTCCGGATACGGTGGCATGTCGAGCTCTCTCAGCAGCCCATCTGGCTTCACTCGGGCCACGGTGTAGATGCTCGTGTGCCAGTACTGGGGGCAGCACGGCGGTGGGAAACAGGTGTACGTGTCCGTCAGGGAGAAGCGCGATGTCGTGAACGACAACGAAAACGCAACCCCGCCTGTCATCCCTTTCGGATCCGGGATCAGCTTAACCAGCGACAGTCCGAGCGAGATAGTCGTTCTTGTCTCCCACCGTTTATCATGACTAGTAACCCGCCAGTTGCAGGGCTGTCCATGACCCGTCAGGCCAATTGTGAGAAGCAAAAGAGCAAGAACCACCAGGGGACATCGTCTCGCCTTCATCGCACACCTCCGTTCCACCGCACCCAGACAGAGGGGTTGAGCTCCAGTAGGATCCCAAGAAGCTCGGGTTCACCATTGCCATCGAGATCAGCTGCGGAGAGCGACCCTACGGGGGCAGGGATGAGCACCATTTCATCAAAGGTACCGTCTCCTCGGCCAGGAAGGACGAATACCCCCGCACCCTGGATGGTGGTGAACGCGACGTCTGTTCTTCCATCGCTGGTGAAATCCCCCAAGGCAAGACCAGTCCACGGCCACGGGGCGTCATCGGTGGGGAAACCTTCGACCCTCAAGTGCGTGACCCCATGTTGCGAGAGGGCCGTCGAGACCAAGGCCCCGAGCATGATCCGTACCCCTGTTTCGTCTTGTTCCACGGAGAAGATGGTCGACAGAACCGCAAGGTCAGGAATCCCGTCGCCATCAAGATCTCCACATTCAAGTGCGAAGGGAACAGCTTCCACGGGGAATCGGAGAACTGGGAGGCCCACTTCCATGACATGCCCAGAGAACGAGACGTGGTAGATCTCACCAAGGTCTCCTATGCTTACAACGGCCAGCTCATCCCTGCCGACACCGTGGTAGTCGCCGGTGCAGAAGAGGAGAAGCTCTCCTCTGTTCCAAGAGAACCTGCTGGCGTGTCGCATATCCCAGAGAACAAGCACTTCGCGCTTCGTCGCGACAACAATGTCCAACAACCCGTTCCCATCCAGGTCCCCGAAAGCGAGTAATGGAACAGGCTGTTCGTTGATGCTGAGAAGAACCTCTTCGTCTCCCAATTCCGGGTTGATCCTGCACAGCTCCCACCATCTGCCTTCCGAGGTGGCTTCTTCTTGTCCACAACACAGCTCAAAGAGAACGTACAGGTCTCTGTGCGCTATCACGGCAGCCATGGGCTCCCGCCACTCCGCGAGAACATGAGGGGGCCGGCGGGAGGACTCACCGACCGCAGTGGTCCTGGACGTGTTCCCTCTACCAGCGGTGTTCAGACCGTCTTGGCCCACGGCGAGTGGGCGTCGGACGAACCCGCCTTGTCCGTTGTTCCAGAAGACTTGAAGCCCTGGTGACCCGCCCGCCACGAGGTCCGGCGCTCCATTGCCGCTGAGGTCCCCCACCGCCAGCAAACGGCTGCCCATGAGGGGTAGCCGCGTCTCCCCTTTGCGGGGAACAGCGCTCAGGTAGATGATGTAGATCCCAGGATAGACAATGTGCAGGAAGTCACACCGCCCGTCCCCAGTCAAGTCATGAGGGACAAGGTAGCCGCTCACCAGCGCGAACTCACCGACCGGTCCGCGGAACCCCCCTTGTCCATCGCCCGCGTAGATTGCCATCCTCTGGCCATTCGTTTCCTCAGTCACCAGGTCAACTGCACCGTCGCCATGGACATCGCACAGTATCACCCGCTGGGCCCGGATGGGCAGCTCGTAGCTTCCAACTACCACAAACTCTGCATCTTGCTGTTTCGCCACGTGGACCCTGCCCGGGGTCAGAACCACGAGCTCAAGACGACCATCGCCGTCCAAGTCCCCTGCCTCACAGTGCCAGATCGGCCCCGCTGGCGGGCGGAAGCGCAGGGCTTCTGTGAGGAAGGCTCCCCTGCTGTCTCCCAGGAAAACCGTGACTCCATCATCATCGTACACGCCAAGGTCCGGAACGCCCGATGCGTTGGCATCCGAGAACAGGAAGGGCCGGGCATCGGTTTCCAGTACGGAATAAGGCTCCCCGAAGCGAAGCTCGCCCTTACCAGGCAGCACCAGCACCGTCGCCGGTTCGTCGCGAGTGATCAACAAGAGGTCTGTGTGGCCGTCTCCGGTGAAATCGGCCGCCGCCATTGGCACACCAGAAACCTCGAGTTCCCGCTCATCCGCCAGTTGCACACCTCCATGCCGGTCGAACGTGAACACGTAGAGTCTTGCCTCATCGCTGCGGTCCGGGGGAAGCACCACAGCAGCCACGTTGGGCCGCCCATCCCCGTCCAGGTCCTCCACCACCGCCCCGAGAACCCAAAAGCCGCTCACCGGATGGATGAAGTACCCGTACGTCGCTGGAACCCGCTCGCCCTCATCGAAGTAGGCCCAGGAACCCATCCTGAACCCGCCGCGGCCGTCCCCCAAAAGCACCCAAACCTTCTCATCGGTGGAGCCCACGAGGTCGGCCACCCCGTCGCTGTTCACGTCGACTACCCCGTGGAGAAAAACCGGGGGACCCATAGGCACCGGCACCCGCAGCACGTTTGCCTGCCACAAGACCACGGCATGGGGGAGGAGCTCCTCCACCCCTGGCGGGAACACAGGGCCAGAAACTCCACCGCCTCCGCCGGTTCCCACGGCCACGGCCAGCGCCGCGGCCACCACCACGCCTAACCGTCGGTTGTGCC
>CAKZRW010000025.1 GCA_937148845.1 uncultured Actinomycetes bacterium | reverse complement strand
GCACACCGACCCAGAAAGGCCAACCCGTCACTAGGTGGATGAGAAAACCGATGCCCATCATCTCCATGGTGTTTGTGGAGTAGATGAAGGCAGCGATGGAACTGGTCACCCCGGCGGTCTTCCCGTATTTGGTAAAAGCGATGTCCTGCATCGTGGTGTTCTCCGGCCAGCGTCGCTTGAACTGCGGTGACAGGAAGGCCATCACGATGTAGAGGAAGGTGTAAGGTAGCGAATAGGCGAAGAAAGCCGAGACTCCCTCGAAATAGCCCACCTCCGAGGTCCCGAAAAGCGTGTCAAGCCCATAGAAAGTGGAGACGAGGGTGCCGACAAGAAGCGGCGCGGGAATACCTCTTCCCGCCATGAAGTAGTCGTCGAATCCCTTCTTCCGGCGGGAGAAATAGAACCCAAGCCATAGCATCCCGCCGATGTAGATGACTACGATTAGCCAGTCCACCCAGTGTAGGGGGACGATGATCTCCTCTTCTCCCATGGGGCCGACCTCCTTTCCCGGCTAGGGTTCGCCGCTTGTCAAGAGAACCTCTGCCCATATCAGACACTATGGCGCCTTTGTTCGCAAGCAGAAACCGGTCTCCGGAGCCCCCGGAAGGCAGCGAGGGCACGCACACGTGCCGTCGCATGATCGACTATGGGAGCCACGCCCCGCTCGTGAAGTCCCCCGCCTGGTCCACTGCCAAGGAACGCCTCCGCGCCCAACCAACGCCGGACATACACCCCCTCTCGATCGAAGCGCACCCTCTGCAGTTCAGGGTTGTAGATACGGAAATAGGGAACGGCATCAGGACCACATCCTGCCGTCCACTGCCAGCCCAGGGTGTTGTTGGCAAGATCGGCGTCTATCAGGTTGTCCCAGAACCACTTCGCGCCCTCTTGCCAGGGTATGAGGAGATCCTTGGTAAGGAACGAGGCCACCACCATCCGCACCCGGTTGTGCATCCAGCCCTCCGCGGCCAGTTGGCGCATGCCCGCATCCACCAAAGAAAAACCTGTCTCGCCTCGCTGCCAAGCGGACAGAGCCACGCGGTCCTCTGCCCAGGGGAAGCCGCGGAACTCCGGACGAAAAGGTTCGTGGGGCAGGTAGGGAAAGTGCCAAAGCAGGTAGTAGGCGAACTCTCGCCATCCGAGTTGCCGCAGAAACGCGGTTGCTTGTGTTTTCGCGCGGTCGTCGGTGGCAGCTTGCTGCACCGCAGTCCAAACTTGTCTCGGGCTGATTTCGCCGAAATGGAGATGTGGGGAAAGACGGGACACGGCTTCCTCACCGGGCAGATCGCGTCCCCTCTCATAGCCTATGAGTGATTCAGCCAGAAAGCTCTCCAACCGCTGCCATGCGCCTATCTCCCCGGGCTGCCAACCGAGTCCGGACCTCACCGTGGGTACAGGCAAGACCCTCGAACGATAGACCCGCGCAGCATCCAAGCGGCCCCCGACCTCCTGCTCGCGGGTCTGCTCGATTTCTCTTCCGCGGCCCTCTCCCCCGTCAGGAACTGGAGTCAGCAGCCCTGCAGAGTCCTCATCCACAGGAGATACCGGAAGCGCAGCGGCAATCAGCCTGGACGGACCTGTTACGGGCTCGGCGGGCGGCGGGCCGGCAAGACAGGCTTTCCAGAATGCAGTGAACTGCGCATAGGGCTTTCCTGAGCGAGCCAGGTAGTCTTCGGGTTCGAAAAGAAGAGCTCCCGGGAACGCGTGCGTCCTTACCCCGATCCTAGCCAACTCCCGGACCACCTCGGTATCCAGCCGACGGCCGAAGGGATCGTACAAGCGATTCCAGACCACCTCGTCGGCTTGATACCGAGCAGCCAAGACGGGGAGCTGCACAACCGGGTCGCCCGGGACCGTAAGGAGTGCTGCCCCCAGTCCCCTCAGCTGCTCGGTCAGGCTGCGCAGGGACCGCTCCAACCACCATGTGGCCGCCCTCCCAGGGGCCCATTCATTTCCCCTCTCCCAGTCCGGAAAGTAGACAGGGAGCACAGCCCCCCGCAGGGCAGCCTGGCTGAGCGCCAGGTTATCCTCCACCCGAAGGTCACGGCGGAACCATACTATTGTGGTGACCATAGCGTTGTGCTTTGTCCCACTGCCCCCTGACCTTTCTTTCCTTGCCCTCACTCCCATAGTAGCTGACTTGGCGTATCATCGGCTCATGGAGGTCTTCCAGTCCACAGGAAAGAGCATGGGGAAACAGGCTGTCGACGCGGCCTCGCCGGCGACCACGGTCTGTCTACCTGTTCCGGCGCGCTATGGCCTTGACCGGGTTCGCCATCCTAGTAGCAGCCTTCGGGGTAGGAATGTACACACTGGAGGGACGCGGCTCCTCCCCTAGGGTCGTGTTCGGTCTTGGGGCCGAAGTCCGAAGGGGAATCTCTATCCCGGTCGACCTACCCCCGCAAGAGCTTCGCATCGAGACCGTGCCCAGCGAGGCCCGCCTTACTATCACCTTGCAAGACACCTCGACCTTGAGCGGAGTCAGCCCGTTCGCAGAGCTTGTTCCCGGCGGCCTTATCGAAATCTCTGTCAGCAAACCTGGCTATAAATCGGTCACCCGCCAAGTCACGCTAGATGAACCCGGAGAGCTGAAGATCTGGCTCGACCCCGAAGGACTACTCCATGAGAGCCTGGTCCGGTTCAAGTGCGGCCGCCAACCAAGCAAGTGGTCTTCAGCCCCGATGGTTCGGAACTGTGGGTCAGCTTGCTGGGAGGCGATGGTCTCGAAGTCTACGATCCGATCACCGGAAAGAAGCTCGGTCATGTGTCCATGGGCCGGAAGGAAGCCGTGGAACTGATTTTCACTAAGGATGGGACCACCGTCTACGCAAGCCAGATGTCGACTTCCACTGTTTGGGAGATCGACCGGGCGACAAGGACCGTAAAGCGGCATTTCAAGTCAGGGGGAAGCTGGCCAAGGTCCTCGCGCTTTCTCCCGATGAGAAGACGCTGTATGTGTCTAATTGGGTGAGCAGCACCGTGGCTGCGATCGATCTCGCCACCGGCAAAACCAGCAAGCGCTACTCCACCGTCACTACCCCTCGCGGGCTTTATGTGACCGCTGACGGCGGACGGCTCTTTGTGGCGGGATTCGAGAATGGGGACATCCAGCGCATAGACTTGCAGACAGGTGAAAAGAAAATCCTCATCAAGACCGGGGGCGCTATGCGTCACCTGGTCGGGGATGCCCGTAAGGGTGTCCTCTACGCTGGGGAGTTCTCCAAGAACGAGATATACGTGGTCGACCTAGCCTCGGAGACCGTGGCCAAACTGGGCGATACGAACCATCGCCCGAACACCATCGACCTCACGCCTGACGGAAAGGTTCTCTACATCTCCAACCGCGGCAAAGACAATCCCAAGAGTTACTACATCCCTGGGCCCGAGTGGGGGTCGGTCCTGGCCATGGATACTGAAAGCGGCCGTATTTTTGACGCCATCGTCGGGGGTAACCAGTGTACCGGCCTCGATGTCTCGCCGGACGGGTCACTCCTCGCCTTCTCTGACTTCTTGGACAACACCATCCGCGTCTATCGCCTCCCCTCTTACCAGACTTTGCTCGCCGGAGAAGGGGGAAGAGCCGAGACTCATCGGGCGGAGCTAACGAAGAAATGACTCTCGGCAGGGCTCCCTTGCGACATATCTGCCTCCTGCGCGAGAAGTGCTCGCGAACCAAAACTTGAAAAAGATCGCTAACCGCGGAGGACTCTAGAGGCGGCCCTCGCTGCGAAGCGCTTGGACGTCCGCCAGCACCGCAGCCGCATGCCCCCGAGCCTTGACTCGCGGGTATGTCTGCACCACGGTCCCGTTAGAGGCGATGACCAGGGTCGTGCGCTCGTGCGAGCCAGCCTTGTCCGTCTTCAGGGTACCGTAGGACGCCCCGACGGCCCGGTCCCCGTCGCTCCCGAGCAGGAATCGCAGACCGTATTTATCTCTGAATCTCTCCAGTTGCGAGACCGGGTCGACCGAAATGCCCACCACACTCACGCCCAAAGCCTCGAACTCAGGCAGCAGCGCATCGAACTCGAGAGCCTCCGCCGTACACCCCGAGGTGAGGGCACGCGGGTAGAAGTAGAGCACCACAGGCCCCCGATCCAGTAGGACCGCCAGATCGATCTCGGTCGGCACACCCGGGACCCTGAACCGCGGGACTTGTTCCCCTTCTTTCAGCAATTTCGCCCCCTCTCTGCCCGTGTCAAAAGCCGTTACGCGCCCGAGAGCCGGCCACGAAACCCGCCGACTCCTCCATCAGGCGAGTAAACTGTCGGAACAGATAGTAGCTGTCGTGGGGTCCGGGGCCCGCCTCAGGGTGATACTGCACGGAAAAGGCAGGCACCTCCAGAAGCTCTAGACCCTCGACCGTTCCGTCGTTCAGGTTCAAATGGGTCACCTGGACCGGCCCGAACGGCGAGTCTAGGACCATGTCTTCTGCCGCAAGGGTGCTCACTCCCCCTTCGCCCACGACCGCTCCCCGCTCCAGCGCCTCGCTCACCACCGGGGGCGGCTCCACGGCGAAGCCGTGGTTCTGGCTGGTGATCTCTACCTTCCCACTCAGGTAGTTCCGCACCGGATGGTTGATGCCGCGGTGGCCGAACTTGAGCTTGTAAGTGGAGAAGCCTAGAGCGAGCGCGAGCAACTGGTGGCCCAGGCAGATACCGAAGACAGGCACCTTGCCCAGCAACTCACGGACTGTCGCGATGGCATAGCCTACGGCGGCAGGGTCACCCGGGCCGTTGGACAGGAAGACACCGTCAGGCCCGAGAGCCAGAGTGTCGGCGGCGGTCCAGTGGGCAGGCACGACTGTGACAGCGCAGCCGACTGCGGTCAGGTTGCGCAGGATACTGCGCTTGATGCCAAAATCATAGGCGACCACACGGTAGCGAGGCTGGGGTGCCCCCTCCGGTCGGGGCCACTCCCACGGTTCCCGACAGGTGACGTGCGAGACAAGATCGAGACCGCTCATCGCCGGGTGGGCCTGAGCCGCTGCCAGGAGATCCTCCCTGCACAGGTCATTCCCGACTGCCACGCACCCGGTCATGGCTCCGGCCTCCCGGATGTGACGAGTAAGGGCCCGGGTGTCGATGCCCCCCACCCCTACCACACCTTTCTTCTCCAGCCAGTCGACCCAAGCCTCCCGGCACGTGGAGTTCCAGACGCTGTTCTTCACTTCGCGGACGATCACAGCCCGCGAACGCACCTCACCTGATTCCATGAGGTGATCAGCCACGCCGTAGTTCCCCACTAGCGGGTAGGTGAAGGTCACCATCTGGCCGTGATAGGAGGGATCGGTCACTATCTCTTGATACCCGGTCATGCCCGTATTGAAGACGACTTCGCCGAGCACCCAGCCCCTTGCGGCAAAGCCGAACCCTTCGAAAACGGTGCCGTCAGCCAAGACCACGCATCCGGGCAAGTCACCGCGGTACATCAGACCTCCCCCCTCGCGCGGACGAAACGGCGGCTGCCTGCGACCACCGTCATCCGCACCCGACCGGTGAGCTCGGCTCCCAAGAAAGCGCAGTTCCTACTCTTGCCACGCAGAGAGGTCTCGGTCACCTGCCATTCCTCCTCAGGGTCGAACACGAAAAAGTCAGCCGGAGCTCCCACCGCCAGCCGCGGTGCCGGTAGACCGAACACGCCGCAGGGTCCGCTCGACATAGCCTCCACCAGGCGCCCTAGCGAAAGCCTGCCCGGTAGAACAAGACGCGAGAAGAGAGCGGCAAATGCAGTCTCCAGACCGGTCGATCCCCAGGCGGCTTCTTCTATGGGCACTTCTTTCTCGTGGGGGGCATGAGGGGCATGGTCACTACCGATGCAATCTATCGTCCCATCAGCAAGCCCGCCCAGCAGGGCCTCCCGATCCCCCTCGGAGCCGAGTGGAGGATTGACCTTCAGGCTCGGGTCGAAGGAACAGAGAGCTTCGTCGGTCAGCAGCAGGTGATGGGGGGTCACCTCACCTGTGACCGCAAGACCCTCCTCTTTCGCCTGTCGGAGCAGCTGCACACTGCGGGCCACCGACAAGTGCTGGAAGTGGACAAACGGCACCGGACCACTCTGTGAGCTACCCGCTCCCTTACCGGCCGTGCGCCTACCACCGCTCTCTGCCGCCTGGCTTGCTTGCCTGCTTTCTTCCGCGAATGCGTAGCGGATGAGTTCCAGGTCGCGGGCAAGCGGCCCTGATTCACAGACGGCAGGAATGCCCCGTAGGCCGAGACGGGCACTCCACTTGCCCTCGCGCATGACCCCATCGGTAGCCAGGCTCTTGTTCTCCAAATGCAGTAACAAGGGCCGCCCCGTGCCCCGCGCGTAACGTAGGGCATGCAGAAGCAGATCCGCGTCAGCGATGGGGCTACCGTCGTCCGCAAAAGCAGTGACCCCAGCCTGCACTAGATCCCACAACTCGGCAAGTTCTTGGCCCAGCCGTCCTTTACTTACCGCCCCCACCTGCCCCACACGCACCTGCGCTCTGCGCCCAGCTTGATCCAGAACCCAAGAGGCAACCGGACCGCAGTCGACCGCTGGCTCAGTGTTAGCCATGGCGATCACCGCCACATACCCTCCGGCAGCCGCGGCAGCGGTGCCCGACTCAAGGTCCTCTTTGTATTCGAATCCCGGCGTCCGCAGATGGACGTGTGGGTCCACCAGACCAGGAAAAACCCAGCACCCCGCCAGGTCGCTCAGTACCTCAACATTTTCGGATCGAGAAATCTCCGGACCCAGAGCTAGGATCTTGCCATCGCCGATCAGGAGATCGCCCACCAGATCTAGGCGTTCCCCCGGGTCGAACAAACGAACGTCAGGAAGAAGGAACCGCTCGAGAGGAAGGGCGCGGCAGGCCAACCTGGGGCCGAACGGACGGGACAAGAGGTCCATCCATGTTCCTTTCGGTCTCACGGGACACGTTTAAAGGTCGGCTAATGTTACCGCGCCGAGCAGTCTGACTCCAAGTATCTGTAGAAGCAGCCCGGGTGCGACTTCAGTGCGCCCACGCTGGCACCGACTTCTCTGCTTGCCGCAGCTCCCGGCGGTGCTGCATACACTGAGGGTCATAGGCGGCAACAAGGGTCCAGAATCCCGCGGAATGGTTCGGCACCACCGTGTGACAGAGCTCGTGGAGGAGCACGTAGTCCACTAGATGGGGCTCCAACAAGAGCAGCTTCGCGTTCAGAGAGATGGTGCCTCGCCGCGAACAACTGCCCCAGCGGGTACGCTGACACCGGACCTGGGCCCGTTGGTATGAGAAGCCATGAAGGGCAGCCAACTCCTCCAAACGAGGAACGAGTAAGGCCCTCGCCCTCTTCTGCAACCACTGTAGAAGAAAGGCCCGGGTTCCTGTTTCCTTACCGTCCTCTCGGACCCACGCAGGTACCACCAAGGTAGGAATAGGTGCAGACTCCCAGCATGGACCGAGGTCATCCTGGCAGAAACCCTCCGTCTGGCAGCGGGAACCGCGCGCATAACAGACCTGCCATTCCTCCCCGATCGCCTTCAGCACTATGCGCGCGGGGAGACTCCGCGCAGGGAGACCCCCGCTGCCTCTGTACGTTCGGACCGCTTCCGCCTCCCTGGACGGACGAGCAATCACCCTGCCAGCACAAGAAGTCAGCCGAGGAGCCTCGCCGTCAGCCGGATGCCGGGCACTGCCGCCAAGGCCTTGGACACGGGACATTTCGCCTTGGCCTCTGCGGCCAGGGCTTGGAACTCGGCTTCACCTACCCCAGGGACGATGGCCTCGCACTCCAAGTCGATCCCGGTGATGGCGGGGCCCGCTCCCAGGTGCACCACGGCTGTGGTCGCGATACGCTCCGGAGCGTAGCCCTTCTCCGTCAAGAGAGCAGACAGGAACATGGAGAAGCAACCCGCGTGGGCGGCTGCAATCAGTTCCTCGGGATTAGTACCCGCGCCTTCCTCGAAACGGGAGGAGAAACTGTACGCTCCTTCGCAGAGGCCGCTCCCCAACCGTAATCGTCCCGCGCCTTCTTTCAGGGTCCCAGTCCAGACCGCCTCCGATCTTCGCGCCGGCATCGTGACCCCCTCTCCATCTAGCAATGCCCACTACCCCACAGCTCTGCCCCCTGCCGACAAGGGGCAGCGGGGAAGCCGGGGCCCGATTTCACTCTACCGTCACTCCAAGCAGACTGCCAGCGTCTAACTCATCGCCCAACTGCTCCAGGTTGCCGCCCGCTGGCATGTTGGGTCCGATGTTAGGACTGGTGACCTCCCGTGGCCCGACTGCTGCCAACGTTGAGGCGTCCACCACTCCGGTCTCGAACTGATTGGCGTCGCTATAGACCATCTCGGCCTGCTGCTGCAGAATCCTGTAGCGAGTCAGAACGTGCCGCTGGGCCCTTTCCCAGAGTAGTCTCGCAGCTTCCGGGTTGACCTTCTTGAGCAGGTTGTAGCGGTTCTCCGCGGCCACAAACTGCTCCACAGGCAGGGTGATGCCGCGCATATCGATCTGGAGCGGATTCCGACCCTCGGCTGCCAAGCGGGGATCGAAGCGATAGACGAACCATGAGCCGGACTCCACAGCGGCTTTTTGGTGTTCGTAGCCCTTGCGCATGTCGAAGCCCATGCTGATGCAGTGGCTGTACGCAATGACAAGGCTGGGGCCGTCGTAGGACTCAGCTTCCAGGAAGGCCCGCAGGGTCTGAGCGTCCGAGTATCCCATGGCCACTTGGGCCACATAGATGTTGCCGTAGGTCATCGCAATGGCGCCGAGGTCCTTCTTGGCGCTCGTCTTGCCCCCGGCGGCGAACAGTGCGACCGAGCCCATCGGGGTGGCCTTGGAGCATTGACCGCCGGTGTTGCTATACATCTGCGTGTTGAGGACCAAGAGGTTGATGTTGCGGTTGGAAGCCAGGACATGATCTAGACCTCCATACCCGATGTCGTAAGCCCAGCCGTCGCCGCCTATGCCCCATACGCTCTTCTTGACCAGGTAGTCGGCCACGGCCAGTAACTGGGCATAGCGTAGGTCCGAACCATCAGAAGCCCGGAGCGCTTCTACTTTTTTCTTGAGTTCGGCGACCCGGGCTCGCTGGCGGGCGATCTCGGCTTCGTCTTCCTGTCTCGAGGCAAGCAACTCGTCTACCAACCGCTCGCCGAGCACTTCTCTGAGCTCGGTTATCAATTCCCTGGCCAGCTCCGTCTGCTTGTCGACCGTCAAGCGAAGACCATAGCTGAATTCAGCGGTGTCCTCGAAAAGCGAGTTGTTCCAGGTGGGTCCGCGCCCGTCGCTGTTCTTTGCGTAAGGTGTAGTCGGCAGATTACCCCCGTATATGCTGGAGCAGCCGGTGGCATTACCGATGAGCAACCGATCTCCGAAGAGCTGCGTGAGGAGCTTTATGTACGGCGTCTCGCCACACCCCGCACAAGCCCCGCAGTACTCGAACAGGGGACGGAGCAACTGGCTGCCCTTGACCGTGTTCACCCGCACCCGCGTCCGATCCGGGTCGGGGATCTCGAGGAAGAAACGGTAGTTCTCGCGCTCCGTTTCACGAAGCGGGGGCTGGAAAGCCATGTTGATGGCCTTGCGGTTCGGTTTAGCCTTGTCGCGACCCGGGCAGACCTCTACACACTCCCCGCAGCCCGTACAGTCCTCGGGCGCCACCTGGACCGTCCAACGCAGTCCTTCGAACTCTTTGCTCTTGGCCTCGATGGACTTGAAGGTGGATGGCGCATCGGCCAGTACAGCCGGGTCATAGACCTTGGTGCGGATGGTCGCATGCGGGCAATGGAAGGAGCACTTCCCGCACTGTATACAGAGCTCTGGCTCCCAGACCGGGATCTCGAGGGCGATGTTGCGCTTCTCCCACCGGGTAGTGTCAGTGGGCCAGACCCCGTCGTCGGGGATTGCCGAGACTGGCAGGGTGTCACCCATGCCAGCCATGATCACTGCTGTTACCTTCTTGACAAACTCGGGGGCCTCTTCAGGGAGCTGCGGTGGTTTGTGCCAGGTGCTTGTAGCTTCCTTGGGGACGTGTACCTCGCGCAGATTGGCTATGGCTTGGTCTACGGCCTTGAAATTCATCTGGACCACGGCGTCGCCGCGCTTACCGTAGGTCTTCTCTATGCTGTCCTTGATGTGAGCGATAGCCTGCTCTGGCGGGATTATCCCGGAAAGGTAGAAGAAGCAGGTCTGCATGATGGTATTGATGCGACCGCCAAGACCTGTCTCCTTAGCTACCTGATAGGCGTTGATCGCATAGACCTTGAGGCCCAGCTCGATGATGCGAGCCTGGCTCTCATAGGGCAGTCGGTTCCAAACCTCTTCGGGAGGGAAGGGACAGTTGAGCAGATAGGTGGCTCCCGGTCGCGCGTAGAGCAGGGTCTTGTACCTTTCCAGGAAGGACCACACATGGCAGGCAACGAAATCCGCACGGTTCACCAGATAGGCAGAGCGGATAGGCTGCGGACCGAAGCGAAGATGACTGACGGTGAGTACTCCAGCTTTCTTGGAGTCATACACGAAGTAGCCCTGGACGTAGTTGTCCGTGCTTTCCCCGATGATCTTGATACTGTTCTTGTTGGCCCCGACGGTGCCATCAGAACCGAGGCCGTAGAACATGGCGCAGTAGACGCCTTCGGGTTCCGTAGTGAAAGAAGGATCGTAGTCCAGACTGAGGTGAGTCACGTCGTCGATGATGCCCACGGTGAAATGCCGCTTGGGTTCCGGCTTGGCTGCCTCATCGAAGACCGCCTTGACCATGGCCGGTGTGAACTCCTTGCTTGAGAGCCCATACCTGCCGCCTATGACTCGGACTTCGAGACCGGCCTCGGCGACCGCGTTCACCACGTCGAGATAGAGAGGCTCACCTGCCGACCCCGGCTCCTTCGTCCGATCGAGCACGGCGATAGTCTTGACCGAGGGGGGCAACACGCGAACAAAATGCTCCACCGAGAAAGGCCGGAACAGGCGGACCTTCACCAGCCCGACCTTCTCCCCACGGGCTGTCAGGAAGTCCACAGTCTCGTGGACGGTCTCACAGCCCGATCCCATGATCACGATCACGCGCTCCGCATCGGGCGCTCCGTGGTAGTCGAACAAGTGATAGCTCCGACCGGTGAGAGCCGCGAAGCGATCCATGTACTCCTGCACCACCGCCGGACAGGCGAGATAGTACCGGTTCACACTCTCTCGACCCTGGAAATAGACGTCAGGGTTCTGACTGGTCCCCCGCAAGGTAGGGCGGTCAGGGGTCATGGCCCGCGCCCGATGAGCCAGAACTAATTCCTCGTCGATCATCGCGCGGACGACATCATCTTCCACGAGAGAGATCTTCTGGACCTCGTGCGAGGTCCTGAAGCCATCACAAAAATGGATGAAGGGCACCCGAGCCTTGAGAGTCGCCGCCGAGCCGATCAAGGCCATGTCGTGGGCTTCCTGCACCGAAGACGAGGAAAGCAGCGCAAAACCTGTCTGGCGCACGGCCATGACGTCCTGGTGATCGCCAAAAATAGAGAGGCCCTGGGCGGCAATGGAACGGGCAGTCACGTGCCAGCAAGTAGGGGTAAGCTCGCCTGCTATCTTGTACATGTTGGGGATCATGAGGAGCAGGCCTTGAGAAGCGGTAAAGGTGGTCGACAGCGATCCTGCCTGCAGAGCGCCGTGTACGGCGGCCGCCGCGCCCGCCTCCGATTGCATCTCCACCACCAGAGGAACGGTCCCCCAAAGGTTCTTCTTGCCAGCTGCAGACCAAGCATCGGCCTGCTCAGCGATGGGTGACGAGGGTGTTATCGGGTAGATGGCGATTACTTCATTGACCTTGTGAGCGATGTGGGCGATGGCTTCGTTACCATCCAGAACAGCGATTCTTCCAGACACTACGACCTCCTCCAGTCCTGAGGGGTCGTCGACCCGCCTTCTACCTCGCCTCTAGAATATAGAATCTAAATTCTACAGTCAAGCTCTTGATGCGGGTTTGGGTTCCGGATAGCCGGGCTTATTCCCAACTTCGCCGAGCGGAAAACTTGGCTAGGTCACGGCTCGCGGCAAGACTGGAGACCTCATGAGACCAAGAGACCCCCGTGCGCGGGCTCCCCATGAGCGCTTGACACCAACGCCCCAGGCAGCCCCACCCGCCCCCGCACAGACAGACCGCTAAGCCTCTGACTCCTCACCAAGAGCGCCAGCCAAGCACCAAAGAAGTATGGCCATACGTATGGCCAAGCCAGACTCCACCTGGTGCAAGATGAGCGAGCGGTCGTCGTCGGCCAGATCGCCGGAGAGCTCCACCCCTCGGTTGATGGGGCCGGGGTGCATCACCCGCTGCCCGGGTTTGACTTTGGCTGGAGACAGCCCCCATCTGCGGCTGTATTCACGTAGGGAAGGAACAGGAGGGACCCGACCCTTGGCCCGCTCGAGCTGCATGCGCAGGAGGTAGATGATGTCGACTTCCTCCAGGGCCTCCAAATCATGGTAGATGGGGACGCCCCACTCCTCGATCCCTGGGGGGACCAAGGTGGGCGGCGCGACCAAGCGTACGTCCATGCCCATCTTGCGGAAACCGAAGAGATCGGACCGGGCTACCCGACTGCGCAAGATGTCACCCACCATGCCGATTTTGAGCCCCTCTGTATGCCCGAAGGTCCGCTGGATGGTGTAGAGGTCCAGCAGGCACTGAGTCGGGTGCTCTCCCGTACCATCCCCGGCATTGACTATGGCAGCCTTCGTATAACGAGTAGCGAGCCGGGAAGCTCCCACTTGGGGGTGGCGCATCACAATGATGTCCGGGCGGTAGCTCTCCAAGGTCAGGATGGTGTCCTTAAGGCTCTCACCTTTCACCACGCTGGAGGTTGTACCCTTGATGTTGATAACGTCAGCCGAAAGTCGCTTGGCGGCCAGTTCGAAAGAGGACTGGGTGCGCGTGGACGGCTCCAGAAACAGGTTGATGACCGTGCGCCCGCGCAAGGTGGGCACCTTCTTGATGGGCCTGGCCGCCACTTCCAAGAAACCGTCGCTCAGCTGGAAGAGCTTCTCGATGTCTGCCCGGGTCAGATCGTCAATGGAGAGGAGGTGCATAACCATACCTTTCGGCCTCGTCAGGCACGGTCAGGGCCTGCTCCTAGCAGGTTCCTGTCCCGTCCCTCGCCCTCTTCTTAGCTGATTGTATCGCGGGAGCGGGCTGCTCTCTCTTCATTCTTCTATGGCCACTTCGTCCAGACCGTCCGTCTCGGTGAGTCTCACCACCACAGCCTCGCTTCGACTGGTGGGTACGTTCTTGCCTACGAAGTCGGGACGGATCGGTAGTTCGCGATGCCCACGGTCGACCAATACGGCCAGGCGGACAGCCCGGGGTCGGCCGTAGTCGAAGAGGCCGTCGATGGCAGCCCGGATGGTCCTCCCTGTATAAAGCACATCGTCGACCAACACGATAACCCGGTCATTGATGTCGAAAGGCAGATCGGTCGAGTGCACCTTCGGCTGTTCGATACCCCTTGTGTCGATGTCATCGCGGTAGAAAGTGATGTCGATGGCCCCTGTCGCGGGCCTCACCCCATAAAAAGACTCGAGCAACCCCGCCAGCCGCTCGGCAAGTTCCACTCCCCGCCGCTGGATCCCTACGAGAGCCACCGTCGCCAAGTCGGGGTTCTGCTCCGCGATCTCGTGAGCTATGCGAGCCAAGGTGCGCGCGATCTGCTCGGCGTCGAGTAGAGACTTTACTTTACGGCCCCCCTCTCTGTCCTTCTCGCCCATCGCTTTCACCAGCCTTTCGCTTGTTGCCACCTCTGCCCTGTCTTCAGGACTCCCCTGGCACTCCGCCGCCCCGCTCTGCGCGCTTGCAACACCCGTCCCTGGTGTATCAGACTTGCTGCTCCGAGTGACGTCCAAGAAGCTCCAGCGCCGTCTTGGCTACTCGCTCGCCAGTGAGTCCAAACTCCCTGAAAAGGACCTCCGCCGGAGCAGAGGCGCCATAGCGGTCGATACCCGCCACCGTGCCCTTGCAACCCACGTAGCGCTCCCAGCCCATGGTCGCCCCCGCCTCCACCGCTACCCGGACTTTGACTGCGGGAGGCAGGACTTTCTCCCGGTAGTCCTCGTCTTGCTGCTCGAACAGCTCCCAGCTGGGAAGAGCGACCACCCGGCCAGACACGCCTTCCGCAGCTAGGATCTCGCTAGCCTCCAGTGCGATCTGGACCTCGGACCCGGTGCCGATGAGCAGTACCTGCGGACTGCCCGCCCCCCACTCTTTGAGAATGTAGCCCCCTTTGCGCAGACCTTCGGCAGAACCCAGAGAAGCGCGGTCCAGTACCGGCAGATTCTGCCTGCTCAACACCAGGGCTGTGGGCCCCGATCGCCGTTCTAAGGCCACCTCCCAGGCCACGACCGTCTCATTGGCATCAGAGGGACGTATGACAACGAGTCCGGGCATAGCTCTAAGAGACGCCAAATGCTCGATAGGTTGATGCGTGGGCCCGTCCTCCCCCAGACCGATACTGTCGTGGGTGAACACGTAGACGACGGGGAAGCCCGAGAGAGCGGCCAGCCGGATGGCCGGACGCATGTAGTCGGAGAACACGAAGAAGGTGCCCCCGAACGGAAAGACTCCGCCGTGTGAGGCCAGTCCGTTGAGGATGCCCCCCATGGCATGCTCACGCACACCGAAGCGGAGATTCCGCCCGTTCCTACGTTCGGGTTGGAAATCGCCCAACCCGTCCAAGTACGTGTTGTTCGAGGGAGCAAGATCGGCCGACCCTCCAATCAGAGTGGGGATCCGCGAAGCCAACACCCGTAAGGTCTTTCCTGAAGCCACCCGCGTGGCTAATCGTTCCCCTGGCTCGAACCTAGGCAGGCCCTCTCGCCAGCCCACGGGCAGCTCTCCGCGCAGAGCCGCTTCCAACTGAGCCGCCGCCTCGGGAAACTCCTGGGAGTACCGCTGTAGGCGAGCACGCCACTCGTCGTGCGCAGCCTTCCCCTTGGCGGCGGCGGCCGCGTATAGCTCGCGCACCCGCGCGGGCACGGCGAAACTCAGGTCAGCCGGCCACCCCAGGGCTTCTTTAGTAAGGCGCGACTCTTCCGCCCCCAGAGGCGCCCCATGGCATTCGGCCGTCCCTGCCTTGTGCGGGCTCCCAAAGCCGATTAAAGTGCGCACCTTGATGAGAGAAGGCCTATCGGTCTCCGCACGCGCGCTTACCAAGGCGGCATCGATGGCCTCTAAGTCGTTCCCATCTTCAACGGTCAGCACTTGCCAACCGTAAGCCTCAAAACGGCGGCCGACGTCTTCGGTGAAGGTCAGGCAGGTAGAGCCCTCGATCGAAATGCCATTGTCGTCATAGAGGTAGATGAGCTTGCCCAGGCGAAGATGTCCGGCCAGTGAGGCGGCCTCTGCTGCTACCCCTTCCATTAGGTCGCCATCGCTGGCAATCCCGTAGGTGAAGTGATCGAAGAGCGGGAACCCGGGCTGGTTGAAAGTAGCCGCCAAGAATGCCTCAGCGATCGCCATACCTACGCTGTTGGAGAGGCCAGCCCCCAAGGGACCCGTGGTCGTCTCCACACCGGGAGTAAGACCGTATTCCGGGTGGCCCGGGGTGCGGCTTCCCCATTGTCGGAACGCCTCGATCTCCTCGATCCGGAGCCCGTACCCGGAGAGGTGAAGTAACGCGTAGAGAAGCATGGACCCATGACCGGCGCTGAGTACAAAACGATCGCGATCGGGCCAAGCAGGCGCCGAAGGGTCGAACTTCAGATGACGTGTCCAGAGTACGTGCGCCATGGGAGCAGCGCCCAGCGGCATCCCTGGATGGCCGGAATTGGCCTTCTGCACAGCGTCGATGGCAAGAGTCCGCAAGGTGGCCACTGCCAGTTCGTCAAGGTCCCACTCTGCCGCCAAAGTCTCTGGAAACGCATCGGCCATGTCTAAACCTCCCAGTGCCTACAGTATGTCGCGGCTTTGCCCCACCTCAGGCCTCACCCTTGTCCAGCTTTACCCCCGTCACCCCAGGATCGGCCAGCCTTCCCGCTCAGCTACAGCCCGCAGGCCGGAGCGAGGCCTCACCGCCACCGGATGACCCACGGTCTCGAGAAGCGGAACGTCGGTGTCATGATCGGCATAGGCCCAGCAGTCTGCAGGATCAGCTTCTCGCTCAGCCATAAGCTGGACGGCGAGGCGGGCCTTCTCCTTCCCATAAGGAATGGGGCCGAGCATCTGTCCCGTGTAACGGCCGTCACGGGTCTCACATGAAGCCCCCAGCCAACTTCCCACCGCCATTCGGCTGCACAAGGCCCGGACCAGCGGTTCGAGGGCGGCCGACAAGACGATGACCTCGTCGCCTTCATTCTGGTGTTCCTGGAGGGCCGCTATCGCGGGCGGGAACATTCTCGGCCCTAGTTCCTCTTCCACGAATCGCGCCATGAGCCTGTCTACCTCGCCCGTTTCCAGGCCCTTCAGCACCAGAGCCCCCCGGCGACGAGAGGCCTCGGTAGCTTTGAAAAGACCGAGTTTGTAACCGAGAAACCAGCCGATGCTGCCCACCAGGAACCCCCGACCCACCACTCCGGCGCGGGCCAAGAACTTTACTAAGAGCAGCTGGGTCTGCCCGACCACCAACGTCCCGTCCAGGTCGAAGAACACGAGCGAGGATCGCCCAGCGGCTCGGAAGCTGCGTTCCGGCTTCTGCGACTCTGTCGGGCCAGGCCCAGCTGTGACCATGTACTCGGAATCACCCATTGAGGGCGAGTCTATCACTTAGCGTCCGCCAGTCTGCTTCTGTGTTCCTCCCGGAGCCGGTCCAGCACCGTAGCCAGATCGGGAGGCAGAGAACATGCGAAGGTGAGCTGCTCTTTCGTCACAGGATGGAGGAAAGACAGGCGGTGACTGTGCAGGAACTGCCTACCCAGGCCCAGGGGGTCGCGTCGGCTGTATAGGGGATCGCCCGCCACGGGATGGCCGATAGCTAGAAAGTGCACGCGGACTTGATGAGTGCGACCCGTCTCGAGACGGACATCGACCAGGGTATAGTCACCCAAGCGCTCGACTACCGTGAAGTGGGTCCTGGCCGAGCGGGCAGCCACCCCTCCTATGGCCATGGATCTGCGCTGAACAGGGTCACGGCCCACAGGAGCGTCGATGGTACCGCGCAAAGCCTTGAAGCCACCGTGGACCAAAGCAAGGTAGTGGCGCTCCACCCGACGTTGACCTATCAAGTCGACCAGCGCGCGATGGGTCGCCGGGTCCTTGGCCAGCACAAGCAGTCCGCTGGTGTCCTTGTCCAAGCGGTGCACCACACCAGGACGATGCTCTTCACCACCGGCCAGGCCGTGTCCTGCCAACACCTGCACCAACGTGCCTGCGGCGTGCCCAGGCGCCGGGTGCACAGGCATGCCCGCCGGCTTATCCACGACCAGCAGCCATTCATCCTCGTAGACCACCGTCACCGCGGTCACGGTCGAGGGAGGCATGGGCTTGCTTACAGGTAGGCGCACCCCGACCTGGTCACCCGGCGAGAGCAAGCGACTCTTCGCAGCCTTGGCACCGTTGACTTCCACTAGACCGGCTTCTATGAGTGCTGCCGCTCGGGACCTACTGCCGATCTCAGGGCGAGCTCCGAGGAACACATCCAGTCGCTGCCCAGCCTCCTCGGGGACCACTGAGAAACAAAGGGAAGCTGCAGAATCGCCGGCCGGCAACCTACTCACTAGCCTGCAGCCGGCTTCTTCTGCCCACCACGGTAGGCCCGCACGGCCTCAACCAGAAGCCCTAGAAAGACGATGACTATTCCGAGGACAATGAACACGTCAGCCAGGTTGAAATTCGGCCAAGCTGGGAATCTCATGAAGTCCGTAACATGACCGTCACCGGTAAGCCGCTGGAACACATTTCCGGCGCTGCCCCCGATTATGAGACCCCCACCCCAGGCAGGAAGCAGCCAGCGACGGTCCATGAACACGTAGATAAGCACAACCAAGATAGCCACACCATTGGCTACCAGGATCAGCCAGCCCTGGTCGGAGAGCAGACCGAAGGCTACCCCGCTATTGGAGGTGCGCTGCCAGGAGAAGAAGGGGAGGACCTCTACGACCTCGCCCAAAGCCAGACGCTCCTCAGCCAGAGCCTTGGTCCACAGGTCGAGCGCCGCAGCAATCGCTGCCACCACGATCAGCAATCCCCACTTGTACACTGTCCGACGGCCGGAGGTCTGTGGCTTCACAGGCTTCGCTCCTCTCGACGCTTGCACTCCACACAGAGGGTCGCAAACGGGGCTACGCGCAATCTCTCCTCACCGATGGGCGCCCCACACTTCTCACAGGTCCCATAAGTGCCCGCGTCCAGCCGTTCCAGCGCTCGCTCGATCTGAGCAAGGACAGCCCTAGCATTCTCTTCGAGCGTAAGGTCGATCTCCCGGTCCAGGGTCACTGCTGCCGTCTCGGCCAGATGCTGGTCATAAGGACTCTCCTCCGAAGAATCCTCCAGAGAGTGCGAAAGACCGGCACCAAGCTCCGCCACCGCTCGGCTCAAGCGATCGCGCTCGGCAAGTAATTGTGCCTTCAACGCTTCCAGGTCCACGCTATGCGCCTTCTTCCTCCAGCCCGGCTTCAGCCAGGGTCTCGATCAGCTTCCTACGCAAATCAGCCTCAGCAAGACCAGCAAAGGCTACCACTTTGTCCCTGCTTCTGTGGCCGTACTGGATACGAAGCCCCTTGACAGACAGTCGAAGCCGCTCGCTCAGTATGACCAGCAACTGTTCGTTGGCCTTGCCGTCCTCGGGCGCAGCAGTCACCGCCACTTTCAGCCGGTTGCCATAGACCCCTAGCAGCCTAGCCGCCCGGGCGCCCGGTATGACCCGGACCCCCAGGAGCAACTTTCCCCCGCTTTCTCGCACCTCCAGTGCTGCGAGGGGTCCTGGGTTGTGGATCACCTGGCTTACCAAGGCCCTGTCCTCACCATTCGAAGTCCCGGTCCTTGTCTCGCGTCGTCTGGGGAGCAAAGAAGCCGACCTCAAGGTCGCTCAGCCCGCGACCGAACATCACCCCGGACTCCTCTCGAGCCCCCTCTGTTTGAGGCTGCTCCCCGGTGACCGGAACCTCTTCCACCGTAGTCTCCTCGCTCCCCACCTCGTCCCCGGGGGACTCCTGCCGGTCCGCCGACCGCCGCCAGGCTGCAGGCTCATCTGAGGGCGGCTCCTCGGGTCGAGAGGTGGTCGCCACAGCCTCCTGCTCCCGGGCGGCGCCAGCCGACGTGGCCGCCTCGGTCTGCGCGGGGATTGCCTCTTCTACCTGGGTCGACGCAGCCCCCGGGGGAGTCACGGTGACTCTCCCTACCCCTTCCCGACTCGGTACCCCGATCGGGGCCTCGTCCAAAAGCTTCAGGTGTCCCTCCAGGAGGGACCGGAATTTGAAACGGAAGTCCTCTTCGAGACGTTTGAGCTGGATCAAGGTCTGCTGCACGCGCTGGGTCTCCTTATAGGACTCCCCGATGATGTCGCGCGCCTTGAGCTCGGCGTCGCGCAGGATGAGCTCACTCTCTTTCCTGGCGTTCGCGCGGATCTCATCGGCCTGGATCTGCGCCGTTATGAGCGTCTTCTCCAAAGCCTCCCGCAGCTGGGCATGGGCGGCCATCTGTTCTTCGAGCCGCTGCACTCGCTCCTGCAGCTCGATGTTCTCCTGGAACAGGCGCTCGAACTCATCGGCCACTTCGTCAAGGAAGAGATCCACTTCCTCGTCCGAGTAGCCCCTCATGGACCGCTTGAATTCTTTTCGCCGGATGTCGAGAGGCGTGACCTTCACCTGTGACTCCCTTCGCTACGCCAAACCCTTGTCAAGTCCCGGTCTGGGTCGGAGCTTCCAGACACGGCAGACCTCCTCCATGGCCCGCAGGTAGCCTCCCCGAACGGCCCTCTCCTCCAGTACCGCCAGGCCGGCTATCGTCACGCCCGCGGGAGAAGCCACTCGATCCTTGAGCTCGGCAGGCGACCCTGCCTCGTCTTCGAGCAGCAGGGAGGTACCCAGCAGAGTCTGTCTGACCAGGGGCCGGACTACCTCAGGAGAAAGGCCTCCTGCCACTGCGCCTGCTTCCATGCCCCGCAGAGCGAGGCCCAAGAGACCCGGGCCGATCGCCGCCACCGCTTCCGCCCGGGAAACCGACCCCTCTGGCAGCGCCTCCCCCTCTTCCAGCCAATCCACTAGCTCTGAGCGCAGGCTCTCCATCAGACCGGCGCGCCTTGTTTGGGGTTCACTCGCCACCTGACTCCCATCCTGGGAAGCTCCCCTCGGCGGCTTTCAGACCACCAGCGGAGTTAGAACTGATTGAAGAAACCCTTTTCCATCAACCGCTGCCGTTCCTCGGCCGAGACCTCGACGTTCTTAGGCGTGAGCAAGAACACCTTGTCAGCTACTCTCTGCATGCCTCCATCCAAGGCGTAGGTGAGCCCGCTGGCAAAGTCTATCAGGCGCTTGGCAAGCTCGGTCTCGCAAGTCTGCAGGTTGAGGATCACCGGGATGTCACCCTTGAACTTGTCAGCCACGATCTGGGCGTCGTTGAAGTTCTTGGGCACCACTAGATGGACCCGGACGGGTTGCTGCTCGGGTACGTCGGGGACAGGTCGGATCGTCGGCGTTCGCCCAGACGCAGAACTGCCCCGTATGCCGTAGCCCCGGTCGTCATCGGGAAAGATGTCATCGAAATCGTCGGACCGCGACCGGCGCCGCCTGGGTTCTATCTTACGGACTGCGGGCCGCGGTGCGTAGTCTGACCGCGGTCCGACGGGGAGCTCCTCTTCCTCGTCGAGGTATTCATCTTCCTCGTCCGCCAGTCCGAAGTACACGAGGGTCTTATGCCACAAACCACCGGCCATCCCTTCCTCCTTAAGTCCCAGAGAGGAGAGCGCTCCCCAACCTGATGATAGTCGCGCCTTCCTCTACGGCCACTTCATAGTCGTTGCTCATCCCCATCGACAGTTCGGAGAGCTCGTAACGGCCGCTGAAGACCTCAGCCAGCCTGTCGCGGAGCTTCCGGAGTTCTCGGAAGAGCGGCCGCACCGACTCGGGATCGGTCACGAGAGGGGCCATGGTCATAAGACCGACGAACCGCACTCGCTCGAAGGCCGCCGCACGCTCCAAGAAAGCCTCAGCGGCCGCAGGGAGAATACCATACTTGCTTTCCTCTCCGCTCACGTTGACCTCTAGCAGCACCCTCACCTCTCCGGATGCCCGCTTGTTCAGTTCCTCAACCAGTGAGACGGACTCCACCGAGTGGATCAAGCTCACGCAAGGGAGAACCTTGCGGGCTTTCCGACTCTGGAGGTGTCCGATGAAATGAAACTCGAAGACATCATGCCAGCGAGCCCACTTCTCTACCAATTCTTCTGCCCTGTTCTCCCCCACGAGCCAGATTCCTGCTTCTGCAAGCGAAGCCATGCCCTCGACATCCCAGTACTTCGAGGCCACCAGCAACCGAGGCGAGTCAGCCCGCCCAGCCCGAGCACAGGCGTCAGCCACCCTGTCCTGGACTCGAGCCAGGTTGGCCCGCACTCTTTCGGTCAGGGGATCCGTCATGCTTCCCCCCCTGCCCAGGCTAGACAGCCCTGGCGCCCCGTCAGCGGGCCCTCCGCCCGATAGGAGTAGAACAAGTCTCGATTGCAGGCGGTGCAAAGGCGAAGATTGCGCACATGCGAGGAAGAGATGCCTATCTCCCCGGCCGCCGCGTCGACCGCCGCCCATAGGTCCACCCTATATACCTCTCCAAGGACTTCCTCCGCGGCTGACCTGACGACAGCCTCGCCATAGCGGGCGGCAAAAGTCTCGGCCACCGTCTCAGCGACCGTGAAACAGCAAGGACCGATGCTCGGTCCTACTATCATCCCCCCGGGTGCGCTCATCATGGCCGATGCCGCCCGCTGTACAATGCCTCCCAGGAGCCCGCGCCACCCGCCATGGACGACAGCCAGGTCAGCCTCTCCGTAGAGGATGATGGGCAGGCAATCGGCAAAGAGCAGAAGGGGGGCCAGACCCTGGTCCAGGAGCGGGTGCAGAGTCAGTCCGTCGCATGGTTCTTCAGGGCTACCCGCCGCGTACTCAGCGGTCCCTGTCACTCGCAGACCGTGGACCTGGGTGGGACTCACCAGCCGCCGGCCGATAGCTTGACTGAGGTGGGTCCGATTCGCACTCGCTGCCGGATCCAACCCGCTGCGTTCGTCCAGATTGAAAGCGGCGAACTTGCCCTCGCTCTGACCGCCGAGACGAGTGGTGAATACCGCCCTGAAGGGAGCCGGCAACTTCGCCTCGATGACCGGCACACCCGAGAGCATGCCCAACGCGAACCAAGGGGTGACCTCGGGGGCCAAGCGTCCCCCTATCACCGAAGCCGTCCCGCAGGCGCCCGCCGGATGCGTGCAGCTGCTATCAGTCTTTGCCTCTGAGGAAACGCGGTATGTCGAGGACATCTTCATCCATTTCGAAGGCCTCGACCTTGCTCCCCAAAATGTCGGCCACCGGCGGCACCGGCCGCTCGATAGACCGCTCGGACTCCCTCTCGGCCTTGCGCATGCGGTCGAAACCTGTGGCAATCACCGTGACTCGCATCTGATCGCGGAGCGACTCGTCGATGACCGCCCCAAAGATCACGTTGGCCTCAGAGTCGGCTGCCTTGGATATGACCTCGGCTGCCTCGTTGACTTCGAACAGGCCCATGTCAGGCCCCCCGCTGATGTTGAGCAGGATGCCGGTGGCGCCCTCGATGGAAGATTCCAATAACGGCGAGGACACTGCCATCTTCGCCGCCTCGACGCCCCGGTTCTCCCCGCTGGCCACCCCGATGCCCATCAGAGCGGAGCCGGCGTTGCGCATGATGGTCCGGACATCGGCGAAGTCAAGGTTGATGAGCCCGGGCACTGTGATAAGGTCAGTGATACCCTGTACTCCCTGGCGCAGGACATCGTCCGCCACTTTGAACGCTTCGATCAGGGGGGTGCGCTTCTCCACCACTTGGAGGAGACGGTCGTTGGGGATGATGATGAGGGTGTCGACCTTCTTGGAGAGAGCCTCGATCCCCGCCTCCGCCTGCATCGCCCGCTTACGACCCTCGAAACTAAAGGGCTTGGTCACCACCCCTACGGTGAGGGCGCCCAGTTCCCGCGCGATCTCAGCGATGACCGGCGCCCCGCCAGTCCCTGTGCCTCCGCCTTTGCCCGCCGTCACGAAGACCATGTCGGCCCCTTTGAGGACCTCACGTATCTCGTCCCGGCTCTCCTCTGCGGCCGCCCGTCCAACCTCGGGGTTGGCGCCTGCCCCAAGTCCCCGCGTGATCTTCCCCCCTATGTGGAGCTTCACATCGGCATCGCACATAAGGAGGGCCTGCGCATCGGTATTGATAGCGATGAACTCGACGCCTTTCAGTCCAGCGTCCACCATGCGGTTGACCGCGTTCGTGCCGCCGCCTCCCACCCCTACGACCTTGATCACGGCAAGATAGCTGGATCCCGTGTCGCCCATAGTGACTGATCCTCCAAACCGCTAATGATCACAGGACTCCAACTCCAGCCTTGCAACAAAGAACTCTAGCGTCACTTCACCTCGGCTCTGCAACCTTGATGACGGCCGGAGACTCCCGTGAAGCGTCACTCTCCGACAGTACGCGCTTCGTCTGCATTTTCCTGCACACTGGCACGATACCACTTTCATTCCGCCTTGACAGCTACTCGCTCAGGCACACGCGCGTCCACGTACTCAAGCGCACGTCCCGCTCTCAAGTACTGCTCGACAATGGCCGCCGAGACCTTCAACTTTTGGTCGAGGTCCTTAGGCAGGCCGACCAGTATCTTAGTCCCGCCTTCCAACTCGACCACTACCTCGCCCCCCGCTTGGACAGTCAGCAGCTGCACTGGAGGAATATTGCTGTTGCTCTCCACGGTCTGGAACCAGGAGATCACCGCCAACGAGTCCACTACAGGCCCAGGCGCCGCTTTCCCTGGCAGCGCCTCCATGACATGAGCCGCTCGCACAAGGGGCAAGAGCACGGCAGTGCCAGTCTCCCCCAACGTGGAATCAGCCACCTTCTCGAGCAAGATACCGTCGTCAGCGATCAGCCACACACCCTGCCGACCCAAGTCCAGCCTGGCCAACGGCCGCCGCTCCACTATGCGGACCTCCAGCGTGTGAGGGAAAAGCCGGTATATCTCGGCCTCACGCACATACGGCAAGCCCTCGAGAGCTTCTTCCAAGGGCCCGGTCCCCAGGGCCAATAGACTGGTTCCTCGCGCCCGCTCGACGATGGCCGCGATGTCAGGACGATCGACATACTGAGTAGCGGTGGCCGTCACTTCCCGCACAGCGAAGACGTCCGAGGAGCGAAGCCACAGAAAAAGCCCGGCGGCCGCCGCCACGAACAGCCCCAGAAAAATAAAACCGGCGACGCGGCCGCCTCGCTCCCGCCGCACAAGCCGGCGCCGTCTTCGCAGTCTCTCATCCATCATCGGTTCGGCAGGAACCGACAGAGTGCGGCTGTGTGGCCGTCTCAGGACTTCCGGTCTCCCAAGGGAACCTGCAGCCGAGCAACCTCACCTCCGGCTCAAGCACTACGCCACTCGTCCGCTCCACAGCCTCGCGCATCATAGCCATCAACGCCAACACATCCGCCGTACTTGCGTCGCCTAGGTTGAGCAAGAAGTTCCCGTGGACCCGCGAAATCTCAGCCCCTCCTCGCCGCAATCCCTTGAGACCGGCGGCTTCGACCAGACGACCCGCGTGTTGACCCGGCGGGTTCTTGAAGGCGCTGCCGAACGTGCGCACGGAGCGAGGCTGCTTCTCTCTTCTCTGCCGCAGGTAGACGCGTTGACGAGCAAGACACTCCCGGGGATCCGCCCGATCCAGACGGATACGTACCGCGGTGACCACCGAACGCTCTGGAAGTCGACAGAACCGGTATCCCCATTCGAGATTCTCGGCTGGCAGCCACGCATCACCAGTCGCGGAAGCTAGCTCCACTTCTTGCACTACGTCCCGCATGCACCAGCCGCAGGCGCCAGCATTCATGGCCACCGCGCCGCCCACTGAGCCGGGAATGCCACAGGCATGCTCCATCCCCGTGAGTCCCGCTTCTGCCACAACGGTGGCCAGCCTGGCCAGATACGCACCTGCTCCCACTGTGAGGACCACGGAGCTTCGAGCCAGTGTCCCCTCGGTTCCCTCGGTCGAGCGCCCTGCGTCCGGGAGTCCTTCCAGGTACTGAAAGCTCTGGTCGAGCTTGACCGCCACCCCACGATAACCCTGGTCCGCCACTAGAAGGTTTGAGCCGGCCCCCAGGCAGAACCAGTCGAGGCCACGCGCTTCCACTTCGGCCAGGACTCGCACTAGTGACGACACCGTGGCTACGGTGACCAGCAACTTGGCCCTGCCTCCAGTGGCGATGGTGGTGAACGGGGCAAGGGGTGCGTCTTTCCACACCCGCACGCCCTCAAGCCCACGAAGCACCTCAAGGAGCTCTAGAAAGCTATCCACGGGCCTCTCCAATCGTCAGGAAGAAGTCAGAAAGAAGCCAGGAAGCGTTCCCCTGCCCGATGAATGTCACCCGCACCTATGGTAAGCACCAGGTCGCCCGGACTCGCCTCTGCCTTCAAGTAGTCGACTATGGCGCCGATCTTGGGCAAGTAGACAACCGACTTGCTCGGTTGGAACTTCAACATTGCGTCGACGATGAGTTTTCCGCTCACACCAGGCTTGGGCTCTTCTCTGGCTCCGTAGACGTCGGTGATGATCGCGATGTCGGCCTCAAGAAGGGCCTCTGCGAACTCATTTTGCAGGTACTCCGTCCGCGAGTAGAGATGCGGTTGGAACACCGCCAGGATGCGCGACCAACGGCCGTCCCTCGCGGCGGCTAGCGTGGCCTTGATCTCCGTGGGGTGGTGAGCGTAATCGTCGACCACCGTTATCCCCTCTCGCTCGCCCTTGAGTTGGAAGCGCCGCACCGCTCCAGTGAACGATTCAAGGGCAGGCACTATGACGTCGGGTTTCAGCCCCAGCTCCGTGAGGACGGCAAAACAGGCGGTGGCGTTCAACACGTTGTGTCGACCCGGCACGCGCAAGCTGATCTGAGCCAGACGTCTGCCTTCTTGCCATATCTCGAAGCTGTTGTCTTGGCCCTGCCCCACAGTCTGCGCCCGATAATGCGCTTCCGGGCAGAACCCGTATGTGCGCGTACGGCACGGAGCCGAGTCGGCCAGACGACAAGCCCTCGGATCCTCGGCGCAGGTCACCAGCAGGCCGTCGGCAGGCAGAGTGCGGACGAAAGCAACGAAGACCCTCTCCACATCTTCTATATGCAGGTAGTGGCTGTGGTGGTCCAACTCGATGTTGGTGACCACCGCAACCTGCGGTCTAAGATGCAGGAAGCTTCCGTCGGACTCGTCAGCCTCGCAAACCACGAACTCCCCTTCCCCATGGCGGGCGTTCGAGCCCATGTCGTTCAGCTCCCCGCCGACCAGAAAAGTGGGGTCGAACCCTCCCTCCACCAGGACTCGGCTGATCATGGAGGTGGTGGTGGTCTTGCCGTGAGTCCCGCATACAGCGATGCCCCGGCCGGAGCTGACCAACCAAGCTAAGGCCTGGGCCCGTTTGACGACGGGGACACCCCGACGACGAGCCTCGAGGACTTCCACATTCTGCTGCGGTATTGCGGATGACACCACTACCACGTCAGGGGAATCGAGATTGGCCGCACTATGACCGATCTGCACCGGTATGCCCGCGTTCTCGAGGAGGGTGGTGTACCGAGAAGGTTTCAAATCGGAGCCGGTCACCACAAAACCCCGCTTGTGGAGCACAAGGGCGATCCCGCTCATCCCGGCCCCCCCGATGCCCACGAAATGCAGGCTACGCAACCCGTCCGGGAAAGTCTCTCGGCCATCGACCGTGTCACGCAAAGCAGTCATCCGCTCCCAATTCCAGTCTCAACCCTTCCTCATCACGCCATCACTCTGCGGCAGCAAGTCAGTCCGAGGCAACAGTACCGCGAGAAGCGGCCACCAATTCTACTACCACGTCGGCAATGCGGTCTGCGGCACCCGGACGAGCCAACCTGAGCGCAGCTTCTCGCATCTTGTGATTCACCTCAGGGTCGAGGAGTAAGGCGACGGCCTCGGCCAGACGCTGCGGGTCAAGCTCGGCATCGGACAGGGTGAGTGCTGCCCCCGCCTCCGCCACCCGCTTAGCGTTCTTCGTCTGGTGATCTGCGGTCGCAAATGGATACGGTATGAGTAGCGAGGGGAGACCGCGAGCCAAGATCTCGGCCACCGAGCCCCCCGCCCGGGCCACCACCGCATCAGCGGCCGCCAGAGCCAGGGGGAAATCATCCAGGAAAGAGAAGACCTGGTAGCGAGGATTGCTTCCTGTTTCGGCCAGCGCTCGACAGACTTCCTCGTAGTCACGGCGACCGGTCACATGAAGGATCTGGAAAGGCGTGGTTGTCCTGGCGAAAGCAGCCACCGTTGCCCGATTGACGCTTCGCGCGCCTAGACTGCCCCCGAAGACCAACAGAGTGGCTCTGTCCGGGTCGAGGTTAAAACGAGCGATGCCTTCCTCGCGTCGAGCCTCCAGCAGACCGGGGCGCAAAGGCCTCCCGGTGACCACATATTTGGGTCCCTGCTTCCCGAGATCGGGGAAAGAAAGACACACCCGGTCCACCAAGCGGCTTAACACCTGGTTGGTCCACCCCATGTGAGCATCCATCTCTACGGCCACCGTGGGAATACCGCGCAGCGCTGCCATGCTTACCAGGGGACCGGCCACATAGCCCCCAAAGCCCACTACGCAAGCCGGCCGCAAACGCCTGATGAGCCGTGCAGCATCCGTCGCTGCCAATGGCAATACCCCCAGGGCGCGAAGGGTATCAAGCCCCAGTCGACGTTCAAATCCGCGGATGCGAACGGGATGGAAGGCATAGCCGGATTGGACAACCAGACGTGCTTCCATGCCTTCTCGCGTGCCGCCGAGGGCGACGGCGAAACCGCGCTTGACAAGCACATCAGCGAGAGCTAGCGCGGGCACCACGTGGCCCGCTGTGCCTCCGCCAGCGATCAAGACTAGTGACATTCTCGTACCTCGGTAGTCGTGAGGAGACCGCCCCTTGCGGGGTCGTCCTGGCCACGGCCATGACCAGACCCACGGCCGTCATCATCACCAACAGGCTGTTGCTCCCATAGCTCACGAACGGTAGGGGGACACCGGTCAAAGGTAGCGCGCCGATCACTCCGCCGATGTTGATTATGGCCTGAGAGACCACAAGCATTCCACACCCCGCCACGATAAGACGGCCCATCGGCTCTCTACACCTGCGCGCAAGCTGCCAGCAACCCACCGCGAAGACTGCGAACAATAACACGATTAGGGCAGTCCCCACCAACCCGAACTCTTCGCCGATGATGGCATAGATCATGTCGGTGTGCGCCTGGGGCAGATACTGGAACTTCTGGACGCTCTGGCCCGGACCGACCCCCAGAAGACCACCGCGGCCGAGAGCTACCAAAGACTGTACCAACTGAAAAGTAGAGCCATAGGGATCGGCAAACGGGTGGAGAAAACCGAACACCCTGCTCATCCTCTCCTCGCTCGTCACTACGGCCACGATGAAGCCGGCTAGCCCGGCCCCCGCGACTAGCAACCAGTGGGTAAGACGCATCCCTCCCAGCCACAGCAGACCGAGGACCAGCCCCGCTATTATCACGGCAGTCCCCAGATCGCCCTCCAAGAGGACCAAGCCACACACGCCAAGACCTAAGACTCCGAAGGGCCATATGTACGACGAGAAGCGCGCCTTCGCTACTCGCGGACTGGTCAGGAGGTGAGCCCCCAGAAGGATCACGGCCAATTTGGCGAATTCTGAGGGCTGATAGGTCAGATCACCAAGGCCGACCCAACTCCGGGCCCCGTTCTTGGTCAAGCCCACTCCTGGTATATGCACGGCAAGCAGGGACAGGAAGACCACAAAGAAGGCCAGTAGGGAAAGCTTGCGCCAGAGCTGGTGCCTGATGCGACTAGTGACCAGGAGCAGAACAAGGCCCAACCCCACAGCCATGGCTTGGTCCCGGAGCAGAGCATACCGGCCGGGGCCATCTGTGAGCGAGAAAGAGATGGACAGCATCATGCAAAGCCCGAAGACTACCAAGAGGGCCGGTGGCAACCAGAGCGAAATCAGGAGCAACCGCCCGACACCGCGCGAGGACCGGACCGCTGTCCTGAGCAAAACGGCGGTCTTTTGCGGCTCGGGGCACCTTCGCCCGGGTCTGCCGGCAGTGACGGCGGTCATGTGTTCTCCTTGCTCAGAGCCAGGACCAGGGAACGGAAATGCTCACCCCGTTCTTCGTAGTTGCGGTATTGGTCGAAGCTGGCACATGCGGGTGCTAGCAAGACCACCTCCCCCGGTTTGGCAAGGGAGGCCGCCAAATGGACCGCTCGTTCCAGGTCTCCGCACTGGTGCAGTCCAGGCCAACCCTTCTGGTCGCCGCTGCCTTTCGCCTCCGCGAAGGCCTGGGTGATGAGCGGGGCGGCCTCACCGATCAGGTAGACCCCCTTGCAGGCAGCGGCACAGCGACGGACCAGCGGACCATAGTCAGAAGCCTTGTCTCTTCCGCCCAGTATGAGATGGGTACGCTCGGGAAACGCATTCAGTGCCGTCAAGGCCGCGTCCACGTTGGTCGCCTTGCTGTCGTTGATGTAGGTCACGCCCGAGACCACTGCCACCCGTTCCAGGCGGTGGGGTACGCCCTTGAAAGTCCGGAGCCCCTCAGCGATGGCCTGGCGCTCGACTCCCCGGGCAGAGGCCGCGGTAGCTGCGGCCAGACAATTCTCCAGGTTGTGGACGCCGGGAAGCTGGATCTGGGAGACGTCAAGAAGTGGCCGCCTCTCCAACACGAACCGCCCCCCCTCGATCCAGGAGTCGAGCAAGCTGGTGGCGATCCGCTTTGCTGCGCCGCCGCCTCTGCCCCGCCTGCCCCGGGTCTCCCCGTTCTCACCTCGTCGCGAAAGCGCCAAAGGATCGACGGCAAAATACTTAACCTGGGGGCCGCCAGTCTTGGCCGCGAGATCCCTTCCAACGCCGGCCACGGCGCAATCGGCCAGATTCAGTACCGCCACGTCTTCAGGGCCTTGGTTGGCGAACAGCTTGGCTTTGCACTCCAGGTACCTATCCATGGACCCATGCCGGTCCAGGTGGTCAGGAGTCAGGTTGAGAAAGACCCCCACTGCAGGGCGGAATCGGTGGATGTCCTCTAGTTGAAAACTGGAGACCTCCACCACCAGCTCCTCCTCAGTACCCACGTAGCCCGCTACCGAGGTAACGGCCACCCCGATGTTACCCAGAACCCGTACAGGGACCCCGCCGGTCACAAGCAGATGGCCGAGCAAGGCCGTGGTGGTAGTCTTGCCGTTGGTACCCGTCACGGCAAGGAAAGGGTTGGGCAAGAGGACGTAGGCCAGCTCCAACTCGCTCCACACCGGCACGCCTTTCTCTCTCGCCTTGCGCACAGGGGCGGCCTCTGCAGGGACGCCAGGGCTCTTAACGACCAGATCGAACCCTGGCCAACTCTCCACGAGCAGGTCTTCCCTGACCAACTGGGCTCCTGCCACTAGTGCTTCTTCTACACCTGGAAGCGACTCGCGTGGTTTGCAGTCGCTCAAGGTGACCAGGCGCCCCAGCCGACAGAGAGCAACAGCCGCCGCGATGCCCGACCGGCTGGCTCCCAAGACCAGTATCCGTCGAAACTCATCAGCCAGCCCCTGGCTGGCCTCCAGAGACGAGTCCGGGGTCAAGACAAGAGGAGATACCTCCGGCTTGATAGCTGGACCAGCCACTCTTTTCTGGGTTCCGTTCAATCCGGTCATAGTCCGAGCACTCCTCTGCTCCTTGCCCTCAGCCTGGTCCGCGGTCTTCTCACTGTGTCCACAGTGCCATCACAAGGTCATGTTGCGCAGGTAGTACAGTGTGAAGCCAGCCCCAGCCAGGATGGCAGCAATGATCCAGAAGCGGACGATGATCTTGGTCTCTGACCAGCCGCGCAGTTCGAAGTGATGATGTATCGGGGTCATCAGAAAGACCCGCCGGTGGAACACACGAAAACTGAAGACTTGGATCATGACGCTGATCGCCTCTACCACGAACAGGCCGCCGATGAGTAGCAACAGGACCTCCATGCCCGTCGCCATCGCCATGCCCGCCAGGGCTGCACCCAGCGCCAAGGAGCCTGTATCCCCCATGAAGACCGCCGCAGGATGCGAGTTATACCAGAGGAAACCCACGCAGGCCCCGGTTAGACAAGACCCCAGGATGGCCAAGTCGGTCTGGCCCCGCAAGAACGCGATACCGGCGTAGGCGAACAAAGCTACCGCCGCGCTGCCCGCAGCCAGTCCATCGAGGCCGTCAGTCAGGTTGACAGCATTGGAGAAGCCGGCAATGAGAAAGAAGGCAAACACGTAGTACGCCCAACCGATGTCCAGCATGCCACGGACTAGAGGAACCCCGAGGCGCGTATCGACCCCTGCATAGCGCAGGCCGAGAAAGACCCCGACCACCACCAGCACCGCCTGCATGAGCAGTTTTGCTCGTGCGTTGAGACCCAGGGAGCGCCGCCGCCATTTCGAGATAAGGTCGTCTGCCAACCCAATCGCTGCAGAGCCATAGCCGAGCAGGATCACGATGAGGCTAGGCCAAGAGCGGTTCCCGAAAATGAGGTAGGGGATGATGGCCGCTACCAGGATGAGGATCCCGCCCATGGTCGGAGTCCCCTGCTTGGCAACATGTCGTTCAGGAGTCAGTTCTCTGATGTTCTGCCCTATGCCCCTCTTCTGCAGCCAACGAATGTAGCGAGGGCCGGCAAGCATGGCGATGACCAGAGCCACCAGGGTCGCTGCCAGGATGGTGATCATGATCGAGAGCCCTCTCCACCACCACTTCTCCAGAAGCCCTGCTGGGCACGCTGGACGATTGCACTGACCAACGTCTCGAGTCCCAGGCTTCGCGAAGCTTTGACCAACACCACGTCTCCCGGTTGCAGAGCCGCCAATACACTACAGTTTTCTAGAGCCGACGCGATATGTCCTGCTCTTTTTTCTCCCGGCACTTCCAGAAACCCCTGGACGGTCACTCGAGACCGCTCCCCCACCCCCCATAACTCCGCAACACCCAACTCAGCGGCATACCGCCCAACTTCCGCGTGGAAAGACAGTTCCTTCGGCCCCAACTCCAGCATGTCGCCCAACACCGCCACCGGTCTCCCACCCCGTCGCCCACACAACTCGATCAGGTTCTCCAGCGCTCGCTTGACTGCAGTAGGGTTGGCGTTATAGGTGTCGTCGATCACCGTGAGGCCCGGCAGTGACAAGACCTGGCCGCGGCCGCGGCCGATTTGGATGTCTTCCAATCCCACCAAGCACTCTCTCATAGGCAACCCTGCCGCATAACAAGCCGCGGCCGCCGCCGCTACATTCTCCGCCAAGTACCTGGGCAAGCCCTTCAGCTCGACCTCAGCCTCACCCTCGGGCCACCTCACCCTCAAGCCAAGCCTGTGGTCGGCACCCACGTTTTCAAGTCGAACCGTAACTTCAGCCTCGCATCTCAGGGCGCCACCGTCCGTCCCGCCCCTAAGCGCTGTAGCTTCCCTTCCAGCTCTGCCCGGCACGCCCCTGTCTTCCACGACAAAGCGCACCAGCCGGCAACCCGCGCGAGCCGCTGGACGGACCAGGACATCACAGTCAGCCGGCACCACACCCACTCCCCCCGGCTTAAGCCCACACAGAAGCTCAGCCTTCGCCTCAGCAATACTTTCGAGATCGCCCAAGAGCTCAAGGTGTACTGGATGGATGTTCGTGATCACCCCTATGTCCGGCTCCGCGACTGCTGCCAGTGCAGCGATCTGTCCGCGCCCTCGCATACCCATCTCTGCTACGGCGACCTGGATCTCCGTCTCGAGGGCAAGAAGCGTGAGGGGGACTCCGATTTCATTGTTCTGATTAGAGGCCGTCGTCAGTACTCGTCGGGATCGCCCGACCAGCGCGCCTAAGATGTCCTTGGTGGTCGTCTTGCCTACACTACCCGTCACGGCGATCACTAGGACTCCTGCTTTTCTGCGGACCTCCCGCGCAAGAGCCCAAAGAGCCTGGAGCGTGTCCGGCACCGGATATAGCTCGGGTTGGGCTGTACCTGGCGGAGCGGGCATGCCCTCGTTCACCTGTGCCGGTGGACAGCCGAAGGCGTTCGCCACCTTCGTCTTTAACTCCTCCAGGCGGTCACTCCGCACCACGGCCCCTGAGGCGCCAGCCTGCAGCGCTGCTACCACAAAATCATGGCCGTCGAAGCGAGCTCCGGGCAAGGCTACAAACAGGTCTCCTGCTCGGAGGGTGCGGCTGTCGATGCTAACCCCTGAGACGCCCTCCCGCAGTGGAGGTAGTCCCAGGGCTCGGCCCGCTTCCTCCCTGGATAGGCAGATCACTCGCCCTCCCCCTCAGTCACTCGGTCCTGGCCGAGTGCCGCTCTTCGTGCGCTCTCCGCTTTAATCTTGCCCAGGCGCCGGCTCCCCCTGGTCCGCTCTAAATGGGCTCGCAAAGTTTCGCGAGCGACCTCCCTATCATCAAAAGGCAGGGTGAAACCGGCGAACTCCTGACCCCTTTCGTGCCCCTTGCCCAAGATCATCACCACGTCCCCGGGTTCGGCCAGGCTGATGGCGGTGGCGATGGCCTGCCTACGGTCAGGTTCTACCACTGCCCCGGAAGGAGAGCTGAGGCCTTGCAAGATGTCGTTGATGATCCCCAGTGGGTCCTCAGTACGAGGGTTGTCGGAGGTCACGATGAGGACGTCTGCGTTCTTCTCACCTTCTCGTCCCATGAGGGGTCGCTTAGTCCGGTCACGATCCCCCCCGCAGCCAAGAACCGCCAGCAGCCGTCCTCTGGTAAGCTGCCGGGCTGTGACCAACACGTTGCGCACAGAATCAGGGGTGTGAGCGTAGTCCACCAGCACCAGGAAATCCTGCCCCTCATCTACTGTCTCCATTCGCCCGGGAACCCCAGAGAACGAGAGCAGATCGGCAAGCATTTTCTCGAAATCAAGGCCCAGACCAAGCCCCACTCCCAACGCAGTGAGGGTGTTCGCGACGTTGAAACTGCCCACCAGACGCGTAGCAACGGGAAAACGGGCCTCCGCTCGGGACCGATGCCGATCTCGACTCCTCTCCGCGGAAAGTCCCGCCAGCTCCAGAGCGCGACCCCGCAGCACTAAGGCCCCTCGGTTGCCCTGGGGAGTGATTTCAAAATCACTCCACTCCAGGTCAGCTGGAGCCGTCCACTCCGCCTCGATCGTACTGCGTTCGTCTAGCGGTCTAGTGGAGAAGCCTAGCACCCGCTCCTTTCCACACGCGATTGCCAGACGTCTACCGAAGGGATCGTCCAGGTTAAGCACCGCCAGAGGCTTGGCAGAGGCGAACTCAGGAGCTAAGAACAACCGACTCTTGGCGCCGAAGTACGCTTCCATGGTAACGTGATAGTCTAAGTGGTCCTGGGTCAGATTGGTGAAGGTCACCACCCGGAAGTCAAGACCACGGGCCCGGCCTTGGTCCAGGGCATGGGAGGATACCTCCATCACGGCGACCTGATCACCGGCAGCCACCATTTCAGCAAGATCACGCTGGATGTCGACGGCCTCGGGTGTGGTCCGCCCCGCAGGAAGACTCTGACCGCCGATACGACGCTCTACCGTCCCTATAAGGCCAGCTCGGAGCCCGGAGCAGTCACAGAGGTGAGCCACTAGAAACGTCGAGGTGGTCTTGCCGTTAGTGCCGGTCAC
This sequence comes from uncultured Actinomycetes bacterium, assembly GCA_937148845.1. GTDB lineage: Bacteria > Actinomycetota > Thermoleophilia > RBG-16-64-13 > RBG-16-64-13 > CAKZRW01. The sequence continues at coordinate 45,710 of CAKZRW010000025.1, read as the reverse complement.
TCCTGCCGTGAGCAGGCGGCGGCTGGGATAGCCATAGAAGGCCGCTGCCACCGAACCCATGACGGCTCGCACCGAGGGCACCACCACCTGGGCGACCGGCAGGTCCAGCGGCCGCTCTACGCAGAGAGCGGTAGCCCCCTGTGCCACCGCCTGAGAGGCGAAATCGTGGCCGTCTCTGACATGACCAGGAACGCAGAAGAACAGTGCACCAGGGCCGGCTTGGTCACTGCGGTAGGTCAACGCTTTGATGTCCGTGTCGGCCGAGCCAATGACCTGCCAGGTCTCGACACCGGCGAAAAGAACGCTGAGTTTCACAGTCCGTGATTCTACCATCCCGGCCCGGTCACTGAACCGGAGCGACAGTGGGAGCGATGCCCAGACGGCGTAGAGAGAAATCGGCGATCTTGGCGAAGACAGGAGCCGCTACCAGAGCACCCGATCGCTCCGTGGTTGGCTCGTCGACCACCACCAGGATCACCAGGCGCGGGTTGTCAGCGGGCACCATGCCGACAAAAGAGGCATAGACCTTCTCGTGAGAGTAGCCGCCCGCCTCCGGCTTCTGGGCGGTGCCGGTCTTGCCGGCCACCACATATCCCTGGAGGCGCGCCTGCCTACCCGTCCCGGCTTCCACAGTCATCTTCAGCATTTCGCGCAATTCACCGGCCACCTCGGGAACCACCACCCGGCGGGTCCACAGTCCGGTCTTATCGCGGTTCAAGTGCGGCTGCACCAAGACCCCGTCATTGGCTATGGCTGCATAGGCCGCAGCCAGCTGCAAAGGCGTAACCGCTATACCCTGGCCCAGGGGAACGTTGTAGATGGTAAGGCCATTCCACTTGTCCGGCGACAGCATCTGACCCCCGGCCTCGCCGGGAAAGTCTACTCCCAGCTTCCCAGTGAAACCAAAGCGGCGGATCATCGCCACTAACCGTTCCTTACCCACTTCCTTCCCCAGAAGAGCGGCCCCGATGTTGGATGACTGGGCCAGAATCTCAGCCACCGTGAGCCGCCTGACTTCGGGCACGTTGTCCTCTGCCTCGTGTATGGTCTTGTCGAACACCTCGAGCTCACGAGGCAAGGTGAACACGGTGTCCGGCTTTACCAGGCCACTCTCTAGAGCGGCTGCTACCACCACCATCTTGAATGTCGAACCTGGCTCATACTGGTCCGTCACAGCCCAGTTGCGCCGCGCCTGCCTTTCGGCGCTCGTCCAGGCATTGGCGTCATAAGTGGGCGTGACCGCCAGGGCCAGGAGCTCCCCGGTGTGAGGGTCCATCACTACAGCGCAGGCCCGTTTTGCTTTGTAATCAGTCACAGCCTGACTCAGAGCTTTCTGCGCCTCGAATTGGATCTGGGCATCGATAGTGAGGCAAAGGTCGGCTCCTTGCTGCACTTCCCGGGTTACCACGGTCTGGAGACGACGCGTACGGGTGCGATCGCTGACCACCCGCATCTCCCCCGGGGTACCGGCCAGCAACCGATCGTATTGGAACTCGATGCCTTCCAGTCCCTGGTAGCGGTCTCCTCCCACGCTGCCAAGGACTTGCGAAGCAAGGGAGCCTTTGGGATACACCCGCTTGGGTTCGACCATCACGCCGATCCCCGGCAGAGCAAGCGCCTTCACACGCTCTCCCACCTGGAGACCCACCCGCCGGACCAAGTACCGGAAACCTGCGTCAGTCCGCAGCTTCGCCAGAACACTCTCCGCCGACAGGCCGATCACAGGCCCGAGAGCCCGCGCGGTCTTCTCAGCCTCCTCAGTCTTGATCTGTCGAGGATTGGCCCAGACCGTGGCCGTGGCCTCCGAGACCGCCAGGAGCTCGCCGTTGCGATCGTAGATGCTGCCCCGCGGTGCAGGTAGCTCTACAAGCCGCACATGCTGCTCCTCCGCCTTCTGCTGCAGGGGTGGAGAAGCGATCACCTGGACGTAGAAGACTCGGAAGAAGAGGGCCGTCAACAAGATGACGGCCACTCCCATAAACAGTCCGAGTCTCAGGTTTGCACGTTTCATGCTTCATCGACCGGCGATGATCGTTTCTCCTTGGCTTGCGACTGGTTGCCTTTCGGCTGGCAGGCCGTCTGAGGTCACGTAGCGTACGGTCTGGGCGGGGCCCAGCCCCAGCTGGGCCGCCACCTCGGACAGGCGGTCGGGAGCAGCGAGTGCGGAGATCTTGGCCGACAATGTGGCCACCTCAGCCGCCAGCACCTGCCTCTGGGCCTCTGCCCGTGCTCCCTGGGACTCCACATCGGTGACCGCAGCAGTCAGAAGCATGGGGCAGACCACCGCCCCCGCCAATATCAGAACTGCCAGCAAGACGGTGAACGCCAGCAGCCCTCGCCGCGGGCGCCGGCGAGTGATGACTCTCAGCTGCGGTGGCGCAACAGCTCTGTCCGCACTTGCTGCTGGCCGGGGCATGCGGGCAACGGCTTCCGACCCGTAGTATCGAGCCGCGCGCATACGCGCTTCCATCCGGGCAGCACTCCGCAGAGCAGCCGGCGAGGGGGTCAGGTCGGCCTCCCAAGCTTCGATCCAAGCGGCACGTGACCCGGCAGCCATCACAATTTCCTCAAAGCTCGCAGGCGGGCAGAGCTGGAACGGGGATTCATCGCGACCTCCCGGGCAGTGGGGGCGATGGCTTTGGTCGTGATCAGCTCGCCGGTCGGTCTTCCTCCGCACACGCAGATGGGGAAGTCGGGCGGGCAGCTGCAGGACCGTACTTTCGAGACGAAAAACTCCTTCACCAACCGGTCCTCTAAAGAATGAAAGCTGATGACCGCCAAGACCCCACCAGGCTCCAGGACGGCAAAGGCCGACGGCAGAGCCCGCTTCAGACTGTCCAGCTCATTGTTCACCTGAATGCGAAGAGCCTGGAAAACCCTGCGCGCCGGATTGCCAGCTCCGAAACGAGCTGGAGTAGGGATGGCGTCCTTTATCACCTGCACCAGGTCAGCGGTGCGCATGAAAGGACTCGCACTCCGCCGCCTGATGATGGCCCGGGCAATGCGCCGCGAATGTCTTTCCTCCCCATAGCGGGTGAAAAGATCCGCCAGGTCTTTCTCCGGCCAGCTGTTCACGATGTCGGCTGCGGTGACCGGCAGACTTGGGTCCATCCTCATGTCGAGAGGAGCATCGAAACTGTACGAGAAGCCTCGTTCCAGAGTGTCGACCTGCATGCTGCTCACGCCCAGGTCCATGTACACGTGGGTGAACGTCAAGCTCTCGGCCCGGAGAGTCTCAAGGGCATCCGCAAAATCGCCTGCCAAGAATTGACTCGGACAACGTAGCCGTTGCGCCAAGGCTGTGTAGTACTTCTGAGCGATGGGGTCTCGATCGCAGGCCACCAGCAGACCTGTGGGTCCCAGTGACTGACCGATCGCGGTGGCGTGTCCGCCCGCTCCAAAGGTGCAGTCCAAGACCCGACTGTCCTCCTTCACGGCCAGTACCGTCAGCAACTCCTCGAGGAGGACAGGCACATGGGCTTGCTCTTGCTCCACCTGGAAAGAGGCCGCGGCGCTAGGCATGGTTGCCAACCTTCTGCTGGACCAACGCGGCCAGAGTCTCGGGGTTCCAGATCTCCAAATGGGTCCGGTTGCCGATGATCGTCACTTTACCGCCGAGCCCCAGCTCTTCTATGTGTTTGGCGGGTACCAGGACTCGGCCTTGCCCGTCGGGCTCGACGAAATCCTGGTTCATGTAGATGAGACGCGTCCGCCAACTGTGGTCATCGTTCTCGAAAGTGTCCAGCGGGTCGATGAAACGGCTGTCGTACTCTTCCCAGGCGGCAGGGTGATAGACCCGGATGCAGGGTTCATCGGGACGAAGGCGAACTAGAACAGCGCCACCGCGGAAATACTCACGATAGCGCGCGGGCAAGGTGACTCTCCCCTTCGCGTCCAAGGAGTGGTCAAAGGTCCCTGACAGCAAGATCCGTTGCATAGTCACCACTTTAAACCACTTCTTGACACAATGCAACACAATTTCCCACAAACCTTCCACATAGCGGGCGAAAACCCTTCTCGATGCGGGCCGCTACGGGTTGCCACTCGGCCCGGGCATGCAATAAATAATGCGGATTGAGATAGTGCAACAAATCATGCGGAGCCAAGGGCGCATAGAACCTACGTCGGTCTCTAGGTGCAGCACCGCTCGTCGGGCTGGCCAGAAAGAGGGACCGCAGGCCCCCGACTCCTAGACAGGTGACGAAGGACCTGGGAGACTTAGAAGGAGGCAGGTCCTCGGGCACTTGAGGCAGACCGTGGGCTCACCTACTCTCCCGCGCGGAGTTGCCTGCGCCGGCCTAGCGGTCTACGCCGGGCAGACTGAAGCTCCTTGCTGCAGACGCTAGTTGACTAAGGCTCTCTACAGACGACGGAGCGGCGCGTACTCAACAAGCAGGCGTTTCTCCGCGCCCAGTTCCTGGAAGTACACTCGTACCACTCCCCCCGGCTCTACTCCCAGCACCACGCCCTCCCCGAACGTCGCATGGACGACTCTGTCGCCAGTAGCGAAACCATATCCCGAAGCGGTCTTGCCGTCCGCCGCCACCCGGGGAATGCTTCTCTCGGAGAAGCTGGTCCGAGAGGCCGGGTGCAGGTTGCTCGCCGTTCTCTCTGCCAGCCGCCGCTCGAACAAGTGCCCCGGTATCTCGCTCAAGAAGCGACTGGGGAAGCGGTAGCCGCCCCCTCCATGAAGGGTGCGCGCACGACAGTGTGACAAGTAAAGACGATCGCGAGCCCGCGTGATCCCCACGTAACAGAGCCGACGCTCCTCCTCCAGCCTGTGCTCCTCCAGTGAGCGCGAGTGTGGGCAGAGGCCCTCTTCCAGCCCGGTAATGAAGACCACCGCGAATTCCAGGCCTTTGGCATTGTGAAGGGTCATGAGAGTGACTACCGGCTCACCCTCTCGGACACTGTCTGCCTCCGCGTACAGGCTGATCTCCTCCAAGAAGCTCTCGAGGTCTCCGTCGGGGTTCAACCGGTCATACTCTTCCGCCACAGCGACGAACTCATCCAGGTTTTCCAGGCGTCCTTCGGCTTCGACCGTCCTTTCCGCAGCAAGGGCCGGCCTCAACCCACTTTCTTCGAGTACCTGCCGAGTGATCGCAGCGACCGAGGGCTTTCCGCCCTCCTTGTCCTGCCCCAGGGCGACTTTTTCCCACCGGGCGAAGTCTTCTCCCAGGCGTTGGCAGGCGCGTCGAGCTGAAGGCGAGAGACCTTCGATCCTGGAGGCTGACAAGAGGACCTCTCGTAACGGCACCCCCGATTCCGCCGCTAGCGACTGCAGACGTCCCACGGCGGCTTCCCCCAGTCCCCGCCGAGGAGTGTTGATGATCCGAAGCAACGAGAAATCATCTCCGGGGTTTACCACCACACGCAGGTAGGCCAGCAAGTCCTTGATCTCAGCCCGCTGATAGAACTTCATGCTCCCGATGACCCGGTACGGGACCCCTTGCCGCACCAGCATGTCTTCGAGCACTCGCGATTGGGCGTTGACCCGGTAGAAGACGGCGATGTCGGAGGCGGGACGCTCATCCAAGAGATGTACGATCTCTTCGCAGACCAAGCGCGCCTCTTCATGCTCATCGCGGCATTCCAAGAGCACCACCGGTTCTCCGGCGCCGCGGTCGGTCCACAGCTTCTTGGGCTTCCGGCCTCGGTTGTGGCTCACCAGCGCGTTGGCGGCATCTAGGATAGTGCTGTACGAGCGGTAGTTCTGCTCCAGCCGGATGATAGTGGCCTCGGGAAAGTCGTCCTCAAAGCTCAGCATGTTGGTGGGATCGGCCCCCCGCCACGAGTAGATCGACTGGTCATCGTCGCCGACCACGGTGACCTGCCGGTGTCCCTCGGTCAGCAACTTCACCAGCACATACTGGGCCCGGTTGGTGTCCTGATACTCGTCCACGAGCACGTGACGGAACTGCTTACGATAGAAAGCCAGGCGCTGGGGAAAAAGCTGGAACACGTCGACCGTGCGCATCAGAAGGTCGTCGAAGTCCATGGCATTCAGCGCACGGAGCCGCGACTGGTATCTCCGGTAGACGGCCGCTACCACCTCATGATAGTAGTCACGCTCCCGCCCCCCTCCTGTCCCTCCCTCGGCAGCAGCTGCCGGCGCGCGGGCGAAGTCGTCGATGTCCACCAACCTGTTCTTGGCCTCCGAGATGATGCTGCGCACCCCTCTTGGTGGAAAGCGCTTGGTATCGAGATGCAGCTCCTCTAGACAGTGCTTGACCAGACGGACGGAGTCCTCCTCGTCGTATATGGAGAAATTGCTCCCATAGCCGAGCAGGGGCGCCTCCCGTCTGAGGAGCCGGGCGCAAGCGGAATGGAAGGTCGCGACCCAGGCCCAGTCCGCACTGCCCCCCAACAGGCGAGCCACCCTTTGCTTCATCTCGCCCGCAGCTTTGTTTGTAAAGGTGATGGCAAGGACCTGGTACGGTCGCACCCGGCCGCTCAGCACCAGGTAGGCCAGCCGATAGGTGAGAACACGGGTCTTGCCCGAACCAGCGCCCGCCAGGACGAGCAAGGGTCCCCCAGGGTGAAACACGGCCTGCTGCTGCCTCTCATTGAGGTCGGCCGCAAGTCTTTCCAAGAGGGAATCAGGCATCCTCTACGCCGTCACCCAAGAGGTCGCATACCTCTTCGTTGATCGGGACTCTCTCGCTGGGTGCCTTTCCGCATATGACGCGCAGTTCCTCGAGCTCACTCTCTAGCTGGATCACCCGGCGCACCAAGCAACGCATAGCTTCCGCCACCGGGTCAGGAAGATGGGTGTAGTCGATGTCTGGTATGCCCACCTTCGCTCCGTCCGTGATAACGGTACGTCCCGGGTTGCCTACTACGGTCGAGTTGGGCGGCACGTCATGGATGACCACGCTGCCTGCTCCGACTTTGACGTTATCCCCCACCTTGATGGACCCCAGCAGCAAGGCGCCAGCGCCTATCACCACGTTGTCACCGATGGTGGGATGACGTTTGCCGGTTTCTTTGCCGGTGCCTCCCAGAGTCACCCCCTGATAGATGGTGACGTTCTCACCTACCTCCGAGGTCTCGCCGATAACCACTCCCGCTCCATGGTCGATGAAGAGCCCGTCGCCGAGAGTCGCCGCCGGATGGATCTCGATGCCGGTCAGGAAACGGTTGACCTGCGAGACGAAGCGGGGCAGCACCGGCACTTTGCGCCGCCACAGCGCATGGGCCAGACGGTGGAACCACAAGGCGTGCAGGCCGGGGTAGCAGGTGAGTATTTCCAGGTCGTTCCTGGCAGCTGGGTCGCGCTCGCGGATAGCCTGCATGTCCCGCGCCATGGTCGCTGCAAGTCTGCGCCCGGTTTGGGTCAGACGAAGATAGGCATAGGCTGCGCCCGCGGCCAGGGCCACCTTGAGTAGACCTGAGGCCCCTCCGGCTGGTGATGCGCTGGCATTACCCGACTTCATCCCTGCTCATCCTCCCGGTCGCAGAGCACACCGCGGCTGTGCTGAGTCACCGGCTTCGCTGCTGCTCCCAGCCCCCGGTTGAGGCTCCCGCTTCGAAAACCCTCTAGGTCCACAGTCACATACCCAAAACCTAGTTCACGCAGATGGTGAACGATAGCACGACGGACGGACTCTTCGACGAGGCGGGGCAGCTCCTTTTCCTCGACCTCGATGCTGGCAAGCTCACCGCGATGCCGCACCCTCACCTGGGCAAATCCCAGGTGACGGAGAACAGTCTCAGCCTGCTCGATCATGCGCAACTTCTGAGCGGAAATGCCCTCTCCGTAGGGGATGCGCGAAGCAAGACAAGGAGACGACAGTCTGTCCGCCTCTGGCAAGCCAAGACGCCTGGCCAGCTCTCGCACCTGTGCTTTGGTGAGGCCAGCCTCCAGCAACGGACTGCGCACGCCCAGCCTCACTGCCGCTGCCATTCCGGGCCGGTAGTCACCTGCGTCGTCTGCGTTAGCCCCATCCACCACTGCCGCCAGCCTCTCCTCTGCAGCCAATCCGAGTAGCGCTCGATACAGATCGCTTCGGCAGAGGAAGCAACGGTCAGGTGGATTGGAGGCGAAGCCCGGAATCGAGAGCTTGTCCTGCCTCAGGACCCGGTGTCTCACCCCCAACCGAGCGGCCGTCAGAGAGGCGGCCCGGCTCTCGGCTTCCGGATATACCTCGCCCACAGCCGTGACAGCAAGGACGGAATCCACGCCCAGCTCCTCCACAGCCACCTTGAGGAGCACGGTCGAGTCCACCCCTCCCGAGAAGGCCACCAGTGCGCTACCCAGCTCCCGGACCAGGGTGCGCAGCCGTTCTTCCTCCGCCCTCACTGCGCTACCACCCCCAAGCCTGGCGTTTCTCCCGTGAGTCCGCTCCCGCAGCTGGGGCAGGCGGGATCGCGCGGGATCTCCAGCCGCTCGAAATCCAGCTCCCACACATCAACCATCAAGAGACCTCGGTTACGAGCCTCCGGCTGGAGAAGCAGCTTGATGACCTCCCCGGCTTCCACACTCGCGATGATGGCGACCGTGATACTGAGGACTCCAGCCGTGTCAGCGGTCGGAGACTGTTCGCGACTGGGCAACTCGCGGAGAAAACAGCGTAGACACGGTCCTTCACCTGGAACGATGGTCATGGACATCCCGGTCGTGGCGATGACGCCACCGTATACCCACGGCCGATTTCGCCGCACGCAGTAATCGTTGATGACAAACCGAGTGGCGAAATTGTCGGTCCCGTCCACCAACACATCGAGGTCCGCCGCAAACTCGCCGAGGGAATCCTCGTCAATGACCTGGACCACTGGCTCGATTACCACCTCGCTATTGGCCCGGCGCAGATGCCGAGCCGCGGCTTCGGCCTTCGGGAGCCGCTCACGGACGTCTTCCTCCGTATAGAGCATCTGCCGATGCAAGTTGTGAAGCTCCACGCGGTCGCCGTCAGCGATGCGCAGCAGACCTATCCCCGAGCGGACGAGATGATTGGCGATGACCGACCCCAACGCTCCACAACCCACCAGACCTACGCGAGCTTCAAGCAGCTTTTCCTGCCCTTCTCGGCCCACTTGGGGCACGAGCATCTGACGGCTATAACGATAAAGACGGTCGATCCTGCTTGCGTCTTCCATGTTCACATTCTTCCTGCTCACGGCCTGCGCCGCGCCCTGTTCTGAGAACGTCCCTGCTCCCGTGACGTTCCTACCCTCATCCTCTTGTCAGCCCCTAATCTCGCCTTCCCACCTGGTAGTCTTGGCCCATTATCACCACGATCGACCCCCCGGCGAGCGAACCCTCGGTGGATAGATTACCCAACCCCAACACTTCACGTATCACCAGGGATTGCATCTCCACATCTGGCGCCGCCACGATCCTGGTCTCGACCACGTCGGGGAAGCCCAGGGCGTTACGCACCGGAAGCAGTTCAAAGCCGAGACCAGCCAGGGTCTCCGCTGCCTGTTCGGCCACCCCCACCAGTCCGGAGCCGTTCTGCACCTGCACGCGGGCAAGGGGCTTTCCCGCCGCCTTGGCCAGCATGTCCCTGACTGGGCCCAGGGCGGGATCCAGATAGCGCGCACCCTCCCCGCCCTGCAATTTTCCGGTCACCACGCCGTACGACCAGGAGCCCACCCTTGACAGTAGTCTGCTCGCCGACCGAAAGCGGTCGACCTCTCCCTGCAGAGACAGCCCTTCCCAAGGATCGGCCCTCCCCGCTTCGCGCAGCAGCGTGAGCCACCCGCCGACCGCCAGGGCCGCTTGCCCGCTGTCGGCCCCTTCCGGATCAAGACTCCGGAGAAGTGTCCCTAAGAGCATCCTCTGTGGCGAGGCAAAGAATCCTTCGCCTTCCAGCCTGGCCAACAAATCGGGCCATTCCGCACAGGCCACCGCCACTGTGGAAAGCCCTGAGACTTCGCCGACCGCGTTCCCGAGGCCCATCGCCGCGCCCCCCGCCGCCGTGGCTCCGCTCGGCCTGGAGCCGGCCAGTTCCGCAAGAGTGACGAACCGGTCTCCCGAGCGTAGCAGCGATATCCCGGGTACACCTATAACCACGCCCTGATCGCCTCTCGACTGAAGGAGCAGGCCTCCGCAGATCCTTTCGTCCTGACGGACAAGAAGCAGCAGGGGAATCCCGGCCTGACTCTCCTGCGGCGAGCTCTCGCTCTCCGCCACCCTGGTAGAGGAGCCCACCGAGGTAGTTCCCCCGCTCCCGCCCAGCAGGACAAGCAGCGTCACCACTGCCGCCACCAGCACCACCAAGGCTCCCGCCCCAGCCCACAGTCGCACCTTACGGCGACGGCGAGCCGCTCGTCGAGAGAGACGTCTTTCTGAGCGGGAATGGTATCCCGCCACGCGCCGCCCTTCCCTGCTATCCACTGGCGGTCGCACAGTCGGACCCCGGGTCCCCGCGTGGACCTTCCGCCCGCTGCCCTGCCCCCCGGTAAAGACCGTTCTTCTCGATGAACCGGGCCACCGCCTCCGGCACCAGGTACTGCACAGGAAGCCCTTGCGCCAGTCTTTCACGGATCAGGCTGGAAGAGATACCCAGGGCAGGGATCTCCATGACCTCCACGCGAACTTGCTGTCCTTGCCGTGATAGCTCCGGCTCCAGCTCGGCGAGCACGCTGGCCAGACGCCCCAAGTCGTATCCGGGCCGCGTGGCCGCTATGAGGGTGCACAAGGCCAATACCCGCTCCGGTTTCTTCCAGGTCAGGATGTCCAGCACGGCATCGGCCCCGGTGATGAAGAAGATCTCACTCTCGGGCCCCAGGAGCGACGCCAAGCTCTCCAGGGTGTCCACCGTATAACCGATCCCAGGCCGATCGATTTCCAGCCGGGAGACTGAGAACTGCGGGTGCGAAGCGGTGGCCAACACCACCATGAGGTACCGTAACTCTGCGGGCGTCAATTCCCGTCGCTTGTGGGGAGGTATACCGCTGGGCAGGAAGACCACCTCATCGAGATGGTACCGATGGAGCGCCTCCTGACCCGTCACCAGGTGAGCGATGTGGATGGGGTCGAAAGCCCCACCCATGATCCCCAGCCGCACTCCGCGCTGGCCTCGCAGGCGACTTATCACTGCGTCTTCGGCCACGGCTCCTCCGGGCAGGGCTAGCCCCCCGACTAGCGGATATGTCCCCTACCGGTGACGACGTACTTGGTGGAAGTCAGCTCCTTGAGAGCCAATGGCCCCCGAGCGTGTAGTTTCTGGGTGGAGATGCCGATCTCGGCCCCCAGGCCGTAGACACCGCCATCGGTGAAACGCGTGGAAGCATTGATATAGATGGCAGCAGCGTCCACCATCTGGGCGAACTGACGGGCGGCTTCCAGGTCCTGTGTGATTATCGCCTCGGAGTGACCGGTGCCGAAGCGAGCGATGTGGTCGACCGCCTCTTGCAGGCTGTCGACTACCTTGACTGCCATCTCGAGGTCGAGGAACTCGGTGGCGTAGTGCTTGTCCGTGGCCCGGTAAAGCCGGGGCTCGGTCTCCCCTACTATGTCGCGCGTGCGAGCGTCCACATACAGCTTGACCTTGCGCTCCTGCAGGGCCTTGACCACCACGGGGAGAAACGCAGGCGCCACAGCCGCGTGTACAAGCAGGGTTTCGGCGGCATTGCAGACCCCCGGCCGCTGACACTTGGCGTTGATGGTGATGTCGAGGGCCTGTTTCAAGTCGGCGGACTGGTCCACGTAGACGTGACAGTTGCCGCCGGCGGCGTAGATGACCGGGACCTTGGAGTGCTCCAGCAGGAAGTCTTTAAGAGCCTCGCCGCCCCGCGGAATGATTAGGTCGATGTACTCGCGCAACTGCAGCAACTCGATGAGCACCGCTCGATCCTTGCTGGGTACGAACTGTATGACATCGCCCGGAAGCCCCGCCTCCAGCGCGGCCCCGGTGATGACCTCGGTGAGGATGCGGTTGGATCGGTAAGCGTCGCTTCCCCCTCTCAAGATGACGGCATTACCAGTCTTGAGGCAGAGCGCAGCCGCATCGACAGTCACGTTGGGGCGCGCTTCGTACACCACCGCGATGACCCCGAAAGGCACCCGCACCTTCTGGATTTCCAGACCCTCCGGGGTGCGCCAACCGGCCACTACTTCCCCCACAGGGTCAGGCAAAGCGGCGATGTCGCGCAGACTGCGAGCAATACCGGCCAGACGTTCCTCGTCCAGAAGCAGGCGGTCGATGAGAGCGGGAGAAAGACCGTTCTTGCGCCCCTCAGTCACGTCCTCTTGGTTCTCGACCAAGATCTCTGCAGCCCGCCTGTCAAGGGCATCTGCCATGGCCAGCAAGGCGCGATTCTTCTCCACGGCGTTGGCCGTCGCCAGACGCCTTGAGGCCTTCTTAGCCCGGGCTGCTAATTCTCGTGTATCCAAGTCCCCTCCCGATCCGCTAGCACACCAGTACCATATAGTCTCTGTGTATCGCCTCAGGCGAAGCCTGCGGGAGAAGCTCCGCCACTTGAGCGCTCTTAAGACCTTTGATCCGCTCTAACTCCTCCCGTGAGTAGTTGACAAGCCCCTTGGCCAGGTCCAGTCCGTTCTCGTCGGCCACCATGACAGCGTCGCCGGCAGCGAACTCACCCTTGACCTCTACTATCCCCACCGGGAGTAGACTCCCTTTGCCCCGCAGCGCTCTAGCCGCACCCTCGTCGACGACGAGCGTGCCGCGAGCGGGCTTGCCGTAGAGCAACCACAGCTTGAAGTCGTGCAAGCCGAGCGGACGTGGCAAGAAACGGGTGCCCACCTCTTCGCCGGCCACACAGGCCTTGAGTACCCCAGGCCGGTCCCCCCGGGCGATGACCGTCTCCACCCCTCCACTGGTGGCCATGCGCGCGCTGTTTATCTTGGTGGCCATCCCCCCCGTGCCCAAGGGCCCCGCGGTCCCGACCTGTACGCACTGAAGAGCCTCAAAATCTTCCACCCGGGTGATGAGCCGCGCTTGCAGGTCCTCGCGAGGATCGGCCGTGTACACCCCGTCCGTATCGGTGAGGAGGATCAACAGATCGGCCTTCACGAGCAAGGCCACTTGAGCAGCCAACGTGTCATTATCCCCGAAGCAGAGCTCGTCTGTAGAGGTAGTGTCGTTCTCGTTGATGATGGGCACCACCTTCCACTCCAGCAGGCGACGCAGGGTGTTGCGCGCATTGAGGTATTGGGTCCGAGCGGCCACATCGAAGGCGGTGAGCAAGACCTGGGCCGTTATCACGTGCTCGTGAGCGAAAAGTTCGGTATAGATGTGGAAGAGATGCCCCTGGCCTACCGCCGCCGCCGCCTGCAGGTCCACTACCGCCGTCGGGCGGCGTTTGCGGCGAAGGATGCCCATGCCGGAGGAGACCGCACCTGAGCTCACCAGAAGCATGCGATGCCCTTGCGCGTGGAGCTCACAGACCTCGGAAACCAGACCAGCTACCGGAGCCAGCCGGAAGGTGCCTCTCTCGGTGGTGAGCGTGCTGGAGCCGATCTTGACCACTATGGTCTTGCTCGTTCTCTCGTCGGGCTGCCTGCGACGGTCAGGCATCTCCATGTGCTGCCCTTCTCCCCATCTCACTGAAACTCAAACACATGACCTTCGACTTCGACCTCATCACCCGGCTGGGCGCCCTGGGCTTCAAGCGCTGCCTGTAAGCCCATGTGTACGAATCTCTCCTGAAGATACCGGACGGCTTCGTCATCTGTAAGGTCGAATCTGCTCACCAGGCGTTTGACCGCCGGCCCCTCTACAATAAACCCCGAAGGACCTCTGCGCACAGTGAACCCCCTCCCTCGGGCCGGAAGCGGCCGATAGGTGACATGCCCGGTCTCGTCTTCTGTCTCGGTGAGGCTCGGCTCCAAGACAGCCGTCTCTTCATCCGCAAAGCCAAACTCACCCTGTCCGGCACCCAGTGTCCTTTCCCGCATGGTCTGCAGTAATGGTCCCACCCAAGCCAGGAATGCAGACAGCCCTGCCCCTGTAGCTGCCGACACCGGCCACACTAGCCGCTCCAATAAAGGAGGCTCCTCACCCAGCAGGTAAGTGAAGGCCGGATGCCCTTCGTCACGGAGTCTCTGGACCTCCTCCAGAAAGCGCTCACGCCACTGGGCCACCTCTTCAGCCGCCAGAACGTCGATCTTGTTGAGCAATACTACCTGCGGCTTCTCAGCCAGTGCCGAGGCATGCGCCTGCAGCTCGTGAAGGATAGTACGAAACGCGGTGATGGGCTCTGTCCCATAGTAACCAGTCAGGTCCACCACGTGCATGATCAGCTCGCATCTCTCCAGGTGGGCAAGAAACTCATGACCGAGTCCCACCCCTTCACTCGCCCCCTCCAGGAGCCCCGGCACGTCTGCCAAGGTGAAGCAGTCACCCTCACCCGACCAGTCCACTACTCCCAACATGGGTTCCAAGGTGGTGAAAGGGTAGTCGGCTACCTTTGGTCTGGCATTGGAGAGTCGGCGAAGCAGGGAGGACTTACCGGCGTTGGGTAGCCCAGCCAGGCCGGCATCTGCCAGCAGCTTGAGACTGAGGTCGAGCCACCGGCTCTCGGCCTCCTCCCCCAACTCGGCAAACCGGGGGGCCTGGCGGACCGAGGTGACAAAACGCGCGTTGCCCCTGCCCCCTGCACCACCGCGGGCTACGACCACCCGCTGGCCGGGCCGCACCAAATCGGCTAGCAACCGATCCTCGCTCCAGACCTGGGTGCCCAGGGGTACCGGGATCACCACGCTCTCTCCGTCGGCGCCATGTTTGCGTGCGCCAGACCCCGGCCGCCCCGACTGCGCTCGGAAGTGCATCTTGTAAGCGAAGGCCCTCAGATCGCGGACCTGCGGGTCGGCTTGAAGGATCACGTCACCGCCTCGGCCTCCGTCCCCGCCGTCCGGACCTCCACGGGGCACGTGCATCTCTCTCCGGAAGGCGACGCACCCGTTCCCGCCCCTGCCGGCCGCCACATGGATCTTGGCGCGATCGTAGAACATGGGGCGGCACGGAGTGTGATCGACCGAAGCAGCCGGGAGGCTGCTACTCGGTGATGATGCTTACGATACGACCTGCCTTGCCGCGGGAGAAGACTACCCTGCCCGCTGCGGTAGCGAAGAGGGTGTCGTCAGACCCGATACCTACGTTGTCGCCCGGGCGGAAACGAGTGCCGCGCTGGCGGACCAGTATGGCCCCAGCCTTGACGTTCTCGCCTGCGAAGGCCTTGACGCCCAGCCGTTGCGCCTGGGAGTCGCGGCCGTTTCGAGAGCTCCCGCCACCTTTCTTATGAGCCATGGTTAGTCCTTCCTACCCTATCTTCTGCACTTCCAGGCGGGTCAGTGCCGCCCGAAAGCCGGTCTTCTTCCTGAACCCGCGCTTGGGCTTGAACCGTAGTATGCTGACCTTGCGACCACGAAAATGCTCGACCACAGTCGCGGTGACCGTGGTCTCCACGCCGTCCGCAGCGAGACGCACATCATCGCCGCCCGCGACCAATAGGGAACGCAATTCCACGGTGGAACCTTCTGGAGCATCAAGGCGGTCGACGACGATCTCGCCTCCCTCTTCCACCCGATACTGCTTCCCACCGACTTCGACGATGGCGAACATCCCTGCTGCTCCTCGTGACATGACAACCTTGGCTTTGAAGCGGCCTGGGGTCGGCCGCGAGCAAGGCAGTATACCAGGGCCTGTGTCGGTCTGCCACCCACGAACCCCAGACGGACCCATTTACCGCATACTTCTGCGCGGACTGGAACTGCCCCGGCGACTCAGTCGGGAAGAAGAGCAACATGATCCACAGGGACAGCCGCACTTGCCGGCTCCACCAGTAGACGTCTTCCCGTCTCCGCCTCTAGCCCGGAGAGCTCTTGGCTTTGCTGCTCATCAAGGAGAGCGGCCACCTGGGGATGGACCTCCACTCGGAGTATCGGTAGCGGACTGCTCGCCGCCAGCTGGCGGAGACGCCGGCGGACCAGGGCTAGAGCCAACTGCGGGGAAAGAACCCGACCTTCGCCCTCACAACACGCGCAAGACACGGTGAGCAGTTCACGAAGCCCCAGAGTCACGTTCTGACGAGTCATTTCGACCAGGCCCAAGGGGGAGATCTCCACCACATAGGTCTTGGTGCGATCGCGCTCCAACTCTGCTTGTAGCAAAGCCAAGACAGCCTCCCGGTTGGTACGGGAAGCCATATCGATGAAGTCGATAACGATGATCCCCCCTATATCGCGGAGCCGGAGTTGGCGGACGACCTCCCGACAGGCCTCCAAGTTTGTCCGCAAGATAGTGTCCTCCAAAGCCTTTGCTCCGACGTAGCGGCCGGAATTCACGTCGATGACAGTCATGGCCTCCGTCTGCTCGATGATGAGATAGCCCCCCGAGGGTAACGAAACCCGCCGTTCCAGGGCCCGGGAAATCTCCTTGTCCAGACGCAGGGTCTCGAACAGTGGGGCTGGTCCCTTGTGGAGGCGTACTCTCTCCGCCAACTCGGGAGCCACCGCTCTTAGGTAGTTGCGCACCCGCCGGAATACCGTAGCGTCGTCTACGTCGACGCTCGTGAAATCCTCACTGAGAGCGTCCCGCACGCAGCGTAGCGCCAAGTCCATCTCTTGGTGCATCAGGGCGGGAGCCTCCAGCCGCGCTGCTTTACGTACCAACGCTCCCCATTGTCGCTGCAAGAAGCGGAGATCCCGCTCCAAAGCGCCCCGCTCCGCCCCTTCTGCAGCGGTCCTTGCTATGAGACCCCCCTTCTCCGGCCGCAACTCCCGGACGAGTTCCCGCAGTCTGCTGCGCTCCCCGTCCGCCAGGCGTCTGGAGGTCCCGGTAGTCCTCGACAAAGGCATGTAGACGAGATAGCGACCGGCGAGACCAAGGTCAGTAGTAAGACGAGGACCTTTGCCGCCCATAGCGTCCCGGGTGACCTGTACCAGCACAGTCTTCCCCGCTTTCAGATGGCGTCCCCCGCGACGACTCCGCGGCTTGAGGTCCGGCTCCACCACTTCACTGCTAGAGAGGAAACCATTGCGCCCCAGACCGATGTCCACAAAAGCCGCTTCCATCCCGGGAAGGAAGGTCTCCACCCTGCCCTTGTAGATGTTCCCGACCAGCGAACGTTGGCCCGGCCGTTCCAGATATAGCTCTGCGGCCCGTCCTTGCTCCAGAATCGCCACCCAGGTCTCCGTGCCGACGGACGAGATGACCATGTTCCTCATAGGAGCGCCCTTCTCTCCGCCAGAGGCTCGTCGTCTGGGTGAAGCCGGCGGCCCGGGGCGAGCTCACCACTCGGGTGAAGTCCGTCACCTGAGAGAAACTCATCGCGGAGATGGATCCTCGTCCGCACCACCCGCTCTACCGCGAGGGGAGCGGTCCCCATTTGGCGCAGAGCTTTCACCACTTGGTCGGGACGGGCCGTGCCCGCAGGCGTAACCGCCGCTCGAAAACTCACGCGCCATTGTCTTCCCCCGGTCGGGGCCACCTCCACCCGCTCGAGAAAGCGCTTCAACTCGACCTGGTGTTCTCGGCCTTCGCGCTCTTCGCGCAGGGATAGAGAGGGAGCCTCGTTCAGACGGCGGACCGCTTGCGGCAGAGTGAGAAACCTTCCTCGAGCTTCTCCTGCCTCCGCTTCTTCAACCGAGATCTCGTAGCTGGCCCCGGTCACCAGCGAGGCCAAGGAACGACCCGTCGGCCGCAAGGTGACGTCGATCAACTTCATCTCAGCCGGCAGCACCTCAGCCAATCGTGAATAGAAATCTGGTGGCGGCGTCTCCGACAACACAAACTCGCACCACTCCGCCATGGATTCGATGCCGACCCCCAAGGGCAAGACCACGCTTAGCAGAGGCTTGGGTCGTAGACCACTGGAAAGAGCCAGTCTTCCTCCCGCCTGACGAACAGCCCGCCGAAACACCTCTAGGCGATCCAGGTGGCTCAAGAATCGGCTCCGTCCCTCTACCGCGAACGTAGCCACATAACGAAGACGCTTCCCCGCGGCTTTGGCCATCTGTCGCTTTTCCCCCCGGACCTCGCCGACCTCGCTGGCCTCTTCCCAACCGCCTCCTTGCGCGGACACCAAGTCGTTCCCAGGGACCTCCGTGCAAGCTCCACAGTCTAGGCACCCCGTCCATCGGCAATCGGGGGTGGCCAGCACTGCTCCAGCCGCCTCCCACTCTCGCCACAGGAACTCTTTGTCGACAACCCCTTCGATGACCTCCCACGGCAAGCGAGTGTCCCGGGCCAGATCCCGGGTGGCAAGTTCTTCCACCTCCAGACCGATCGCCTGGAAGGCTGAACGCCACACCTCGGGCCGGAAGTGCTCGGTCCAAGGGTCGAAGCGGGCGCCTCCTCTCCACGCCGCCTTGATCACCTTCCCCAGCTCCTCACCCCCGCGTGCCAAGGCGGCCTCCAAGTAACTCAACTCGAGGTCGGGGAAGGCCAGCTTGATGCCGCGTCGGGCCAGTCTGGCGAACAGCATCTCCCGCCGTCGCAGCAACACCCGGCGGGGTGCCATACCCTTCCACTGGAAAGGTGTGAACGGCTTCGGCACGAAATAGTTGACACTCACGTGGAGTCGAAAGCGACCGGCCTTATCCCCCAGCAGCGCGCGCCCTTGCTCCCTGATCCGTAGGCAGAGGTCAGCGATAGCTGCCACGTCCTCGTCTTGCTCGCCCGGCAATCCGATCATGAAGTACAACTTCAGGGTGGAGCGACCACTGCGGACCGCTTCCCTTGCAGCCGCCAGGATGTCTTCCTCTGTGACGTTCTTGTTGATGAGGTCGCGCATCCGCTGACTCCCTGCCTCGGGGGCAAGTGTCAAGGACGTTCCTGTGGGTGAGGCGAGTCGGGCCAGTCGCACAGCGGCAGTATCGACTCGCAGTGAGGGCAGCGAGACTCGGATTTCGGGAAGTTCACGGGCCGCACTCTTCAGCACTTCCTCCAGGCCGCTATAGTCGGTGGTCGATAGCGACCCGAGGGCGATCTCTCCGTGCCCGGTCGCCCCCAGTTGAGACCGGGCTAAGTCGAGCACTGAACGGGGATGGCGCTCTCTCACCGGCCGGTACCACATCCCCGCCTGGCAGAACCGACAGCCCCGGGTGCAACCCCTCATCACCTCCACCCAGGCCCGGTCATGGACCCCACCCGTGAGCGGTACCAGACACTGCGCGGGGTAAGGCGCCCCCTCCAGCTGTTTGAGGACCCGTCTGCGTACGGAACGACTGACGCCAGGTACGTAGATCCCCTCTATTCCCGCAAGTCTGGCCTTGCTCTCTTCTCGAGACCAGCCGCCCTGCTTGGCTTCGACCAACGCCTGCAGGATCTCAGGCCACATCTCCTCTCCGTCCCCCAGGGCAAAAGCGTCGAAGAAATCGCTCATCGGGAGGAAATTGCTGCAGGCAGGACCACCTCCCACCAGCAAAGGGTCCTCCTCTCTCCGTTCGCGAGTGTGCAACGGGATACCGGCCAGATCCAGCAGCTCCAAGACGCTTGTGAAATGAAGTTCCTGCTGCAGGGTGATCCCCAACAGGTCGGAATCGCGCACAGGCGTCCACGTCTCCAGGGTGAGAAGAGGAATCCCCCTCGCACGCATCTCGCCAATGACGTCGACCCAGGGTAGGTAGACTCTCTCCACCTCCACTTCGGCTGTCCGCTGAGCCAAGTGATAGAGGATCTGGATAGCCTGGTTGGAGATGCCGATCTCGTAGGTGTCAGGAAAACCCAGAACCACCCGCAGACGACTACGATCGCTGCTGAAGCCTCTGCCCGAGCCGAACTCGCCTCCGATAAGCCGGGCGGGCTTGCTTACCCGGGCGAGCAGCTCCGCGAACTTCTCTTGGGGAGTAGTCGGCCTCACCCTCTTAGTGACCCAAGGCCAGCCACTACCCGGCTGGTGGACAAGGGGGCCCCATGCTCGTAATACTTTATGGCAGCCAGACCCAGCGCCACCGTCGCCACTGAGCCGGTGAGCCCTTTCGCCATCCACTTCAGGTCCCGCCTGCCCGTCGCGGCCTTCTGGCCCAGCCTGCGAAAACCAAGGCTCAGCGCGATCACACCCAGCACTTCCAAAGCCCGCTCCAAGTCCACCGGGTGTCCGAACAGAGCCGCGAGATCCAACACCATTCGTACCTGGTTCAAAGTCATGGGCGGCCAGTCCGAGCCCGGAACGAAGAACGCAGCTCCGATCAGGCCGTTCTCCCTAGCGGTTCGCCATATCACGCGGCGGGCCGCCGGCCGCCGCAAGACAGGGTAACGACGCCCCAAAGCCACAGCCTCCTCCTCAGCCAGCTCCACGCAGGCCGCAAAGAGTCGGCGCCAGCCCCCAGGCGTATCCGAGAAGGAAACACGCAGACAGTTGGACAACGGTCTTGCTGTGCGGCCGGTGGCTTGCTCACCCTCGTCAACGGCCAGTATCACCCTGACACCGGCGGGGGCGTAGCCAAGAGTCTCGACCACACGAAACTCGGCCTCCGGCCCCACGAAGATCAGCGCCATCTCACTGGGAGAGAGACCGGCCCTCAGTAGATCTGTCACCTCCCCCGCCCAGACGCCCGGTACTACTGCTCCTCCTCCCAACTGGTGCTGAGCTTCGGCCACCAGGCGAGGCTCGCCAGCCAGCACCAAGGAAAGGATGGTCTCGGCCCTGCCGGCCGCTTCCTGCCAGGTCGCGATGATCTTAGCTGGTTGCAGTGGCAACTTTGGCACTTCGGCCTCCTAGACAGCTTGACAGCCCAAGACTGGACTCGTAAGGCATCATCGTTCCTGACCGGCTACTGAACGGACATGGATACTTTCCAGGAAGCCGATCGCCATCAAGAATACTACCAGGGCCGAACTGCCGAAACTCACGAAAGGAAGCGGGATTCCGGTCACCGGCATGATGCCGATGGTCATTCCCACGTTGACGAAAACCTGGAAGAGGATCGCGCCAGCCACGCCTGCCGCAATCAGACGCCCATAGAGGTCGGTCGACAACCGGGCTATGCGAAGACATCGCCAGATCACGACAAGGTACAGGCCCAATAGGAGCATAGCGCCCAAAAAGCCTAGTTCCTCCCCCAGGACGGCGAAGATGAAATCGGTGTGATGCGCAGGCAAGAAGTTCAAATGGGTCTGAGTGCCCTTCAAGTAGCCCTTACCGGTGAACATACCGCTACCGATGGCGATCTTG
Organism: uncultured Actinomycetes bacterium; assembly: GCA_937148845.1. Lineage (GTDB taxonomy): Bacteria > Actinomycetota > Thermoleophilia > RBG-16-64-13 > RBG-16-64-13 > CAKZRW01. The sequence goes on along the minus strand of CAKZRW010000025.1, from coordinate 24,623 downwards.
CTCTGGGTCAATTGGTAGCCGAAGCCCGTGGGGTCGCTATCGGGGTTCAAGAAAAGGGTCAGCCGTTTCAGCTGGTAGTCTTTCAGCACCTGGAGGCCAAGGGCTGGGAAAACGCGCAAGAGAAGGGCGGCTCCTATCACTGTTCCCGCGCCGAGGATCCCCAGATGAGGAAGGCGGATACCCCAGATGACGAGCATGGTGATCAGGATGGCCCCGAACACCAAAGCGGTGCCCAGATCGGGCTGCAGAAAAACCAAGACACTGGGCATGGCCACGTAGATCACAGTGAACAGGACGAACCGGAAGCGGTGCCGCAGCTCGGCGCCCTCGCTAAGGACGCCAGCCAGACTGAGGACAAGCAGGAGCTTCGCCAGCTCTGAGGTCTGGAGCGAGAAGAAGGGGAGCTCGATCCAGCGGTTGGCTCCCACCTCCTGGCTCCCCGAGCCGATTACCAGTGTGAGAAGCAGGACCAACAGATTGGCGCCGTAGATGTAGGTCCGGAACCGCCTTACCCAGCGATAGTCGGACAGACTGATGATTATCAAGAGGACGAAGCCCAACACCAAGCCGACGGCTTGGGACCGGACGTAGTAGAAGGGACTGGAGATGTTGGTATCGGCGTGGGTGGCTGAGTAGAGCAGGAACAGCCCGTAAGTCACCAGTGCCAGCACCGCGCCCAACAGTATCCAGTCCAGGCTGCGTAGATAACGCCCTAGTGAGAAACCGAGCGGTTGCCGCCGCTCAGTCGCTTGCTGCAGGATGGGGATAGGTGCATTCACAGCGTGCTACTCCGTCGCTGGGATGATCTGCGTTCCGCCGCTCTGGGTATGGAAATAGGCCTCCAGAACGCGACGGACCACCGGTGCAGCCACCGAGCTGCCGTGACCGCCTTGCTCTATGATCGCCACCACCACTATCTCAGGTTCCTTTACGGGATCGGCAGGAGCATAGGCAATGAAGAGTGCGTAATCGTCTTCAGGCCTCTTTTCGGCAGTGCCAGTCTTGCCCGCGACCGGTATGGCAAAGCCTTCGAACGCGATCCTCGCCGTACCCCCTACTTCGGAGGTGACCAGCACCATGCCTTCTTCGATCAGTTCCAGAATCTGTCGGTCGATTCCCAGCTGCGCGCGCTGCTCCGGTTCGAACTGGTGCACCACGTTGCCCGAGGCGTCGGTGATCCGGAGACCTAACCGCGGTACCCATAGGGTCCCCCCATTGGCGATAGCTGAGAGTGCGACCGCCAATTGGAGAGGCGTGACCAGCAGATCGCCTTGGCCGATAGCCAGGTTGATCTCGTCGCCGGGTTTCCACAGCTTGTCCTCCGCGGACTTGCCCTGCTCTCTTTTCCAGTACTTATCGGGAACACGGGTCTTGTCTGTCTCCCCTGGCAGATCGATGCCCGTCTTTTGTCCGAAGCCGAACTGTCGCAGACCGTCCTGCAGTACCGGGCCCTCCTGTTGGTAAAGAAGATTGCCCAGGTTATAGAAGTAGACGTCGCAGGACTCTTTGATGGCGGTCAGCAGGTCTATACCCGGACCATGGCCTTGCTTCAACCAGTCCCGCCAGGTCTGCTGGGCTACCGAGAACTTACCTGAACAGTCGTAGATAGTCTCCGGAGTCACCAGCCCTGCATTCAGCGCCACGGCGGCGACGAAGGGCTTGAAAGTGGAGCCAGCCGGATACAGGCCGTTCAATGCCCGGTTGAAAAGGGGCTGATGTGACTCGGGGGCAGTGAGTTCGCTAAACTTCTGCTTGCTCATGCCTCCGACCCAGAGCGACGGATCATAGTCGGGGAAAGAGGCAAGAGCGCGTATCTCCCCGTTGCGCGGATCGAGCGCCACCACCGCTCCGCCCGACGCGTTGACGAAGCCCTGCTCGTGCGCCCGCTTGATGCCTTCCAGGATGGCATCTTCTGAGGCTTGTTGCAGATCAGCATCTATGGTTAACACCAGATTGGCTCCTGGCGTCGGAGCTACGTCATCCAGAAAACGTTTAGGCCGCCCCGCTGCGTCGACCTCCACCGTCTTCCAGCCGTCTGTGCCTCGGAGGTAGGAGTCGTAGGTACGCTCTACACCATCCTTGCCGACGTGCGCGCCCATTTTCAGGGTCGCGAACTCCTGCTGACCGAGCTCGGTCTGCGAGATCTCGCCCACATACCCAAGCACATGGGTGGCCAGCGACTTGTTCGGATAGCGGCGCACGAACGCCTTCTCCACCTGCACCCCAGGAAACTGGTCACTGTGCTCCTTAAGATAGGCCACCACCGTTTCCCTAGGGACGTCTTCTTTGATCGGGTAAGTGACATAAGGGTCTTTCTTCGCCTTCTCGTAAGCGGCGAGGAGATCGGCCTCGGGCACCTCTAAGACTTCGGAAAGCCTTCTGATCTCCTCGGCGAACTGTTCGGGCTGCTTCTTGGGACTGAACATAGCCATCGGCAGGATGCCCACCGTGAGCCCCGCTCGGTTATCGACCAAGATCTTGCCGTTGCGGTCATAGATGACCCCGCGCGGCGCCTCCACTCTCACCTCGCGCAGCCGGTTGTTGGCTGCCACCGCCGTGTAAGAGTCTCCCGAGAGGACCTGTAGATACCACAAGCGGAAGGCGATCACCCCAAACAGCACGCAAGCGATCACGAGTAGCACACCGACCCGGATGCCGACGAAAGACTCGTCCTCGGGGGGCCGTCTCTTGCGAGCAGGCTCCAAGATCATGTCTTCCCACCCCCCGGTCCGGACGGTTCGCTGGACGCTGGGGGCAACAAGTGGAGCCGCACCAGGAGGACGTAGATGGGCGCTGTAAGTAGACCGTCGAGCAAAGCTTCTGGCAACATCTGGGTTCCCAGCATCCGCAGAAAAGCCGCCCGCGGCCCCATGACGAACTCGAACAGACCGAACACGAACTGCGCTCCGAACGAAGCAGCTCCCGCCAGCAGGGCCACTCCCCAAGGACTGGAGAAAGCCAGACGCGCCGCCGCCAGTCCTGCCAAGTAGCCGACGATCACATAGACCAGAGAGCGGACACCTAGAGGCGCCAGATAGGCGGTGTCCGCCACCAGACCGGCCATGAAGCCGAAGACCGCCCCCTCCAGAGGACCCCGGGTGACAGCGACAACTGTAGTGAGGACCAGGAACAGGTCGGCAGTGACCCCCAGGACGCTCACCTGCGACACAACGAAGACCTGCAGAACCACGGCGATGGCTAATACGCCTATCACCTTCGCCACAATTGCGAGGCGTCTGCGGTCCAACACGCCTTTAGTCCCCTTCCAGGCCGCTACCCGGCACCAGCAGCACCATCACTTCTTCCAACACGCGGAAGTCCACGAAAGGCTGCACTTCGATCTGCTTGTAGATGTTCACGTCTTGCTCGCCGACACTGGTCACGATGCCTATGGGTATGTCTGCGGGATAGACCCCGCCGTAGCCGGAAGTGACCACCACCCGTTTAGGGTCGACGACCACATCGCGGTCCACGTAGTCCATGATCAGTCGCCCCGACACCGAGCCTTCGACCACACCCTCGGCCCGCGAACCTTGCACCTTGGCCGCTACACTGGAACCCGCATCGACGATCAGCAGCACCTTGGCTGTATGCCGCGTCACTCCGACGACTTTGCCTACCAGCCCCTTGCCTGCCAATCCCTCTCCCACGCTCGGAGTAGCGCCCACAACCGCCTGGTCCACTTTGACTCCGTCCAGAGAACCCTTGTCGATCTGGATCCAGGCCTGCCACTTGGTCGGGGACTTCCCGATGACCTTGGCTACCACAAATTGGGTCCCCTCCGGGAAGCTGCCCTTCTCCCGCAGGTCCAAGAGCGCTCGTAGGCGCTCGTTCTCCTCAGCTTGTTCTTGAAGCTTCACCGCCTGGCCTTGGAGCTTCTGGAGCTCTGCAGCCAAGCGCTCCGCCTCCTTATGAGCCGACCACAAGGTGCGGATCCATTCGTACCCGTCCTTGAAGGGCTGGGCTGCTCTTGCCCCGAACGTCTGGAGGGGGGACAGTAGACCAGCCGCGAACTGTTGGATGGCATGGACCGGGCCCGACTCGGACTCCCGGAAAGAAACGGTGAGTATCGCTAATGAGGCTATGATAAGGACGACGAGGACGACCCGTCGCCACGCCAACTTGTTACGCGGCATACATGACCCCCGCTAGCTAGTAGCGGCGTCTTCTGCTCCTCTGCGGACCCCTATAAAGCGAGTCGAACGCCTCGAGCGAGCGGCCTGAGCCCACGGCCACACAGGTGAGCGGCGACTCGGCCAGGTTGACCGGCATTTGGGTCTCCTCCCGCAACCTCTCACACATCCCCCGGAGCAACGAGCCCCCGCCAGCCAACATGATGCCCCGGTCCATGATGTCGGAGGCTAATTCAGGAGGCGTCTTGTCAAGCGTTGACTTGACGGCATCGATGATGACCGCCACCGGCTCGGCGATGGCTTCGCGGATCTCCTCGGAGGTGACCACCAGGTTCTTGGGCAGACCAGTGACCAGGTCCCGGCCCCGAATCTCCGCTTCTTCCTCCTGCTCCAAAGGATAAGCAGAACCTATCTCCAGCTTGAGTTCCTCGGCCGTCTGTGTCCCGATCATCAGCTTGTATTCTTTCTTTATATAAGAAATGATCGCTTCGTCAATCTCGTCGCCCCCCACCCGCACAGACTGCGAGACCACGATCCCCGCCAGAGAGATCACAGCGACTTCGGTCGTCCCCCCACCGATGTCAACGATCATGCTACCGGTGGGTTCGGCCACAGGGAGGCCGGCCCCTATGGCCGCGGCCATCGGCTCTTCGATGAGATAAGCGGCCCGGGCTCCGGCGCTGATGGTGGCTTCCTCCACAGCTCGTCTCTCCACGCCGGTGACGCCCGACGGAACGCACACGACCACCCGTGGATGAGCCCAGCGGTTCTGATGTACCCGCTGGATGAAATGACGCAGCATCTGCTCCGTAACATCGAAATCGGCGATGACCCCGTCCTTAAGCGGCCGGATGGCCGTGATAGTCCCCGGGGTGCGGCCCAACATGCGTTTGGCTTCAGTACCCACAGCTACGACCTCGCCGGTGCGCGAATCTATGGCTACCACCGACGGTTCAGCAAGAACGATGCCCCGGCCGCGCAGATATACCAGGGTCGTGGCAGTGCCGAGGTCCACAGCCATGTCGCGCCCGGCGAAACCGGTTATGAAGTCAAAGAAGCCTATGTCACGACCTCCCCATACACTTCGTCAGGGTCCACCGGCAGCTTCAGGTACCGGCGTATTATACCCACCGCCCCTTCAAGAGGTCGAAGCCGGCACGACAGAAGAGCTCGCGCAAGAGACAGAGCGGCAGACCGACCACGTTGCTGTACTCTCCCTCGATCGTCTCCACAAAGAGTCCAGCTAAGCCCTGGATTGCGTAGCCGCCGGCCTTGCCTACCCATTCTCGCGACGAAACATAGGCCGCTATGTCTTCGCTCTGCAGCGGCCGGAAGGTCACTCGAGTGAGAGAATGGTCGACCCAGACTGGGACTTCGGCCCCGCTCGCGCCTTCGGGATGCGCCTGCCCAAAGTCCGTCTCCCCGGAACTCGACTGCCCTGAGAAAGTGGACCACGACCCGGCGCTGGACCCAAAGCCGGAGTCGGAACCGGCCGCGGCGCTCGGGCTCCAGCCCGAGCTGGGAACACGCATAAGCGCGACCCCCGATATCACCAGGTGAGTCCTCCCCTCCAGAGCCGTCAGCATCTCACGGGCCTCTTCCTGAGAGCGCGGCTTGCCGAGGATCACCCCGTCGATCACGACCACCGTGTCCGTGCCTAACACGAACGCACCTGCCGGCGCGTCGGGGGGCAACACCGCTCCCATTACCTTGTTTAGAGCGTTCTGCTCCGCCGCCAGGGTTGCCTGCCTGCCAGTGGACTGTTCTTCGCCGCGCGTCGCAACGACCTCATAGGGAACCCCCATCTCGCGCAGCAGCGAATGACGTCGAGGTGATTGCGACGCTAGGTAGAGCCGGAAATCAGGGGGAAACTGACGAGACGAATCCAGCACGCTATGGCACCAGGTCCTCTGGAGAGAAGAAGAGAGCGATCTCCCTCTGTGCGCTCTCGGGGCCGTCGGAGCTGTGGACGATGTTTTCACCCACGTCAAGGGCGAAGTCTCCCCGCACTGTGCCTGGGGCTGCTTCCAACGGGTTGGTGGCCCCCATCATGGTCCTCACCACTCGTATGGCTGCCGGCCCTTGCACCACCATAGCGAACACCGGCCCCGAGGTGATGAACCGCACCAAGTCTTCGTAGAAAGGCTTGCCTACATGCTCAGCGTAGTGCCGACCAGCTAGCTCGGGGCTCACCATCAACATGCGGGCGGCTTTGACCTCAAGGCCGCGACGCTCCAGGCGACCGACAACTTCACCGATCAGCCCGCGAACCACACCGTTAGGTTTGACCAGGACCAACGTACGTTCGAGCTCCACAGACTCCTCCAGGTTCTAGGGCGCAAGACTTGCGCGATCACGGTACGACGACGAACAGAAGCCGCTATTCAGCTTCGGCCAGCGAAGGCTGCTTGCCCTCACTAAGAGTGGCCTCGAACTGGCCACGATCCTCCCCACCCCGTTCCGAATCTCGGCTCCCAGGAGGCGGCACACGCCGCTGCGTGGCATCGCGGCCACAATAAGGACAGAGCTTCCAACCCGGTTCCAGCACCCGACCACAGTGCGAACAGGCTGCCCGCAGAGGCCGGCGGCAGTTTGGACAGGCCAAGTAGTCAGGACGGACGATCCCCCCGCAAGAAGGACAAGCCCTCAACGTCTGCAGCTCTTGCTCCATGGCCCGCATCTCGAGCTCACGCTCCCGAGCTTCCGAGAGATACTCGGCGGGGCGCAGGATCGTATATACCAACGTCCCCATGTAGGGCAACACGAGCGAGGAGAGCACAGCCACCCCGACTATGACGGGATCATCGATGCGCTTCCTCGCATCCTTGAACGTCCAGAAGACCAGGACCAGCCAGAAAACCACCAGAAAGAACAGGAAGACGTAGAGCGCGAGAGTCCACAGAGGCGAACTGATGATCTTGTTGATGGTCTCGAAGAGATTGTCCATGCTGGACTCCTAGAGCAGCGCCCGGGCGAGGAGGTAACCGAGGGTAAAGAATAGCACGGCGACAATTAGCACGAGCAGCAGCACGACGAGCAGACGGTCACAGCGACGCCTGGGCTCGCCCGCGCCGATCCTTGTGTCAGTGTTCCCCATGGCCGACACCGCCTAGTTGAGCTCCCGTTTGAGGTCAGAGACCAGAGTGAAAGATCCGGTCACTAGAACAACCTGATTGGAGGTGGCAAGACGGTACGCACTGTGCAGCGCAGACCGGGGATCCTCGTCCACAAACACTTCGTGACGCTTCCCCAGACCCGAGATGAGCTTGGCCAGCTCCTCGGCGGGGATGGCGCGAGGGCTGGATGACTGTGTGGCGAAGATCAAGTCACACCGAGGGGCGAGATGCTTGACCATTTCGCGGGCGTCTTTGTCTTTCAAGATCGAGACTACGGCGATGAGCCTGCGTCGCTCCAGGATACGGTCCAGGGAACGCATGGTCTCTTCCATGCCTTGGGGGTTGTGAGAGCCATCGAAGATGCAGAGCGGCTGATCACTCACGATCTCTAGACGTCCAGGAACCACTGTGGAAGCCAGAACCGAGCGCACCGCCGCTTCGTCGAGCTGTTCCTGCTCGAAGAGCTCAGCCGCGCCCACCGCCACCGCAGCGTTGCTGCGCTGGTAGTCTCCTAAGGCCTTGAGCCGCAGATCGCTGTAACAGCCGTTCAGCCCAAGAACATCGAACATCTCATCCTGACGGCCACACAAGACCAGCAGATCGTCGCCGAGGAAATGGCAGCGGGCTGCACGACCTATGCATATCTCCTTGAGCTCCGCCTTGAGCTCCGGGGCGAGTGCACCGGCCACCACTCGACCGCCTTCAGGAATCACGGCGGCCTTCTCCCGGAGGATGGCCGACAAGGTATCCCCCAAGAACTCCGTATGTTCCAGTCCGATGCTGGTGAGCACCTGCACCTCAGAAGAGATCACGGAGGTAGCGTCCAACCGACCGCCCAGCCCCGCCTCGATCACGGCTACATCGCAGCCGCTCTCGGCGAAGTAAAGGAAGGCTGCGGCAGTAAGGACCTCGAACTGGGTGAACCTGTCGTCATCGCTCGACCCGTGCTCCAACCTTTCCACTACTGGACGCACACGCCCGACCAAGTCGCAGAACTCCGCCTCTGAGGCCGGTACGCCGTCCACCATCTGGCGCTCTGCCAGGCTGACCAAATGAGGCGAGACGTAGGCCCCCACCTTATGACCGTGCGCTTTCAGCAGACCGGCGATGAAACGGGTGGTCGAGCTCTTGCCGTTAGTGCCCACCACATGCACAGTCCGATAGGCCTTATGAGGAGAACCCAGGGCTTCCACCAGCCGGGAGATACGCTCGAGTCCCAGCCGCACCCCCACTCTCTCCAGACCGTCGATGTAGGCCCAGATTTCTTCATAAGCAGAATCAGTGACTCTCATCTCGCGACCTCTGCTTCGAGCGGAAGCTCTGCTCCTATCCGTTCGCGGTACTGACGGCGCACCTCGATGAGAACTTCCTCCGCCTGGACCAGCCGGTTCCTTTCCTCCTCCACCACGGAGGCAGGCGCTTTGGTCACAAACTGGGGGTTCGCCAGCTTGGCCTTGGCCTTAGCCAACTCGGTCTGGGCCTTGCGCGCCTTACTTAGCAGCCGTTCTCGTTCTCGCTCCACATCCACCAGGCCCTCCAGCGGCAGCAAAGCCCGCACGCCGGGTCCTTCCACAGAGGCAGCGCGTACCAGCGCCGGGGACGTTTCCACTCCCGATGAGACGCGGACTTCGGGCGCGGACTCAGTCGAGACCCCGGCTGTGGCCACCACTACCTCCCCCACGGTGAATCCGCACAGGTGACGAAAGGCCTCCTTCTCCTCCTTAAGCGCTTGGCTTGCTCCTGGAGCCTTCTCGACCACTACCACTGAAGCCTGCAGGTCGCGGGGTAAGCCTAGCTCCTCCCGGGTGGAGCGTAGACCGGCCACTACAGCCATGAAAGCCTCCAGGGCAGCTTCCGCGGCTGGATCGTTCCATTCCGGTTGAGCAACCGGCCAACCGGCGTCGAACAGACTGGAGGGTCGGTCGCCGCAGGCCACCTGGGGCAGATAGCTGTATACCTCCTCGGTCACAAAGGGCATGAGCGGATGAAGCAGTTTCATGACCTGTTCCAACAGGAACAGGAGGTTGCCGCTGACGGCTAGCCTCTCTCCCTCCTCTTCGCTGTAGAGGCGGACTTTGGCCATCTCTAGATACCAGTCGCAGAGCTCATTCCAGATGAACCGGTAGAGAAGCCGGGCTACATCAGCGAATTCGTACGTCTCGTAGAGGCGGGCCGTCTCCTCCACGACCTGAGAGAGGCGACTGAAGATCCAGCGGTCACTGGGAGTGGTCAGGCTGACCTCGGGACGGGCCTCGGGGTGGGAGCCCAACAGGACCAGGCGGGAGGCATTCCAGATCTTGTTGGCGAAGTTGCGCCCCATCTCGATGCGCTCGCTGCTGAAGCGCACGTCCTGCACCGAGCTCATGTAGATGAGGCCGAAGCGGGTGGCGTCTGCCCCATAGACTTCGATGAGTTCTAGAGGGTCGACCCCGGTGCCCAGACTCTTGCTCATCCGCCGACCGTCGGCAGCCAGGACCGTGGGGTGGATGATGACGTCACGGAAAGGGACCTCGCCCATGAATTCGAGTCCCATCATGATCATGCGCGCGACCCAAAGGTAGATGATGTCGCGGGCGGTGGAGAGCACATCGGTCGGATAGAACACGCGCAGACGCTCTGTCTCTTCCGGCCAGCCCAAGGTGGCGAAAGGCCACAACTGTGAGCTGAACCAGGTGTCAAGGACGTCCTCGTCTTGACGGACAGGTCCGCCACAACGCTCGCAAGCAGGGGGTGTTGTCTCAGCCACCGTGATGTGACCGCATTGCTCGCAAAAATAGGCGGGTATGCGGTGGCCCCACCAGAGCTGCCGGCTGATGCACCAAGGCCGAATGCCGCGCATCCACTCCAGATACACTTCGGCCCATCGCGAAGGCCAGAAACGCACCCTGCCTTCTTCTACCGCCCGGATGGCGGGTGCGGCCAGACGCTTCATGTCCATGAACCACTGCAAGGAGAGAAGCGGCTCGATGGTGGTGCCACATCGATAGCAGGTGCCCACGGCATGGCTGTGCTCCTCGGCCTTGACGAACAACCCCTGCTCGGCGAGGCGGGTGAGTACGGCCCCGCGCGCTTCCGCCACGGTGAGTCCTGCAAACTCGCCCGCCTCTTCGGTCATCACCCCGTCAAAGCCGATGACCGAGAGACTGGGCAGGCCTTGGCGCAGACCGATCTCCCAGTCGTTGGGGTCGTGCCCAGGGGTTATCTTGAGCGCTCCGGTGCCGAAGTCGATATCAACGTGCTCGTCAGCGATGACAGGTACTTCACGACCGGTGAGGGGAACCCTCACCCTCTGTCCCACCAAGTGGGCGTAACGGGGGTCCTTGGGATTGACGGCTACCGCGGTATCCCCCAGGATGGTCTCCGGCCTCGTAGTCGCCACAAGCACGAAATCGTTGGACCCCACCAGGGGATACTTGACGTAATAAAGTTTCGCGGCCCGGTCCACGTGCTCCACTTCCAGATCGGAGATAGCGGAGCCGCAGCGCGTACACCAGTTGACTAAGTACAGGTCCCGGTAGATGTCACCCTTGCGGTACAGCTCGATAAAGACCTTGGTGACGGCTTTCTGATACGCCTCGTCCATGGTAAAGCGCTCTGACTCGTAGTCGCAAGCGCAGCCTAGTCGTTTGAGTTGGCGGATGATGGTCGAACCATACTCCTCACGCCACTTCCAAACGCGTTCCAGGAACGCTTCCCGCCCGATGTCTTCTTTGCGCAGTCCCTCGCTTGCCAGCTGGGCTTCGACCTTGGTCTGGGTGGCGATACCGGCGTGGTCGGTGCCTACGATCCACAACGTGTTACGGCCTTGCAGGTGTTGATAGCGGATGAGGACGTCCTGGATGGTGTTGTTGAGCGCATGCCCCATGTGGAGCGAGCCCGTGACGTTGGGCGGGGGTATGGCTATCACAAAACCCTGACGCGGATCGTCGGTACGAGGATGGAAGGCCGAACGGTCCAGCCAGCGCTTCATGAGTCGCTCCTCGACCTCATGCGGCGCGTAGCGCGCCGACATGTCCGCCACGGTCATCACTCCTCCGTTTCCTCCCGCTCACCTGCGAGCCCCACCAGAGCGTGGGGCAGCACCTCTACAAACGTGTCGGCATAGACGATGTCCAGCCCCTTCTTAAGCTCGTCCGGCAACTCCTGGACCTCTGGCCTCACGCTCGCCGGAAGTACCACCTTCTCCACGCCTTCGCGCAGGGCAGCCAATAGTTTCTCCTTGAGACCGCCCACCGGGAGCACCTGGCCCGTCAAGGTTATCTCGCCCGACAGGGCCACTTTCGGTACCACCGGTACCTGGAGCAAGGCCGACAACAAGGCCGTGGCCACGGCGATGCCGGCGGAAGGCCCTTCCTTCGGCACCCCGCCTTCGGGGAAGTGCATCCTTACCTCCAGGGCCGAGAGGAGCTCATGGTCTGAAGGCTGCGCGTAGCCTTCGTCGCCTTGCCTGTCTTCGCTCCGTGAAACCTTCTCTCGCCCTCGCCTTTCCGTTCCCCGCAGAGCGGGTGACCGCGTCTCCCCGGTCGGCGAAGGCCGTCGCCCCTCGTCCTCCGCCGGCTCGGGCGCCTCGTAGTTCTCGAGCAGGTAGGCTCTACCCGCAGAGTGGATCCACAGCGAGGCCAGCAGAGGATCGCGCGGCAACGAAGTCTTGAGATAGCCCCAAGCTGCGGTGACGCTCTCCTGCATGACCTCGCCCAGTTGCCCGGTCAGATGGAAGTCACCCTTACCCGGCGTGACCACGCATTCTATCCGCAGGACGTCACCCCCCGCCCCGGTATAGGCCAGACCCAGGCTCACCCCGACCTGCGGCTCGCTGCTCAGCCGCGGTGAGAGGAAGGGCGCCGGCCCCAACAGACGCCGAAGCTCACGCGGACCGATACGCTTGGGGACCGTCTTGCCTTCGATCTTCCGCCGGGCTAGCCGTCGGTAGACCTTGCCGATCGAACGCGCCAACTCCCGTACGCCTGCCTCGCGGGTGTACTCGCTTATGAGCAGCCGCAGAGCGGCGGGCGTGAAGACATTGCCCAGCTCAGCCAGACCGCTCTCCTCCGCGATCTTGGGCACCAGATGTCTAGTGGCGATCTCCAGTTTCTCCCGGTCTGTGTAACCGGGGAGCCGGATGATCTCCAGCCGATCGTGCAGCGTCTCGGGTATGTCTTCTTCGTAGTTGGCGGTGGCAATGAAGAACACGTGCGAAAGGTCATACTCCAACTCAAGGTAATTGTCCCGGAAGGCACGATTCTGCACAGGATCCAGCACTTCCATCAGCGCCGCCGCGGGATCGCCCCGCCAATCGCTCTCCATTTTGTCGATTTCGTCCAGGACGATCACCGGGTCGTCCACCCCTGCTCGTTTGAGAGCATCGATGATACGCCCAGGCATGGCTCCCACATAGGTCCGGCGATGCCCTCGGATCTCACCCTCGTCGCGGACGCCCCCCAAGCTGATGCGCTGCAGCGGTCGGTTCAAGCCTTTGGCAGTGGCCAGAGCGACCGACGTCTTGCCCACCCCCGGCGGGCCCACCAGGCAAAGGATGGTGTTGGGCGGGGTACCCCCCCGCAGAGATGCCACAGCCAGGTACTCGATGATCCTGTCCTTGACACTCTCCAGGCCGTAGTGGGTCTCGTCTAGTATGCGGGCCACCGCCGCTACATCGGGCACCTCCGCACCCGACCGCACACCCCAGGGCAGTCCCAAGGCGGTGTCCAGATAGGTCTTGGCCACGGCCACCTCGGCCGAGAGCGGCGGTAGGTCGCTGAGTCGCTTTATCTCTTTGGTGAGGGCGGCGGCGGCTGCCTCCGGCAGATTCTTGCTCTCCAGCAGCTTGAGGTAGGCTCCCCGCTCGCTGTCGGCCTCGCCCTCCTCGCCCAGCTCTTCTTGCAACACCCGGAGCCTCTCGTGCAAGAACACACGTCGCTGCTGGCGCTCGAAACTGTCGTGTACACGCTCCGCAATCTCGTTTTCCAGGGCGATGAACTCATTCTCTTGAATGAGTGTCTCCAACAGCAGGAGCATCCTGGGTTCGAGCTCCTCGCCTTCCAGCAGCTCCTGCTTGCGGTCCGGAGCGATCAACAGGTTCGAGCCCACCACGTTCAACATGTTCTCGGGGTCGGTCACTGTCTCCAGCGCTGTCTCGGCCTCCTCGGGCAGCTGGGGGGTCTGTCCCACGTAGGCAGTAAACTCCCGCGCTACTGAATCCATCAGGGCGCGCATGCGCGGCCACTTGGCGGGGGCTCTGCTCTCGATGGGCTCATACCGCACCACGAAGTGGGGGGTCGTCGACAGATAGTCGACGATGGACACCCGCTGTTTTCCCTCTATCAGCGCTTTGTACGTACCATCGGCCAGCCGGGAGGACTGCACTACTTTCGCCAAGGTCCCCACCCTATAGATCTCATCGGGTTGGGGATCATCGGCAGCAGGAGTCCGCTGGGCCACCAGCACCAGCAGACCTCCGGACTGCTGAGCCTGCTCCAGGGCCCGCACTCCCTTCTCCCGCTCCACGAAGATGGGGGCCAGGGTACCCGGGAACAGCACCAGGTCACGGGTGACAAGCAGCGCAGCGGTCCGATCAAGCTCGACCATGCTCTTGCCCGCCTACGCGGACTCTTGACCCAGCTCCAACTCCTCGTGCGCAGAACTCGTCACTAGAGTCGGGTCGATCTTCTGCTCTATGACCTCCCGTGTGACCACACACTTGGTCACGTCCCGGCGACTTGGCAGCTCGAACATCACGTTCATGAGCGCCTCTTCGATGATGGAGCGCAGTCCACGGGCGCCGGTTTCCAACCGAATAGCCGCCTGGGCTATGGCCTCCAGGGCATCCCGGGCGAAGACCAACTCGACACCGTCGTAGGAGAAGAACTTCCGATACTGCTTGGTGAGTGCGTTCTTCGGTTCGGTCAGGATGGAGACCAGGTCTTGCTCACTCAGTTGATGCACGTGACAGATGACAGGCAGACGACCGATGAACTCGGGAATGAGTCCGTATTCCAACAGGTCCTCGGGCAACACCTGCTCAAAAAGCTCGCCCACGTCCTTTTCCCGCTTGCTCTCGATCTCGGCTCCAAACCCGAGGCCCTTTTTCCCGATCCTCCGCTCTACGATCTTCTCCAGCCCAGCAAAGGCCCCCCCGCAGATGAAGAGGATATTGGTGGTATCGATGGTCAGAAACTCTTGATGGGGATGCTTACGGCCCCCTTGCGGGGGAACACTGGCAGTGGTGCCTTCCAGGATCTTGAGCAAGGCCTGCTGCACCCCTTCCCCCGACACGTCCCTAGTGATAGAAGGGTTGTCAGCCTTGCGGGCGATCTTGTCCACCTCATCTATGTAGATGATGCCGGTCTCTGCCCGTTTGATGTCGTAATCAGCGGCCTGGATCAGCTTGAGCAGGATGTTCTCCACGTCCTCGCCTACATAGCCCGCCTCGGTAAGGGTCGTGGCATCCGCGATTGCAAAAGGCACGTTGAGAATGCGGGCCAAGGTCTGAGCCAAGAGGGTCTTGCCGCACCCGGTGGGGCCTAGCAGGAGGATGTTGGATTTCTGGAGTTCCACATCATCCGCGTCCGCACCCATGTATACCCTCTTGTAGTGGTTGTAGACCGCTACAGAGAGGACCCTTTTGGCTTTCTCCTGCCCGATCACATAGTCCGACAGGACTTTGTAGATCTGCTTGGGCTTGGGCAATTGTTCGAGGTCAAGAGTGGGTCGCGGAGCAAACTCCTCGTCGATGATCTCATTGCAGAGATCGATGCATTCATCGCAGATGTACACTCCCGGCCCTGCTATCAGCTTCTTGACCTGGCGCTGGCTCTTACCGCAAAAGCTGCACAGCAGCTGCTCCGACCCTCCGGACATCTTCGGCACGAGTCGACCCCCTACCTGTGCTCGATGATCTTGTCGATGATCCCATAGGCGAGAGACTCCTCCGCGGACATGAAGTAATCCCGCTCGGTGTCCCGTTGGACCTTCTCCAAGTCTTGTCCTGTATGTTTGGCCAAGATCTCGTCCAGTCTCTTACGCAGGCTGAGCGCCTCCCGAGCGTGGATCTCGATATCCGTAGCCGGACCCTCGAATCCGCCCGACAACTGATGGATCAGTATCTTTGAGTTCGGCAGAGCGTAGCGTTTACCTTTCGCCCCACCGGCCAAGAGCAACGCCGCCATCGACATGGCTATACCCACGCAGATGGTGGATACATCCGGCTTGATGAATTGCATGGTGTCGTAGATGGCGAGGCCGGCATAGACGTTCCCCCCCGGACTGTTGATATAGAGCGAGATGTCCTTGTCCGGGTCCTCCGACTCCAGATGGAGAAGTTGGGCCACGACCAGGTTGGCCACTTGATCGGTGATGGGGGTACCTAAGAAGACGATCCGTTCGGCCAGCAAGCGTGAATAGATGTCGAACGCCCGTTCGCCTCTGCTGGTCTGCTCGACAACCATAGGGATGAGCGGACTCACCGCTGCCTCCTTTATTCGGCTCTACGCCTCTTGTTCGCCGTCATCCGAGGCGCTACCTTCCTCCTCCGCCACCCGCGCCTCTGGGGCAGCGGTGGGGGCCGCGCTCGCCGCGGCACTGCCGGCCGCATCTACTTCGGATCCGCTCTCGACCGCGGCGAGCGCGGCCTTGGCTTCGGCCACCGCCGCCTCACCTTGGGTCACCGCCACTGCGTTCGCCGCTATGAAATCCGCGGCTTTATCGCGCAGTATCTGCCAACGGAAGGTCTCGATCCTGCCCGTCTTGCGGAGCTGCTCCTCGAACTTCTTGGCGTCGACCCGGCCAGCTCTAGCCGCCTGGGCGACCACAGCACTGACTTCTTCGTCACTGGCCACAAGTCCTTCTGCCTTTGCCACCGCGTCGAGCACTAGACCGGTCTTCACATTCCTGGCCGCCTGGGGTTTGAGATTCTCGACCATCTGCTCCAGGGTAGTGCCGGTAGCCTCCAGATAGGCCTCGAACGACCCGCCCCGCGACTCCAGCGACTGTTTGAAATCATTCACCATCTCCTCTGCCTGCTCCCGCACGATGACCTCAGGCAGCTCGAGAGTGGCGTTGTCGGCGGCAGCTTGCACGGCTAGCGAGCGGAAGCGTTGTTCCGCCGCGTAAGTCTTCCCCGCTCGGATCTTGTTGCGGATCTCGTTGCGCAATTCCAGCAAGGTAGCGAACTCGCTGATCTCTGAAACCCACTGGTCGCTGATCGGCGGTAGCACTTTCTCTTTGATCTCCTTGACCGTTATCGTGAGATCGACGCTCTTTCCCGCCACCTGTTCCAAAGGAAAATCCTCCGGCAGGGCCACCACGATGGTCCGCTCTTCGCCCGCAGCCATCCCCACCATCTGCTCTTCGACCTCGGGGAACATACGGCCCCCGCCGACTTCGAACACATAGTCGGAGGCTTCGAGGCCTTCCACCTTCTCACCCTCATAGGAAGCCTGGAAATCCACGGTCACATAATCACCCTTTACTACCGGGCGATCCTCTACCGGCCGCAACTCGGCGAATTCCTCGCGCAGCCGGTTGAACTGGGCGTCGACTTCTTCGTCGGTGACTTCGACCGGGTCTTTGGGGACTTCCAGTCCTTTGTACTGGCCCAAGACGACCTCGGGCATGACAGTGACCGACGCCGTGAAGCCGAGCGGTCTCCCTAGGGCGGGCGGCTCATCGCCGACCAACTCGATCTGGGGTCGGTCCACCGGGTCCAGGTCCAGCTGCATAGCAGCCGTAGCGAACCACCCGCCCATCGCTTCCTCTATGGCGTCCACCAGAACAGCCTGCTCCCCCAACCTTTGGCGAACCAGAGCCGGGGGGACTTTCCCCTTACGGAAGCCGGGGATGCGTACCTCTCTCGCCAACTGCCTGAGGCGATTGTCGAACGCCTCCTGCAGCTCTTCGCTGGAGACCTCGACCGTGAACTTGACCGTGTTGCCTTCGCGCTCGCCGAGGGTCGTCTTCACTTCGATCCTTTCTTCAACTGTACGACCGGGCTTCCCGAGTGCGGGTGAGAGGACTCGAACCTCCACGTCCGAAGACACATGATCCTAAGTCATGCGCGTCTGCCATTCCGCCACACCCGCCGATACCAAAGGGGTGAACGACGGGACTCGAACCCGCGACCGCTGGGGCCACAACCCAGTGCTCTGCCAACTGAGCTACGTTCACCGCGACCGCTCCGCCGGAGACGCGCCTGGCAGGATTCGAACCTGCGGCCCACGGATTAGAAGTCCGTTGCTCTATCCGACTGAGCTACAGGCGCACCAGCTCACTACCACCGCCACCTGCGGCCGGCGAGAGAGCGGGCGACGGGAATCGAACCCGCGACATTCAGCTTGGAAGGCTGACGCTCTACCAACTGAGCTACGCCCGCCTGTTCGAGCCTACTGCCTGGCGCCCGACCATGGTCGGGACGAGAGGATTTGAACCTCCGACCCCCTGCTCCCAAAGCAGGTGCGCTACCAGGCTGCGCCACGTCCCGACAGCCTCCCTCCTTTGGCCTCGGCCGCGAGAGTATACCCTATAGATTGCACCCCTATCGGCCGCACTGCTGACCCGGGATCCGCTTCTGGACTACACTGTAGGGGGTTCACAAGACGCCGATACTCGCCGCCGCGTGGCCAGGGAGCCTTCAAGGACGCCTGCAGCCCCGCCCGGGCGGTAGACGCGAGACTACTAGCAGAGGTGGCAAGAAAGGACTGATTGTGAAGGTCTTGGTGACCGGAGGAGCCGGCTTCATCGGTTCACACGTGAGCGACCGCCTGCTTGCGGACGGCTATCAGGTAGTCATCGTCGACAATCTCTCTACCGGCAAGCGAGAGAATGCGCCGAGCAAGGCGACCTTGTACGAGGTTGATATCCGGGAGGAAGCGCTCCGCCAGGTCTTCGCACAAGAACGGCCCGACGCGGTGGTCCACCACGCGGCTCACATCTATGTGACTGCCTCCGTCCGCGAACCCGCCCACGATGCCTCGGTGAACATCCTCGGCTCACTGAATCTGCTGGAGTGCTGCCGGAAATTCGCGGTGCGCAAGATTATTTATGCGGGAACCGGGGGTGCCATGTTCGGCCAGGCCAAGTACCTGCCCGTGGACGAGCAACACCCGATCGAGCCCATCTCCCCTTACGGTGTCAGCAAGCACACGGTCGAACACTATCTCCACACGTACAAGGTCAACCACGATATCGACTATGTGGTGCTCCGCTATCCCAACGTGTACGGACCCCGGCAGGATCCCCACGGGGAGGCGGGAGTGGTCGCTATCTTCGCCCTGGCCCTGCTGAATGGACGGCCGTGTACCATCTTCGGTGATGGCACCAAGACCCGGGACTACTGCTATGTGACCGACATCGCCGAGGCCAACCTGCTGGCCCTTAACGGGCAAGCCAGCGGCATCTACAATCTCGGACGGGGGATCGAGGTGAGCGATCTGGAGATCTTTGAGACCGTGCGCGAAGCCGTGGGAGTAGACACAGAGCCCCGCTATGCGCCAGTCCGCCCCGGCGAAGTGGAACGCATCGCCCTGGACGCAAGCAAAGCCCGCCGCGAGCTGGGCTGGGCTTGGCAAGTGGACTTGCGTGAAGGAGTGAAGCGCGCCGTGGAGTTCTACCGTGCCCAAACCGAGAGGAAAGGCAGATGAGCAAGAAAGACCGCCGCAATGGTGACCGTCACGAGCGTCGAAACGGCCAAGCAGACGAGGAGTTCCTGGGAAGAACTGGGGAGGGAGACCAACAGGAGAGCGACTCCTTGGCTGCCCTCAAGGCCATACTGTCCAAGGTGGCCGCTCTCTTGCAGCCGCTGCAACTTACTTCGGAAGAGGCCATCGGCCTGGTAGAACGGTTGTACGGCGGTGTGCTAGATGCCGACATCAGACTTGCCGGCGAGACCGATGACACCCGCAAGGCCTCCGTCCTGGCCTATGTCAGGGAAACCGTGATCCGCCGCGAAGGAGACTCGCTCGTGGTGGAGTTCCCGACCTCTACCACCGCATACGACTCGATCGAGGCGACGCCCCACTCTGGGAATGACAGCAAGCCCTCTATCGAGACCCGGCCCGCAGAAGAGACCACCTCTCCGGTAGACACGGCTGAGAAACCCAGCGCTGAGCCGACTAGCTTCCCGCTGCCGGACAGCTCCTCTCCGCCCGAAACTACCTCCCCCGGTGCGGAGGACTCCACCGTATCGACCGCGGACGGTCAGCCGGAGTGACGCTCAGGCTTCCTCGAAGTGCGTGAGGCGCTTGAAGTAGCGGAAGCGCTCCCTGACCTCTTCTTTGGTCAGTCTGAGGAGACGGTCGACGCTGAAGTCCTCTACCGTGAACGAGGCCAGAGTGCTCCCGTATATGATGGCGCGCGCAAGTGCCGCTTCGTCGATAATATTCGACGCCGCTAGCGAGCCGACAAAACCACCGGCAAAGGTGTCTCCGGCACCGGTGGGATCGAAGACCTCTTCCAACGGCATCGCCGGAGCTGCGAAGAACTCCCCTTCCCCGGCACAGGTCATAAGCACTCCGTTTTCGCCCCGTTTGATGACCACCGTGCAAGGCCCCAGCGAGCGGATGACCCTGGCTGCCTTGACCAGGTTGCTCTGCCTGGAGAGCTCACGAGCTTCGGAATCGTTGATGATCAGGATGTCGATGCGCTTCAGGACCTCGCGCAGCTCATCCGGGGTGCCCTCTATCCAGTAGTTCATGGTGTCCGCCGCCACCAAGCGCGGACCTTGGACCTGCTCCAGAACCTCCAACTGCAGCCGCGGGTGGATGTTCCCTAAGAAGACAAACGGCGAAGAGCGGTAGGTCTGGGGGATGACCGGTCGAAAGTCTTCGAAGACGTTCAGTTTGGTGTAGATGGTTTCGCGGGCATTGAGGTCGAAACCGTACTCGCCCTTCCAGCGGAAAGTCTCTCCGGGGACCGTCTGCAGCCCCCCGAGGTCGATCGGGCGGCCGGCAAAGACATGACCTCCCCGTTCAGCGAAGTCCTCACCTACTACAGCCACCAATCTCACCTCGGTGAAGAACGAGGCAGCCAGGGAGAAATAGGTAGCCGAGCCCCCCACTACGCGCGTAGCTTCTCCGAATGGGTTCTTGATGGTGTCGAAAGCAACGGAACCGACGGCAAGCACAGGGTTCATGGCGTCCTCACCTGACATCCTTGCCGGCACTCAACTCGGCCTCCCTACGACACGTACTTACTGAGGAGAGGAGCCAGTTCCCGCTTGGTCTCTTCCGGAATGGCCTCTCTGCTGGTTATTATCGCGGCTGCCAAGGCCTTTCCGCAGGAGCAGGCACGAGTCTCAGGCACCCGAGAGACCGCTTCCGCGATCAGGCGCTGAGCCATCTGCGCGTTCTGCAGTAGGTTGGACACGATCATGTCCACGGTCACACTGTCATGCTCGGGGTGCCAGCAATCGAAATCGGTCACCAGGGCGATGGTGGTGTAACAGATCTCGGCCTCCCGTGCCAGTTTGGCTTCCTGCAGGTTCGTCATGCCGATGACGTCGAACCCCCAACTCCGGTAAAGCTGCGATTCAGCCACCGTGGAGAACTGAGGGCCTTCGATGCACACGTAGGTGCCTCCTAGGTGCGCACGCGCACCCGCTGCCACCGCCGACTCATAGGCGACCCGACTGAGCTCCGGACAGACCGGGTGGGCAAAAGAGACATGCACTGCCATCCCCCGCCCTGCAAAGAAAGTGCTGACCCGGCCTTTGGTGCGGTCGAAGAACTGATCGGGAATCACCACATCCAACGGCGGATACTTTTCTTTGAGACTACCCACGGCACTCGCCGAGAGGATGCGCTCCACTCCCAGGAGTTTGAAGCCGAAGATGTTGGCGCGGAAATTGAGCTCCGAAGGTGTGATGCGATGGCCTGCCCCGTGTCTAGCCAAGAAGGCCACCCGCTGCCCTCGCAGAGTCGCGATGACATACGGCCCACTCGGCTCGCCGAACGGAGTGGTCAACTTCACCTCTTCCCGGTCAGTGAGCTCCGCCATGTCGTACAGCCCACTGCCACCGATGATCCCGATGCGCACGCTCATGATGTTTCCTCGCTTCTGGCTTCTTGAGCTCCCGCGGCGTCGCCGCCAGCTTGTCCTGCGTCGTGGCCAGGACTCGTCCTACCGGCCGCCCTGTCCAGCGTCGCCACATAGGTCATCTGTAGCTGAGCGAGCACAGCCTTGTGTGCTCTGATCTCTTCTGCGGGCCGAACCGGCTCCATCACCCCCACCAGGGCTTTGAAGGCATCGATCGCCAGCCGGGCTTGCTCGAAATCTCGGTCCCTCCCGCTCTCTTTGGTCAAGCCCAGGCGGTTGAGAGCCAAGGTGCAGAGAGACTGCATCATGAGCACCAGATGATCGGCGACACTCAGGCGGTCCAGTTCGGCCTGCAGGCGTCTGATCGTCTCCCCATCAGCCTGCGGCTCTGCCTGTGCCTCCGCGCCGCCATGTGTGCGGCCCTGGGGCTCGCCCCCACTCCGCGTCTCGGCCGCCGCCTGCTTTTCCCCTTCTCGTCGGCTCCCTTTCTCTTCAACCACGTCTGCTCACCTCCTCTTGCCTTAGGGAGATCCACTACCATGTGCGCCAGCACCTGCGGACGTTATCACAGTCTCCGCTGTTAGAATGAGGAGGCGCCGAGGCCAAGCGGTACCGGCGCGGGCAACAGGAGAATTTGGCAAGAGTGAATACCGACTCCCAGGGACTTGATCCTGACGGCCACCTCGTCCAGCGCGCCCGACAGGGCGACACCGAGGCCTTGTCAGACCTCTATCGACGCCACGAGCGTCGAGCTTACAACCTTGCGCTTCGTACTCTCGGCAATCCCTGGGACGCTGCCGATGTTACTCAAGAAGCCTTCATCAAGGCTTTCCGCAACCTCGACTCCTTCAAGGGAGACGCGCTCTTCAGCACTTGGCTCCATCGGATCGTGGTGAACGCGGCCTACGACTTCCTTCGCCGCCGACGCCCAGAGCCCATGGACGGGGAGGTGCTGGAAGATCTCTCCGGCCCTACTGGCGCAGCGGAGATCGTCGCTTCCGGACGGGAAGGTCTCGACCCTGCGCTGGACGGTCTGAGCGAGCCTGTGAGGAGAGCCTTGTTGAGCCTGAACGAAGGTTTCCGCTTTGCCGTGGTCCTATGCGATCTTCTGGGCTTCCCTTACAGCGAGGCGGCCGAGATCCTCGGCGTCCAAGAAGGCACGATCAAGTCACGCATCTTCCGAGCTCGTGAGGCCCTCGCCGCCGCTCTTCGCGAGGCGGGTTATGGGCCGCAAGGGGAGCGGAACCAGATTCGCCAGCCCGACGTCACACAGACTGAGGTCACGAAGGACAAGGGATGACCATCAGGGAGCATCAGCATATCGATGAGTGGGTCGAAGCAGCTGTCGACTATCTGGACGGTAGAGTCGACCCAGAGACAAGGGCGGCCATAGAACGTCACCTAGCGGGATGCCCTGAATGCACCCGTCGTTTGACCGAACAGCATCAAGTCACTCACATTCTCCAGAACACCCCTCTGTACTCACCACCTGTAGATCTGGAGTACCGCGTTCTCGGTGAATTCTTGTTCCCCTCTCCGGGAACCGTGCGTGCTTCCGTGGAAACCGGGCGCCGAGGACCTTCTTGGTTCTCGCGTCTTTTTGCTCGGCTCCGCCCCTGGGTGCCAGTTAGCGTGGCCGTAGTCGCCCTCCTCGCAGCCGTGATCGGGTACGGGGTGGTGCGCTCGGGTCTCCAAGGAGCCGCCCCCGTCGCAGAAGATGCCCGCACTTACAGCTCGGCTTCGCTCAAGACAGGAGCTCCTGAGGGCTCTTTAGAACAAGGCGAGGTGGACCAACTTGCCGCCCCTGCCACCGGACTTGCTCCCGACACCGCGAGCACCACCCGAGCCGGGGCGTCCACCACTGCCACTACCACTGTGCCCACAACCGCGACCGCCACTACTGTGGCTGGTATCACTGAGCGCAAGCAGATGATCAAGGGCTTGGAGACCACGGAAATCCCCGCCTATGTGGTTTTCCTGCCGGAGACCAGCGATTCCGCTGAGCCGGGGGTTGCGGTGAGTGCCGAGCAGGCCGCTGATGTCGCAGGGCAGCTTGCTCAGTTCTCGGGCTTGCAGCCTCTCGATAGGCAGCTTTGGCTGGATGGCCCCACTTATGCCGCCTATCTGCCTCGCATCGACTGTGAAGAACTAGTGGACCTCGTCCGCTCCATCGGCACCTCGCTCGGCCTTACCGTCATGTTGAAGTTCGATCCGCCCGAACAGGCCGGCGAGCGCGTGGCCCGGCTCCTCGCCGCCAAAGCGCGCTTCCCGGTCTTGGAAGCTTCGCGCGCCCCCCAGCCCGCGATCTGGGGCTTCAACTTCACTACCTCTACCCTGGCCCCGGAGACCGGCGGTCCCGAGACTGGCGGCCAAGCCACCACGACCACCCTCCCCGACGAGGGCGGCAAGCATATACTGCTGATCATTTACATCCAGCAAGGTCTCTTGTAGTCGAGGACCGCCCCGCGTCGTTTTTCCTGCAGGAGCGTCCGGCTGACGGGGACACTTAGACCGCCGAGCCGCCGCGTGTACTTGTACAGCAGCAACCCAAGAAGCAGCAACCGTGAGAACGCGAGTGGGCACGCTGAACAAACGGGGACAGAAGAAGCGAGGTCGGGGTGCCGGGATTTGAACCCGGGACCTCATCGTCCCGAACGATGCGCGCTACCAGGCTGCGCTACACCCCGTCATTCCACACCACTGCCCACGACAGCCCGCATCGTGGGCTGCGGTCTATCGAGGACGGCGGCCTATTGTATACCATGGCGAGGGTCTCGTTATACCCGCTCGCTGCTTGCCCCACAGACCCGGCTCACTTCGCAAGAGACGCAGTGGGTGCCCCGCACAGCTGGAAACTGACCAGCCCGGATTCCAGCTAGTTCCGCGCGAACAGACTCTGCTAGCTGCGCTTCGTCGTTCTCGCCGAATTCGAAAGTGACCGACTCCTCAGGTTGCTCCAAGAACACAAAGTCCAGGCGGACTCGCCGAGCCCCTCCCCGCAGCGCGGCCAAGCCGTAGACCTGAGCCTGCAGTCGGTAGGGCTCCACGGCCACGGAAGGAGGTCGACCAGCGAGCGCATTGGTCTTGTAGTCGACGAGGCGCCGGATGCCCCCCGGTTCCTCCCAGGTGAGGTCGTACACTCCCGTGATGAGCACCTCCTGCTCCTGGTAGGCAAACGGCAACTCGCGCCGCACGGTCTCCGCGAGCGCCCGGGCCAGCTCCGCCTGTACTGGTGACCGCCAGAAATCCGCCACCAAGCGCACTGCCCGCTCGTGGCCCTGCGACGCAATGGCTAGACCTCTTTCTTGTGCGATCGTCTTAGCCAAAGCCGTCAACTCGCCATGACCAG
>CAKZRW010000024.1 GCA_937148845.1 uncultured Actinomycetes bacterium | reverse complement strand
TCTCCTTGCCGAAGCCTATCTGGCTGCCTGCTCCGGTAACCAGCGCCGTCTTGCCTTTGAATCCTAGGTCCATAGTCACCTCCCGATGAGTGATCCCCGCAACCTTGCTGTCGCCACTTTGCAGGCGCACCGGCTTCGGCAATCAGCCCCATATGTCTCTTGCCACGTCGTCCAGCCCCAGCTCCAGGAGCTTCTGTTTGCTGGGTCTGCCGGTAATCGGATCCCACTCCATCAGTTCCAAGTATTCGTTATAGACCTCTTCGTGAGTGAAGGTGATCCCTGCCCGGGGCCCGACCGTCTTGGGAGGCACGCCCCGCATCCGGTCGGGATACTTGAAGGGGACGAAGACCCCCTCGCGGATGTTGAAGGCAAGTCGCATGTTGGTTATCCGCTCCCCGGTCAGAAGCAGTTCATCCGTCGTGATGTCATCCCAACCGGTGATAGCACGCAGGGCCTCGATGAGCTGGTCGGCGTGGGGGTAAGCCCCGATGACGAACTGGCAAAGGCCGAGAGCGCTCGCCGCGTGCATGTAGTTCGTGCTTATCTTGTGATATAGGCCGCGGCCCTTGCGCTCGTGGCGGTCGATCTCCGGTATGTCAAGACCGGGTGGGTGCTGTCCCCCGCCCTGGTTATGGCGCCCGGGCGTGGGGTCGGCTCCGTAACCAGTGGCGAACCCCCAGCCTCCGCGCGGGTCATGGCCGGCGATCTCCTGACCCCCGATGTGCATGGCGTACTGTTCTGCTCCTTTACCGATCTTTTCTGCTGCCCGCTTGACCCCGTCTGCGATGACGTCCCCGAAGCCTTCGCGGCGCACTAGTTTCTCGGTCATGGCGATGATGGAGCGATGGTCACCCCATCTCATCTCCAGCCCGTCGGTGTCGGCGGAAGTCAAAAGGCCGTTTTCGTAGCACTCGATGGTGAAGGCAAGACAAGCTCCGGCAGATATGGTGTCCACGCCGAAGCGGTTGCACAGGTCGGAAGCCATGATCAACGAATCCAGATTGTCGTTGCAAAGATTGCTACCGAACATGGCCATGGTCTCGTATTCCGGCTTGTGGACGCCCTCGGGGTAGGCGTACTCGCCGGTACCCGCCTTCATCAGCCCTCCACAGGCGATGGGGCAGCGCCAGCAAGCGTAGCGGCGGAGCTGCTTGGCCACCACGTTCTCGCCGCGGCAATCGGCGTAATGGGGACAATCGATTTCAGCCACTCCGGCCCAGTTCTTTGCCGGGGCATCGTCGATCTTGCAGCACATCTCATAGATGCCGGGTGTCCCGGTCTCGTGGAGCTGGGCTGCGTGTCCGGTCAGGGCAGCCACATGCCGTCTTCTCATCTCCTTCAAGAGTTCAGGGCGGGCTGTAGGTACGGTAAGAGTCCCTTGCACCGCGACCGCCTTGAGCCGCTTGGCTCCCATCACGGCTCCCAAGCCGGAACGCCCGGCGGCCCGACCCTTGTTGTTGATTATGCAGGCAATCAGGGCTCGCTTCTCCCCGGCCGGGCCGATGCAAGCCACTTGGAGGTCCTTTCCGTGGCGAGCTCGAAGCGCTTCTTCAGTCTCTACGGTGTCGAGCCCCCACAGGTCGGCAGCCTTTCGGAGCTCAGCCCGGCCGTTCTCTATGTGTAGATACAGCGGTTTCTCCGCCACGCCGCCGATGAAGACGGCGTCATACCCTGCGAACTTGAGATGGGGTCCAAACTCGCCCCCCGAGTTGGCGTCGCCCCAGCCCCCGGTCAAGGGGGATTTCCCGACCACCGTGTAGCGGGAGCCGCCCACGGCTTCGGTACCGGTGAGCAGCCCGCTGACGAAGCCCAGGGTGGCCTCCGGTCCCAAGGGATCCACACCAGGCTTCTGGCGGTCGTAGAGAAGGCGGGCCCCCAGCCCGTAACCGCCCAGATATTTCCTGTACAACTCCTCGGGTAGTGTTTCTTCGCGCGTCTCCTGAGTAGAGAGATCAACCCACAGGACTTTTCCCATCGCGCCGTAACTCACTCGACCCTCCTCCACGTTCACCTATCATTTGCCGGTAAGACTCGGCAGCCACGTTGCTAGTGCGGGGAAAGCAGCCACCAGCAGCATCAGCAAGATTCCCAATGACCAATATGGCATAGAGGATCGGAACACCGTGCCTAGGCTGACGTTCCCCGGTGCGACCGCTTTCATCGTATATACGTCCAGGCCGAAGGGGGGCGAGATCAAGCCCAACTGTATGTTGACGAGGCTCAGGACCGCAAACCAGATGAGGTCGTACCCCAGGGCCTTAGCCAGCGGGAAGAAGATGGGGGCGGTTATCATCACGATGCTGGCCGGATCCATGAACATGCCTAGAAACAGCAAGACCACTTGGGTGAAGACAATCACCCACAGCGGCGAGATATCGGCGGTCGTGGTCAGGTTGATAAGCTCGTTTATGGCGCCAGTGGTCGCCAAGATGCGGCTGAAACTGATCGATCCCACCACGATAAAGAACACCATCACCGTCACTCGCACGGTATTCATCCCTGACCGGAAGAGCATCCTCCAGGACAGCTTGCGGTAGAGCGCGGCCAGGATCAGGCAGGCTACCACACCCAAGGCGGCAGCTTCGCTGGGAGTGGCCACCCCTAGGAAGACACTGCCAATAACAGCCAGAATGACAATCACGATGGGCAGTATGTAGAAGACGAAGGCGCGCACGCGTTCCGCCAAGGGCACTCTAGCGATGTCATACATAGGGGCCAGGGAAGGGTTGATCTTGCAGCGGATGACTATGTAAGCAGAGAAGAGTGCGGCGAGCAGGAGGCCGGGGATGATGATGGCCATCAAGAGGTTTCCCACGGACACCTGACCGATGGCACCGATGAAGACGGCCAGGGCACTGGGAGGGATGAGGATGGCCAAGGTTCCACTGCAGACGATAGGTCCATAGACCATAGGCGGCTTGTAATCGCGCTGAAGCATCTCGGGGACCAAGGTCCGCCCCAAGATGCCGATGGAGCCCCCACTGATTCCGATCATGGTGCCGAGGAGGACACCCGAACCGATGGAAAGCAAGCTCAACCGGCCTGGCAGCTTGCCGAGCAGCTTGTCCACTGCTCCTACGATCTGCATCCCGACTCCGGAGGCGAATATGACGTCACCCATGAGGACGAAGAGCGGTATGGGAAGGAAGGTGTAGTTGGCCACCGCACTGTAGAAACTCATCGCCAGCTGGTCGAGGCCAGCCGCTCCTCCCCAAAACAGGGTCGCCCCCATGATGCAAGTGAACATGAAGGCGAAGGAAATGGGCATGCCGGTAAGCATGATGGCGATCAGGCACCCGAACATCAAAGCGAGTGATTCGAACCATTCCATTGGGGCACCTCGCTAGTTGTTCAGGACCTGACCCGGCTCAGCGGGCTCCGGACTGCGGAAAGCGTGGTAGTACCTGACCGCATGTCTTACGGCCTGGATGGCGAGCATGAAAAGGGCGATGGGGATGATGATCTCTATGGGCCACTTGGGCGGGTTAAGGATCGAGGCAAGGATGAAGTGGTTGAGGTAGTCCCTCACGGTGAGGCGAACGGTCAGGAAGCATAAGAAAAGGCAGAGGACCACTATGGCGCAGGAGGTCACGAAGTTGACCAAAGTCCTGGCGCGCTGGGGAAGAAACTGTAGGAACGAGTCCAGCTTGACGTGACCGTCGTCGCGGTAGATAGCAGCAGTCCCTAGGAAAGACATCCAGACCAGAGAGTAGGTCAAGATCTCATAGAGCGGAGCCCAAGTGAAGTTGAAGCTCTTGCGGATGATGACGTCTTGGGCTACCAGGGCCACATCGATGATGATGATGACCCCGGAGAGAAAGAGCATGACGCTCGTCAGTCTGTCGAAGAATCTCCCTGCTCTGCGTAACAGGTCCATGATCAGCGGTCTCCGAGTGATGTCGCAGTAGGGCGGAGGCGGCGCGGCGCCCTCGAGGGGGCGCCGCGCCGCCCGGGCCGCTACCTTTCTACTTTGCGCGATGGAAGTCGGGGTTGACCAACCACTCTTTGAGTTTGGGTCCGATATCCGGCCAACGGGCGATATCTTCGGCCCACATGTTGTCCCGATAGGCTAGATAGAACTTCTTGGATTCCTCAGGTGAGAGCTTGATGATCTTGACTCCGGCTTTCTCCAGTTCAGCTATCACGTGCTGTACGGTCTCGGTGAACATCTTGGCGCCGTCGATCTCGGTCTGGATCATTGCCCGCGTGATGACGTCTTGCTGAGCAGGAGTCAGGCTGTTCCACTTGTTCAAGTTCATGAGCATCATGCCGCCGCAGGAGCTGAACGGCTCGTTCAGCATGGCTTTAGTCACCGGCACCAGGCTGAAATCGAGGATGCCAGGAATGCCGATGTTGTAGCCGTCGACTGTACCGCGCTCCATCGCCGTGAAATACTCGGTGAAGTCGATGGGGACGGTGGTAGCCCCCAGGGAGTCGATGAAGGCCCGGTTCGAGCCCCCGGTGGCCGCGATTTTGAGGCCTTTCAAATCCTCTAAGCCGTCTATGACCTTGCCGAGGTAGAGCACGGTCTGGACCTGCGGTTCAGAGGAGACTGACGCCCCCAGGTACTTGATGCCCTGCTTGGCGAACTCCTCTTCGAAGTACTTGAAGATCGTGCCGGCCGCACGGAGCTCCATGGGGCTGTACTCGGCTCGGCCGATGGTGTTGGAGCCAGGGACCAGGGCGTCGGCGAAGGGGCTGAGCACGCTGGCGATGTCCACCGTCCCTCGCTGGACGGCGGCCGGCTGGTCCATCGCTGGGATGGCCTCGGGGCCGCTGAACTTGATCTTCATCGCTCCCCCGGAGTACTCCTGGACCTTGTTGATGAAGTCACGCGCCCAGTTGCCGCCGGGTGGGATGTCGGGCAGGAAGCAGACCATCGAGAGCTCGATGGGTTCTACGGCAGGCCCGGTGGTCCCAGTCGAAGGAGCGCCGGTAGTGTCAGTGGACGGCGCTGTTGTGGTAGGAGGTGCCGTAGTCGGGGCCGCGGTGGTGGTAGTGGTGGTCTTCTCGCCACAGGCGATTATCAGCAAGCCCATGGCGATCACGAGGATGAGACTGATACCCAACAATACCGGTTTCTTCATGAGAGAACCCCCCTTGATCAACACTCTCAGAGTCGACAGCAGTAAAGGTCGCGTTACGTCATACCTGTCTTCGTCGTTGAGCCGACCTCCTTCCTGGGTCGAACCTGACCCTCGGCCACAAGGACTAGAGGGAACCGGTCTTCTGTCTGGAGGGCGGTCGCTGGGCCCGAACCCACGACAGAGTGAAAACGCTGTCGGATGTTCGCGAGTCAACGATCACCCCCGCAGCTCGCCGCCAGATAGTGGCCCCTAGTAGTGCTCACTACTAGCATACGCTACTATTCAAGCGCAAGTGTTTTGTGCTTATCTAGGCATGCCTGGTCTGAACGCAACAGCCGAATGGAGTCATTCGCATGGGTCCTCAGAAGAGGGAACGCCAGCGGGGGTCGCTCTCCCTGCGCTGGAAACAGCTGAGCGAGGAGGAGAAGCGGCGACGGATAGTCGACGCGGTGCTCCAGCTCATCGCCAGACACGGGGTGCAGGGGACTACCACAGCTCGCATCGCCGCCGCGGTCGGGGTCTCCGAGCCGACCCTGTACCGGTCCTTCCGCAGTCGCAAAGAGATGCTCTTGGCAGCTGCCGACCGGGTGTGGCAGCAAAGGTTCGAGGAGCTCGAATCGGTCGAGTATAGCGACGCCATGGACCATCTGCGCAAGATCTGCGAGCTGCATACCATCGGTATCCAGAAGACCAGGGTGGTCCGCTATCTAACAGAACTTGCCGTGGCCCCGGCCAAAGATGGCCTGCGCGAGCACATCAGGGACCAGCAATTGCAGGAAGCTCGCCGCTTTGCAGCTATCGTCGAGGAGGGTAAGGCGCAGGGCTGTATCCGCCCCGAAGTCGACTCCTGGGAGACCGCCTGGCGCATCATGGCGGTGCACTGGCTGGAAGCGATGGCCCGACTCCACGGTCTGGAAGAGCACGTGTTGACCGGTTTCTCAACCCGCAGGTTCCAGTCGATACTGGATGAGATCGCCGTGGAACCGCAGCCCCCTCTAAGAACAGCCACCGGCCAGGATAGCGACGACCGGGCTCTGGAGGCGGCCCTCGGCCCCGAGGGCTTACCCCTCTCTGTACCGCGTTGAGCCGGGGCACGCCACTGCACGGAGGCTGGTCCCAGCCCAGAAAGCCGGGCGGGGAGGTCCGCGGCTAGAGGCCCGCCAGTGGTTGTCGGCTTCTTCTGTCGACGCGATGGGAAAGGACCGCGAAAACCTCTTGACTCTGTTAGTAGTAAGCACTACTAGTATATGCTACTAGTGGTAGCTACTCACCTGGTCGGTGCCGGTGACGCGGCCGCGGCGACTCGTGGTCGGGGCGGTGCTGGCGGAGGAAAAGCGCGGGAGGAGCGAGCGGGGATGTCAGAGGCAGAGAAGGCTGGAGAAGCGCGAGCGAGACGGATCGCCGAGGCCATGCGTCTGGGCCGGCCGGACATGGTGCCCCTTGTCATGCCCATAGGCTACATGTTGGCCGACCTCGGACGGATAACCAGGAGAGAGCTACTGGAAGATCCGGGCAAAGCCCAGGCGCTCCTCGAACAAGCCGCGCTGGAGTTCCAGCCGGATTCCATTCACGGCCCTTTCCCTGCCGACCCGAAGCCCTACCTTCTGTTAGGCGACCGCATGACCGTCTGGCCCGGCCACGGGGTGGACGAAAACACCCAGTTCCAGTTCGTAGAGAGTGAGTTCCTGAAGGCCGACGAGTATGACGCCTTTCTCGAGGACCCCACGGATTGGATCATACGGACTTATCTGCCCCGGGCTTTCGCCAATCTAGAGGGTCTTGCCGACATGCCTCCACTCAGTCTTTTCGTGTTCGGGAGCTACTACTTGAACTCGCTGGGAGTACTCGCGCGAGGGCGCTTGGCCGAGTCCCTCCGGACTTTCGCCCAGGCGGTGCAAGCGGTAGCGGAAGATGCCGACCGGATCAAGCGCAACCACGACCGCATGGTGGCTCTGGGGTTTCCTGATTCTTTCATTGCGGGGCCCACCATCACGGCCCCCTTCGACGCCCTGTCGGATGCGCTCCGGGGGATGCGCGGCATCATGCTCGATGTCCTCCGGCAGCCCGATAGGCTTCTGGCAGCCCAGGAAAAGCTGGCGCGCGTCGAGCTGGAGTACGCCATCGGGGTGTGCAAGGCGACCGGGTGTGGCCGAGCCTTTCTTCCTCTCCATCGAGGTTCGGACGGCTTCCTGTCGCTCAAGCACTTCGAAACCCTGTACTGGCCGCAGCTGAGGGACATCCTTCTGGCTTTGGTCGAGCACGGGATCACTCCCATAGTGTTCTACGAGGGGTGCTGGGACCAGAGGCTCGAGTATCTGACCGAGCTACCCAAAGGCAAGACGGTCGGCTGGTTCCAGGCCAGCGACATTTTCCGGGTGAAGAAAGTCTTGGGTGACATCATGTGCATTGTCGGGGGCATGCCTAACTCGCTGCTGAAGGCCGGACCGGCTGCCGAGGTACGTGCCCGTACCCGCAGACTGTGCGAGGAAGTGGGGGAGGGCGGCGGTTACATGATGTGCACTGCTGTCGGGGAGATGGCCGGTAGCGATCCAGTGTTGGTCAGGGCCTGGGTGGACGCCACCAGGGAGTTCGGAAGGTACTGAGTGGCTAGTGGGGGCCGCATGTCCCGGCGCGCGGGGGAGTAGGTACGGGGAGGGAACGTAGACCGTGCCGAGGAGTAGGAGGTGCGATGGACCTGGGACTCACTGACAAGGTAGCCTTGGTGACGGGAGCGGGCAGTCCTATCGGCTATGGCAGGACCATCGCCACCACTCTGGCCCGCGAGGGCTGCCACGTCATCTCTGCTGACCTCAACCTCGGCTGGGCGGAGGAGACGGCGGAGTTGGTGAGGGCTTTGGGACGCGAGGCTCTGGCTGTGCGGGTGGACGTGGCCGACCGCGCCTCCGTCGATGCCATGGTGAAAGCCGCGATGGCTCATTTCGGCCGCATCGACATCCTCGTCAACAACGCGGGGGCGAGCAGCAAAGAGCGTCCTTTCATGGAGATGACCAAGGCCGACTGGGACCTAGATATCGGCGTCAATCTCTACGGCCAAATGAATGTAGCCCAGGCTGTGATTCCGCACATGGCAGCCCGAGGGTATGGTCGGATAATCAACACCTCCGGGGGACAAGGCATCCCGACCATCTCTGTGTATGGGGCAGCCAAGGCCGGAGTGGAAGCCTTTACTCACGCTCTGGCTCTGGAGGTGGCTCCACTAGGGATCATCGTCAACGGCATAGCTCCTGGCCTCGGCAATACCGGACTCGTGACTCGCAACGACCCGGCTTTTCTGGAGGCCTACCGGCAGAGGTCGGCTCTCAAACGGCTTTGTACACCGGAGGACGTGGCACCCGCCGTGGCTTTCCTGGCCTCGGACGTGTGCAGCTACATGGTCGGGCAGTGGATAAGACTGAGCACTTTCTGAGGCAGACTGGAAGGTCCGTGATGGCGATTCGGAGGTTCGATAGGGAGGTCTGCACTGGGTGCGGGAACTGCGTCGCCGCCTGCCCCATGGATGTGCTTCGTCTCGATGAGGCCGACGGGAGGGCGGTGGTGAAGTATCCAGCGGACTGTATTGCCTGCTGGGGCTGCGAATCGTTCTGCCCGCAAGGTTGTTTCGATGTGTCTCCAGAGAGAGCTCGGGGCGAGCTGGTCTCGCCCTACTAGGAGGAGGAGCGTGAGTTCACCGATTCCAACGCCGACCGTCGTCACCACCGATGTGCTGGTCCTCGGCGCCGGAGGGGCCGGCATGTGTGCGGCTCTAAGAGCGCGGGAAACAGGCGCCGAGGTCCTCATGGTGGACAAGTGCGGGATCGGCTACAACGGTCAAGTCCCCATCGGAGGGGGGATCCTGGCTTACGTCTATCCCTCGTACGTGGATGAATGGGTGGACAAGATCACCCGCGGGAGCCACTTCTTCAACAATCAGGAGTGGACTCGGCAGTTCGGCAGTCGCATGCACCAAGCGACAATGGACTTGGCGGACTTGGGTCTGACCTTCCTCAAGAAAGATGGGGAGATCGACATCCTGACCTGGGGGCCTCACATCCACGTCACCCTCTTTGATGCGCCGAAGTCGCTCCTCGCGCTAAAAAAAACCGCTGCTGCGCGAGGGATCAAGATGATGGACAAGATCTTCGCCGTCGACCTTCTCAAGCGCGATGACCAGGTGGTAGGCGCAGTGGGGCTGGGGTTGGTCGATGGCAAGGTCTACCTCTTCGATGCGAAGGCCACCATCATCGCTACGGGGAACTGCGGCTACATGCACGAGAAAAGCTACGCTTCCGTCCTGGGCGAGGGGCCGGCCATGGGCTATCGGGCAGGGGCCCGACTCACCAACGCCGAGTTCAACAGCCTCTACGTGTGGGGTATCAAGCTGCTCGGCAAGGAGCTGATGGGGATCCATTTCTATCTCTACCTCGAAAACGCCCTCGGGGAGAAGATCATGGGGAAGTACTACCCGGAGCTCATGGAGGGGGAGCACGCCGTCTACACGTTCGATCCGCGAGTCATCCACGCGATGTACGAGGAGGTCAAAGCCGGCCGCGGGCCGATCTACCTCAACTTGAAGGGGTTGTCAGACTCTGAGATCGCTCATCTCGGCGAGGACATCGTCGCGGACCTTTCCCACTTGATGGCTAACGACACCATGCGTCTGCTGCGTGAGAAGGCCGGGATAGACCCAGGGCGGGAGCGCTTGGAGATGTGGCCCCGGTATCTTTACAGCGGGGGTGGACTCCGGATCGATCTCCAAGGCAGGACGACTCTACCCGGTCTCTGGGCGGCCGGCGGGGCCTGTAGCAACTACTGGACCAACGGTGCGGGAAGTCAGGCTGGCCTCGGGGTGCAATCTGCGGCGATCACCGGTTTTGTGGCCGGCGAAGACGCTGGTGTCTGGGCAGTTTCTTCGCCGCGTCTGGGTATCGACCCTGTGTACGCGGAACGAGCGGTTGCCCGCGTACTCGAACCACTGGGGCGGCCGACCGAGATCGATCCTTATGAGGTCGCATACCGGGTGCACGAAGCCATAGTTCCCATGAAGTACAACCGTGTCCGCGAGGCCAAGCGGATGCGCGAGGCTCTTGACATCCTGGCCAGCGCCCGGGAGCTCCTCGACCGGGTCGGCGTCACCGACTTTCACGACCTGGCGCGCCGGCACTCCGCTGAGAGCATGCTTATGGCGGCAGAGTTCACCTATCGGGCCGCACTTCTTCGCGAAGAAAGCCGGGCTCAACATTTCCGCGAGGATTTTCCCGAACGTGACGATGCCAATTGGCGTAAGTGGATCTGCATCGAGCCGGGAGAAGACGGCCCGAAGCTGTTCACCGTGCCGGTGCCGGTGGAGACATATCCACTTCAGCCCGCGGAGGAGCGAGAAAGGTGAGAGCAGACCGCGAGAGTGAAGGAGGCAGAGCAAGCGTGATGATCGAAAGAAAGAAGCTCGCTGAGACAGTAGGGGAAAGCAATCTGTATGACGATGAGGCGACCCTGGAAGCCTATTCAAGAGACATGAGCTTCGCCAACCCTACACGCCCGCGGTTTGTGGTGAAGCCTCACACAGCCACCGAGGTCAAGGAGCTGGTGAAGTTAGCTCGCGAGACCAACACCCCGCTTGTTCCCGTCAGCTCGGGTGCCCCTCATTTTCGCGGTGACACCGTCCCGAGCACGGGCGGAGCGGTGGTGGTCGACCTGAGCGAGATGAAGAAGATCGTTTTTGTTGACCGAGCTCGGCGGGTGGCTATGGTGGAACCCGGTGTCACTTTTGGGGAACTAATACCGGTGGCTCGAGAGGAGGGCATAAGGCTCAATATGCCTCTGCTACCCCGCTCCACCAAGAGTGTGGTGGGCAGCATGCTCGAACGGGAGCCAGTGGTCATGCCCTCCTACCAGTGGGACGTCTCCGACCCGCTGGCGTGTCTTGAGGTCGTGTTCGGAACCGGTGACGATTTTCGGACAGGTCAGGCCGCGGGTCCGGGGACGGTCGAGGAGCAGTGGGCGGTGGGGGGCAGACAGAAAGCCCCGTACGGGCCCCATGTCGCCGCTTGGCATCGGCTGGTCCAGGGAGCCCAGGGGACCATGGGTATCGTCACCTGGGCCTCTCTTCGTTGTGAGCTGCTGCCGCAAGTACAAGAGGCCTTCTTGGTGGGGTCGGCCCGGTTGGGACCGCTGCTCGAGATGGCACGGTGGCTGATCCGGCTGCGTTTGGTGAACGAGTGCTTCGTCCTCTCGGGACTCGATCTGGCAGCGGTCTCGGCCCAGGCGCGGCCGGGTCATCTCCAGCGCCTTCGCAGCGCTCTTCCAGCCTGGACCTTGTTCTATGTGGTCGCCGGCTATGAGTATTTCCCCGAAGAGCGGGTGGCCGTCAACATCAAGGACATCTCGGCCCTGGGACAGCGTCTTGGGCTGGAGCCGGTCCCGGCGCTGGGGGGGATCTCCGCACGTGAGCTGATGAAGACGGTGCAACAGCCGTCCGGCGAGCCCTACTGGAAGCTTCGTTACAAAGGCGGCTGCGAGGACGTGTTGTTCCTCGCTCCCTTCGATCGCCTGGAGGTGCTTACCGAGCTGGTGGCCCGATTGGCTCTCGAGGATGGACTGACGGTGGGTGAGTACGGGGTCTACATCCAGCCGACGGTGCAAGGGACCAGCTGCCACTGCGAGTTCAACTTCTTCTACGATCCAGATGACGCCCAGGATGTCCTGCGAGTAAAGAGGCTGGTCGCGGCCGCTGTCCGGAGCCTACTGGATGCTGGGGCCTTCTTCTCTCGGCCCTACGGGGAAGCAGCCGGGATTGTTATGAACCGCGACGCTGCCAGCCTGGACATCCTTAGACGTTTGAAGAAGATCTTCGATCCCGCCGCGGTCATGAACCCCGGGAAGCTGTGTTTCTAGACCGATCAAGGCTGGTCGCTGAAGGAAGGAGCAACATGGCCTTAGAAGAATATGCCGGCGACATGAGCATGTGTTGTCGCTGTTCGGCCTGCAAGTTCGTCCCCTTGCAGCAGGTCAAAGGTTTCAAGCACGCCAACGTCTGTCCTAGCATCTCCCGCTACAACTTCCACTTCTACTCAGGGGGTGGCCGGCTTAACCTCGGCTACGCTGGGCTCAAGAACGGGTTCCAGTACGTGCCCCGTTACCTGGATGTGCTCTACAACTGCCAGCTGTGCGGCGCCTGTGACGTCTCCTGCAAGTACGGTATGGACATGGAGGTCCTCCGTCCGATACAGGAGATGCGGATCAAGGCAGTGGAGGACGGTCATCCCCACCCAGCGCTAGAGACGGTGGTGTCCCGCATGCGGGCGACGGGAAGCATGGTGCCGGTCGCAGGCCGCAAGAGGGGAGACTGGGCCGAGGGTCTGGGCCTGAGGAATGCACTGGAAGAAAAGGTCGAGATCCTCTATCACGTCGGTTGTCTGACCAGCTTCGATCCCGAGCGCCAGAAGGTGGCCCGGGCCACTGCTCGGGTCCTGGACAGGGCCGGGGTGTCTTTCGGCGTGCTGGGGGAGGCGGAGACCTGCTGTGGAGGCCGTGCGTACGAGATGGGCCATCAGGCCGACTTTCTGGCCCAAGCTGCCAAGAGCAAGGAGCTCGTGGAGAAGACGGGGGTGAAGACCCTGGTGACCAGTTGCGCCACCTGCTACCAGGTGTACAAAGTCCTTTACGACCGCTTCGGTCTCAAGGATGAGCTGGAAGTCCTCCACATCACCCAGCTGCTTGAGCGCTTGCTGGGGGAAGGTAGGTTGAAACCTTCGCGCGGGCAAGAGATCACAGTCACCTACCACGATCCGTGCCACCTAGGCCGGCTGGGCGAGCCGTGGATCCATTGGCAGGGGAAGAAGATACCAGGAGACCGTTTCGTGTTCGACCCGCCCAAACCGTATCGGCGGGGCACGCATGGGGTCTACGAGCCGCCGCGACGGGTATTGGCAGCGCTCCCCGGTGTCCGGCTGGTGGAGATGGACAGGATAAAGGAATACGCCTGGTGCGGAGGGTCCTGTGGTGGGGTGATCGACTCCAATCCGGAGTTCGCGGAGTGGACAGCGGCGGAGAGACTGGCGGAGGCGACTTGCACCGGGGCCGAGGCTATCGTCACCGCCTCGCCGTGGAGCGAGAAGCTTTTCGCCCAGGTCTTGGCCAAGAACGGGGGAGACCTGGCTGTCTATGACATCGTCGAGTTGGTCGACCAGGCCGTGTGAGAGGAGGGGAGCAGTCTTGGCTCTGGACAAAGAAATCTATGCTGCTTTCGCCGGCGTGGTAGGCGAAGAGAACATCTGTGACGATCCGGCGCTGATGCCGGCATACTTCTTCACTGATTTCGCTGCGGTCGTGCTGCCTAAGAGCACAGCCGAAGTGCAGGCCGTCGTGCGTCTCTGCAACCAGTTCAGGTTGCAGTTCAGGCCCATATGCACGGGCTGGACCGGGTTTTTCCGGCCGGGGACCGTACTTCTTGACCTGCGACGCATGGACCAGATAGTCGAGATCAATGAAAAGAACATGTATGCGGTGGTGGAGCCGTATGTCACCTCGGCTCAACTGCAGGCCGAGCTTTTCAAGCGTGGCCTGTGCACCAATCTGAAAGGCGCTGGCGCCCAATGTTCAGCCATGTTGCGGGGACACGGCCACCTCGATCAGTCGATGGGGGCTGACGACCGCAACCACTTGGCGGTGGAATGGGTGACACCCGATGGCGAACTGGTCCGCCTTGGCTCATTGGGCAGTGTAGGGGAGTGGTTCAGTGGGGACGGGCCGGGTCCGTCTCTGCGCTCGCTGATCTCGAGCGTCGTTCCCCCCAGCTGCACCCCAGGTGTGTTCACCAAAGTGGCGATGAAGCTCTACCACTGGCCGGGTCCCACGCGTTACTCGCTCACCGGCTACTCGCCGCGTTACCTCTTGGCGGAGAAACCGCCCAACATGATGGCCCGGTACTACAGCTTCCCGACGTTGGATCAGATGTGGCAGGCGGAGATCAAGATAGGTGAAGCTGAGATAGCGCTTGAGTTGATGGGTTTCAACGTGGCGATGGTCGCGGCGAACATCACTACTTCCAACGAGGAAGACGAAGCCATGTTCAAGCGCCTGTCGCAAGAAGTGCAGGGCCCGGGGTTTTTCGTGATCATCGCAGGTAACTCTCCCGACGATTTCGCCTACAAGAAGAAGGTACTGGAGACCATCATCGCCGAGAACGAAGGGATGTCTCTCAAGTCGGTCGAAGACCCCGAGATCGAGGGGATCCTGCTGACCCAGTGCACGCGGATCAGCGCGTCGGTGCGGGAGACCTTCCGTCCGGGAGGCAACTTCAAGTCGATCCCCATAATGGGCCAGCGAGACCTGACCATCCGCTGGGCGGTAGGAGCCGGCCAGGCCAAGCTGCCTTTGATCGAGCAAGGCTTGATCGCCGACGATGGTGGAGGCTTCTTCGGATGGGGAGTCGAGCACGGTCATCTCGGCAAGACTGAGATCTTCTGCAAGTTCAGCCCCCTCAACCCCGAAGCCCGGAAAGCTGTCGACGCCTGGGCCGAGCAGCAGTCGAACCGTGCGCTGGAGGAAAAGTACTTCGCCCTGACCATGGGCCCGCCGGAGCAGATCGATAGCAAGGTCGGTCCGGCGCTCTCCAACTACCATCTGTGGTGGTACAAGGTCCTCGCCACGCTGGACCCGAACGAGGTGATTCCGGACAAAGGCGTCAGCAAGCTTCATCCTTGACCCCCGGGAAGACGTGCGTCTGGGCGACCTCCTGCTGTCTTAGGGGTCTGGTAGTGCTACCCTAGACCCCTACATCCGAAGGAGGTCGCCACTCTCATGGGGACAGGGCGGAGATTCGTAATCCGGTTGAGGCTTCTGGCTGCGGTCGCGGCTGTGTTGATGTTGGGGCTAGGGCTGGTGTTACAGCCGGGCTGCACGCTCTTTGAGACACCTACTACCAGTTCTTCCACCGAGACGACGGCCACGACCGCTCCTGGCTCGACCAGCACGGTCAGCACAGGGGGGACGGGTTCTACCGACAGTACGACCACCGGAGGGACGACGCCCAGTGGGGGGATCATCTCTGGTGCTCCCATGTTCCGCGCCGATCTGACACGCAGCGGGGTCTATCCTGGGCCGGCGCCTGCGGCGCTCACCGGGGCGGCGTGGAAGGTCAAGCTGGGCAAGGACAAGAATTCGCTGTCTTGGTCTGCACCCGCGGTGGTCGACGGGGTGGTCTTCGTCGGAGCCACCGACAAGAATCTATACGCGCTTGATGCCGCGACTGGAGCTCAGAAGTGGTCGGAACCCTTCAAGACCGGTGGCGAGATCTGGTCATCACCAGCCGTGGTCGATGGAACGGTGTACGTGGGGAGCTCCGACCGCAGCCTGCACGCTGTCGAGGCAAGCTCGGGTGCGGAGAAGTGGAAGTTCTCGGCCAAAGGCGCCATCGTCTCCTCTCCGGCTGTCGCCGAAGGGGTCGTGTATGTGGGAGCCGGCGACGGTACGCTTTATGCCATAGAAGCTGGTTCGGGCAGCGCGAAGTGGTCGTTCAAAGGGGGCCACGACATAAGCTCTTCTCCCGCGGTCGCGGTAGGGACAGTCTACGTGGGCAGTGCGGATGATTTTCTCTACGCGGTCGAGGCGGCGACGGGCAAAGAGAAGTGGCGCTACCGGACTGCCGGGGACGTG
Source organism: uncultured Actinomycetes bacterium (assembly GCA_937148845.1). Classification (GTDB taxonomy): domain Bacteria; phylum Actinomycetota; class Thermoleophilia; order RBG-16-64-13; family RBG-16-64-13; genus CAKZRW01. The sequence continues at coordinate 32,089 of CAKZRW010000024.1, read as the reverse complement.
TGGTCGACCCCCGCGGTGGGCGAAGGGACCGTGTATGTGGGCAGCTACGACATGCAGCTGCACGCCGTGAGTGCCGACACCGGAGAGGTCAAGTGGACCTTCAAGACCGAGGGCGGGGTGGTGTCCTCGCCCGCAGTGGCGGACGGCAAGGTGTTTGTGGGGAGTCTGGACGGGCGGGTCTACGCTCTGGACGCGCAGAACGGAGCCGAGGTCTGGAGGTTTACCACTGGGGGGAAAGTATGGTCCTCTCCAGTGATCGCCGGAACGGTCGTCTACGTGGGCAGTGCTGACGACCATGTTTACGCTCTCGACGTGAAGACGGGCTCTGAGCTTTGGAAGTTCAAGACCGAGGCAGAGGTCTGGTCTTCGCTGGCCGTTGCCGGCGGCATGGTCTTCGTAGGTAGCCTAGACGGGAATCTCTACGCGCTCAAGTAAAAGGTCCCGTTCGACCGAAAACCTTTGGAGACCGGGCGCTTCCCGCTGCAGTGAGGGTGGGCTCGGTCGCTTGGCCGGGAAGTTAGTGGCAAATCACGGGGAGATCTCGGTGAGGATTCCGCGCTTCGGCAAGGTCCGACTGCTAGGGCTGGTTCTTGCTCTAGGCGTCCTGCTGGGGTCTGGCCTTGGCTACGGTTGCTCTTGGCCCCCGGCGGTAGACACCACTACTTCCACCGTAGCAGTGTCTGTCCCCACCTCGACTCCGCCTACGATCGCGGTCTCCTCCAGCAGCACGACCACCGTCATCGCTCGTCCGACCACCACCTCCACGCTTGCCACTACGACTACCATAAGACGGCAGGCGGTGCCAGGAGACCCGCAGGCCATCGCTGCCAAGCTCCAGAAGAGTGTGGTGGGGGTGACTGCCTTGGTCCTCAGTACAAAGACGCAGAGACTGCAGTCGGTAGGCACCGGCGTAGTCGTAAAGGCAGAAGACGGGGTAGCTCTGATTGTCACGAACGACCACGTGATCGCCCGCGAAGACGGTTCGGCCGCCAAGCAGATCACGGTCCGGTTGCCCTCAGGATCCACAGTCTCTGCCACTCTGGTCGGTCGCGACCCGAACACCGATGTCGCGCTGCTACGGGTCCGCTCGCGGAAGGTAGAGGCGGCGACCTTTCGCCCTGACCTCTCTACTGTGGCCGTGGGGGACTGGGTAGTAGCGATCGGCAACCGGAAGATTCTGAAGCAGCCTGTCACCACCGGCCATATCACTGCGCTCCTGCAAGGGGTGGAAGTGCGGGGTCTCCCCGGTGTGGACGCGGTGATCGAGAGCACGGTGCCGCTCGCTCACGGCAACTCCGGAGGACCGCTGGTGGATGTGGACGGCTGGGTGATCGGCATCAATACGGGACAGCTGGAAGGGGAGGGGCTTGCCCTGACCCTGCCCTGTGACCTGGTATGGGAGGTGGTGGCGCGCCTACTCGGCGCAAGCGAGTAGGCGCGCCACCGCTTGTCCCGCTCGGCCCTGCCGCCGGCTCTTCGCGGCCGGCGGCCTCCGCTTCTCTACTTGCCCTTGTAAGTAGGTTTGCGTTTCTCCAAGAAGGCAGCCGCTCCTTCTTTCTGGTCTTCGTACCCGAAGGCTAGAGCGAACAGGTCTCTCTCATAGCTGAGACCTGCCGAAAGGGGAGTCTCCAGCGAGCGATTGATGGCGATCTTAGCTAGACCGATGATGGCCGGGCTGTTGCGCAGCAGCTCCTGGATGAGCGCTTCGGTGGCTTCCCGTAATTGCTCGCGGGGGACGACGCGGTTTACTATGCCAAGCTCCAGCGCTTCCTGCGCCGTGATCATTCTGCCCAGGAAGATGAGCTCCTTGGCTCTTTTCTCCCCGACCAAGCGGGGCAGGACCTGAGTTCCTCCTCCGCCCGGCATGAGACCGACTCTGACTTCCGTCTGCCCGATACGTGCGTCTTCAGCCGCTACGATGAGGTCACAGGACATCATGAGCTCGCAGCCAGCTCCCAGGGCCAGGCCGTTCACCATGGCAATCACGGGCTTCGTCATGTTGCGGATGAGTTCGAAGGGCCGAAGCATGTATTTCTGCTTGACCACTTCCGACGGTACCCGAGTGAGATATTGGGCCACGTCGGCTCCCGCACTGAAGGCCTTGTCGCCGGCTCCGGTGATGACCACTACGTGGATCTCGTCGTCGCTGGACGCTGATTCGAGCGCGTCTACCAGTTCGGCTCGCAGTTCGTCACTCTGCGCATTCAAGGCGTCCGGCCGGTTAAGGGTCAGCCAGGCGACCGAATCAACCTTGTCATAGATGATGAATTGGTACGGGCCGGCCATCTTCATCTCCTCTCGAGTCATAGACTTCGGGTCGAAAACGCGTTGCTTAGAACCGGGCTCGGCGCCTTTCGGGAAGCCCCGGTAGACCTGATGATAGCGCACGGCCCAGCCGGATTCGCGACAAATTTGGTACGGACATACCAAAATCAGCGAGGTCGTGCTCACAGGGTGTTGTATAATGGATCACAGAATGGTAAATACCACCGGTCCTGCGGTGCGGGGGTGCCGTCAGGCGCCATTCCAAGTCCAGGTCACTCTACTCTGGAGGTAAGCATGTCGGGCATTCTCGAGGGGGTCAAGGTCGTCGAGGTGGGTCATGTGGTAGCCATCCCGGCTGCGTCCTCCATGATGGGGGACTGCGGCGCGGACGTGGTCAAGGTGGAACCGCTGACTGGCGACCAGTCCCGCACGTTCCGGGGCAAGGAGATAAACCCGGGTTTCTACCTTCATAATCGCAGCAAGCGAGCCATCGCTGTCAACCTAAAGGAAGAAGAGGGCAAGAAGATCGTTCACAAGTTGGTCAAGGATGCCGATGTGTTCTTGACCAACTATCGACTCGAATCGCTCAGCAAGCTGGGTATCGACTACGAGACGCTGGCGGCCATCAACCCCCGGCTCATCTACGGGATAGTCACCGCCTATGGCACGACCGGCCCGGACAAAGACATGCCAGGCTATGATTTCGCGGCTGGCTGGGCTCGTTCGGGCATTCAGTACATGCTGACTGTCCCGGGATACCCGCCGCCCACCTCACGGCCAGGTATCATCGACCGGGTGTCGTCCATGCAGATCTTCGGCGGGATCGCTGCTGCCCTGTTCCATCGCGAGCGAACAGGGGAAGGGCAGAAGGTCGAGTTCAATCTGTATCACACTGGGGTGTGGATGGTGGGGGCCGACATCATGGATGCCCTCATGGGGGTTCCGCTTCGTATCACCGACCCCAACAAGTCAGACAATCCCTTCTACGACACTTATCAGACCAAGGATGGTCGGTGGATCCAGCTGACCGCCGGGGATCGCTACGCAGCCGCCTCCGATCCCACGGGCAGGTCCTTCTGGCTTCGGTTCACCAAGGCCCTCGATCGCCCCGACCTAGCAGAAGATCCGCGGTTCGCCACCACGGCTGACCGCCAGGCGCACCGGAGCATTCTCAAGCCTATCTTGGAGGAGGAGTTCCGCAAGCGCACTTACGCGGAGTGGGAAGTCAGGCTGCGCGAGAACGATCTCATGTACGGCCCCATCCTTTCGCCACTAGATGTGATCGAAGACCCGCAGGCCTTGGCGAACGACTTCTTTGCCGAGATCGACCAGCCGGGGGTCGGCAAGATGAGGTTGATCAATCAGCCCATCCGCTTCGTCCAAGATCCTGCCTACATCAGATCCGCGGTACCCGCACTGGGCGAACACACCGACCAAGTGCTCAGTGAACTCGGGTACACTCCAGAGCAGATAGCAGAGCTCAAAGAGAAGAACGTGGTCAAGTGACCGGATCCCCGACTAGGAGAACGGAGGCCTAAGTGGGAGAGAACAAGCAAGTGCTGATCGGCGAGAACTTGTTCGACATGTCGGGAGGTGAGCCCGCTCTCATCGTCACCCACTGCAAATCGTGTGGGGACTACTTCTTCCCCAAGACCTTCACCTGCCACAATCCCGAATGCAAAGAAAAGGACGTCGAAGACACCCTGCTCAGCCGAAGGGGAGTGATCGAGAACTACTCGATCATGAACTATCCTCCACCACCGCCTTTTGTGGCCAAGGATCCCTATGAGCCGATTGTGTGCGCAGCTGTCAAGTTTCCCGAGGGAATCGTCATCATCGGCATGATGGAAAACATGACGGCCGACCAAGTCAAGATCGGTATGGAGGTCGAAGTCACCGTCGGCACTCTCTATACCAACAAGAATGGAGAGGACATCATCGCCTGGAAGTTCAAGGCTGTCTGAGTGAGCCATCTGCGAGTCAACCTGGACCAATCCGCTACTCAAGAAGGTGTGATGACGATGAAAGATGTGGCGATCATCGGCGTAGGACTGCACCCGTGGGGCAAATTCCCTGAGAAGCCGTGGACTCAGATGGCCAAGGAGGCCATCGACGAGGCTCTGGCAGACGCGGGGGTGCAGTGGAAAGACATCGGCTTCGTTATCTCGGGCTCGCAGTTGTGGGGCGGGCGCAAGGGTATCTACTCCGGCACTTACACGGAAGAGGTCATGGGGAACATCGGTCTCCCCGTGGTCAATGTCAATAATGCGTGTGCTACCGGCGGGACGATGCTTACAGTCGCGGCCATGGCAGTGGCCTCGGGGGCGGCCGACCTGGTGCTGGCGGTCAGCGCCGACAAGTCGGCCAAGGGTTTCTTCCCGGCCCTGCCGGTCTATCACGAGGAGCCGGTCCCCTCAGATGACACCCTGCGCTGGAACATGGGCCTGCCCAACCCGGTGTACTGGGCTCTCGAGATGCGCAAACGCATGCTCAAGTACGGGGATACCGAGGAGCATCTGGCCAAGGTCAAGGTGCTAATGAGCAAGCACGGCAAACTCAATCCCAAGGCTCGGTACCAGCGCGAGTTCAGTTTGGAAGAGGTGCTGGCCTCGGCCATGGTCACCGACCCCCTGCGCCTCTATGAGATCTGCGCTACCAGCGATGGTGCCGGTGCGGCCATCCTCTGCAGCAAGGAGAAGGCCAGGCAGTACACCAGCAAACCTATCTACATGATGGCCTCTGCTCTAGGCAGTCCTTTGTATGGGGACCCCACAGCCCGCATCCCGGTGGTGAGCATCACTCCCAAGCCTGGGGTGCCGGTCATCAGTGAGAGCTGGGTGGCTGCTCACCGCGCCTACGAAGAGGCTGGGATCGGGCCGGAAGACATCGACTTCGTAGAGCTCCCCGACAACAGCGCCTGGCATGTGCTTCAGTACATCGAGACCATGGGCTTCTGCGGGGAGGGCGAAGCCTGCGCTTGCCTGGACCGTGGCGATTTCGCCATCGGTGGTCGTATACCGGTGTGTCCGAGCGGGGGCTTCTCCAGCTTTGGGGAAGCGACCATGGCTCAAGGCTTTGCGCAGCTCTACGAGATGGTACTCCAGCTGCGTGGCGTGTGCGGGCCGCGGCAAGTCGAGGGCGCCAAAGTGGGGATGTCGGAGGTCTATGGCGCGGCCGGTAACAACGCGGCTATCATCCTGCGCAAATAGGGACTGAGAGCCATGAAGAAGGTAGTGGTAGTGGGTGCCGGCACCATGGGTGCCGGCATCGCGCAAGTGGTGGCCGACGCGGGCTACGACGTGGTCATGGGTGACATCAGCCAGGAGCTGGTGGAGCGAGGGCTTGATCTCATTCGGAAAAGCCTGGACAGAGCCGTCGAGAAAGGCAAGCTGGAGGCAAGCAGGCCTGCTGAGATCCTCTCCCGGATCAAAGGAGTGGTCAAGGTTGAGGAGACGACGGAGGGGGGCGACGCTGACCTCGTCATCGAAGCCATCGCCGAGGTGATGGACTGGAAGCGTGCTCTTTATCAGGCCTTGGATCGGGCTTGTCCTGAACGCACCATCTTCGCCTCTAACACCTCCAGTCTCAGCATCTCCGAGTTGGCGGCCTGCACGAGTCGGCCGGATCGCTTCATAGGGCTGCATTTCTTCAACCCAGCGCCCGCCATGCAACTGGTCGAGGTCATAGCCGGCGCAGCCACCAGCCCTGCGACGGTGGAGGCGTGCCTGGACTTCGCTACCTCCCTGGGCAAGACTCCGGTCAGAGTGGCGGAGGCGCCGGGCTTCGTAGTCAACCGGTTGCTTTTCCCGATGATCAACGACGCGGTGTTCATGCTGATGGAGGGCACCGCCAGTGTGGAGGACATCGACACCGCCATGCAGCTCGGTGCGAACCATCCCATGGGTCCTTTACGTCTGGCCGACCTGGTGGGTCTGGACATCACCCTGGCCATCATCGAAAACATCTTCCGGGAGACCGGCGACAGCAAGTACAGGCCTTGCCCGCTGCTCAAGAAAATGGTGCGCGCAGGTTATCTGGGGCGCAAGACGGGTCGGGGCTTTTATCAATACTGAGGGCGCCGGTGAGCGCGATTCTGGGGCCGGGATCGTGTACAGCGGGCCTCAGCGTGGGGTCGACAGCATAGGTTTGATCACACGGGGGTGACGTAGGTGGCTGATGAGATCTTGGTGCAGCAGGAGGGCGAGGTCTGCATCTTAACGGTCAACCGACCTTCAGCTCTGAACGCTCTCAACACTAAAGTTCTAGCTGAGCTTGATAAGGCTGCTGACCAGGTAGCAGCAGATCCCGCGATCAGGGTGGTCATAGTGACTGGCGCAGGCGAGAAAGCGTTCGTGGCCGGGGCCGACATCGCTGAAATGAAAGACATGGACCCCTCGCAGGCCCATGAGTTCGGCCTATACGGCAATAAAGTGTTCCGCAAACTGGAGCTCCTGCCCCAGCCCACTATCGCTGCCGTAAACGGCTTCGCGCTTGGCGGAGGCTGTGAACTGGCGCTGGCTTGTGACCTGCGGGTCGCTTCTGCCAGTGCCAAGTTCGGCGAACCAGAGGTCTCTCTGGGCATCATCCCGGGATTCGGGGGAACCCAGAGGTTGCCTCGCCTCGTGGGGGTATCGCGGGCTCTCGACTTGATACTCACTGGGAGGATGATCGATGCCCAGGAAGCTCTGGCGTTAGGACTGGTCGATCGCGTCGTTCCCGCCGAGACCTTGCTGGAAGAATGCCGGAAGGTGGCACGCGCTATCTGCGCCAACGGCGTACAGGCAGTCCGTCTTGCCAAACGCGCCATCCGTCAGGGCGTGGAGCGGGATTTCGAGGGCGGCTGCAGGCAGGAGAGCGAGTTGTTCGCCGAAAGCTTCGGACCCGAGCAACGCGAGCGTATGGCCGCTTTCCTTGAGAAGAAGTCACGCACAGCCTAGAGCGACGCGAATGACAGAAGCCGCGGCAACAGCCAGCGCAGCGGAAGGGTCGGCGCAGCCAGAGCCCCGGAAGCTGCGGAGAGTAAGCGCGCCCGAGACTGCGAAAGCCCTTCCCCGGGCCCGCCAGGCGCGAACGTTGACCTAGAGCGCCCGCCAGGCTTCCGGCTTGAGACGGGCTCTCTCCGGCCGTTCAAGGATCAGATCCAGGGCCCTCACGAGGGCCTCTTTGTTCTCTGGCAGAGTGCCGCCCACTGAGAGATAGTTGGAGGCATGGTTCGAGCGGAAGATGGCGTGGGTGACGTCTGTGTTGGCGATGATCTCCCGGAGCTCGCGCACCAAGGTCAGCGGATCGGCTAGGTGGAATTCCCCTCTCTCGACCTGGGCGGTGATCCGAGTGCCTGGCTCCAGCATGAGCGAAAGGATGCCAATGTACTCGGGGTCGATGGCACTTAGCGCGCGCCCCGTGGCTTGAGCGTGTTCCAGCGAGCGTTCCCGACCAGCCAGACCTAATATGGCGGTGATGGAAAGGGCGAACCCGGCAGCCTTGGCTTTCCGACAAGTTTCGACCTGTTGGGCCACGGTCACTCCCTTGCCTATGGCGGCCAGGGTGGTCTCGTCGCCCGATTCGAGCCCCAGATAGAGGAGAGACAGACCATGAGCCCTGATCTCTGCCAGCTCGTCTGGCGAGCGCCGCAGGAGAGAGTGAGCATTCGCGTAGGCGCTCACTCGCTCCAAGTGGGGCAGCTCGACCTTCAACAAGTCGAGCAGCTCGACCATGCGGCGAACGGGCAAGGCAAGGGCATCCCCATCGCACAGGAACACCCGTCTCACCCGGTTCTTCTCCCCAGGGGAGAGACTCTTGAGGTCTTCCACCACCTCCTCGAAAGGCCGGATGCGGAAAGGCTTACCCAGGTAGGAGCCGCAAAATGAGCATTTCCCGTGGGAACAGCCGTACATGACCTGCACGATCAGGCTATAGGCTTCACTGGGGGGTCGAATGACGTGACCGTAGTAACGCATGGCGGCGCATAGGGTATCACTTGCACGCTGGGTCGGGGGGCAAGAACGACCCACGGCCACAGACAGAAGGGCCCTGCACCCGCGGCCGCGTGATGCGCGGCCTGCTGGTTTCTCCCACTGTCCCCGGCGGGTAAAGAAGGGCCAACGGGAGACCGCAGGGGCGGTACCAGCGTACCTGGGTCCCGCCCCTGCGGTCGAGGCACAGGTGGTGGCCTACCCTGGTAGGGTCGAAGACCACCCAACAGGAAGGGGGGGTCACAGCCCAGGGGGGTGATTGCGGTTCCGTGACTCCAACTTGCACATTGCCACTGAGAACATGAAACTATCCTGAACACGGGAGTCTCAGTCTGCTGATGAGGGATTCTTGCCGCCCAGGACAGAGACCTCTGAGCGAATTCAGAGTACGGGGTTCCACCGGAAAGGGTCACGACACATGGAAGGTCCTTGCGGGCTTCATAGGCTAGGGCAAAGCGTCTGGCTGGACGAACTGAATCGTAGTCTGCTCGAGGAAGGCACCCTGGCGCGCTACATCGGGGACTGGGCGGTCAGCGGAGTGACCTCCAATCCTACCATTTTCGACTCTGCCATCAGCCGGACGACCTTCTACGACGACGAGATCAGCAGTCTACTGAGCCTAGGCACAGGAGGCGCAGGGCGCGACCCGGAAGCCGTCTTCTTCGAGCTGGCTTTGGCGGATGCAGTGCGGGCAGCGGACCTGTTGGCTCCGATCTACAGTCGGACGGTCGGAGTTGACGGTTGGGTCTCGTTCGAGGTGGCGCCGACGTTGGCCTATGATGCCCGGGGCACGGTGGAACAGGCGGTCTGGCTGCGGAGCAGGGCCGCCCGACCCAACGTCTTCGTCAAGATCCCCGGTACAGAGGCAGGCACAGTGGCTATCGAGGAGGCGATCTTTGTCGGAGTGCCTGTCAACGTGACTCTTCTCTTCTCCCCGAGCCAGTACCTTGCGGCAGCTGAGGCGTATATGCGCGGGCTGGAGAGGCGAGTGGAGGCCGGCCTCGATACGGATGTGAGGTCGGTGGCTTCGGTCTTTGTGAGTCGGTGGGACAAAGGGGTCGCTGGGCGAACGCCAGAAGGGTCATCCCATCGCCTTGGCGTGGCGATGGCCGGGCTGTGTTACGCCGCCTACCGTGAGCTGATGGAGACAGACCGCTGGCAAAGGCTTGCCAATTTCGGGGCAAGACCGCAACGCCTCCTTTTCGCCAGTACCAGCACCAAGGACCCCACGGCGTCTGATGTACTTTACCCAGAGGCTTTGGCAGCTCCTAACACGGTGATCACACTTCCCGAGTCCACGCTGCAGGCTTTTGCGGACCACGGGAAAGTGCGCAGGCTGCTGAGTCGTAGCGCGCAAGCCCATCAGGAAGTGGTGGACGTCTTCGTCGCCATCGGCGTGGATGTAGAGGGTATGGCCGCGCGGCTACAGTCCGAGGGGGTCGAAGCTTTCGTGGCTTCTTGGCGACATCTCATGCAGACGATCGCGGACAAGATGGCCGATAGGCTGGCTGATAGGGAGGAGAGGAGGGGCCGATGAGCAGTCTGGTCGATGTGGGTTCGGTGCGCGATCTCGCGGACGGGGAGATGCGCTCGGTGAGCGTTGAGGACAAGGACCTGCTGATCGTCAGGGTGGGGGGAGAGTTCTTCGCCGCCGATGAGAGATGTCCGCACATGGGGGGGCGGTTGTCCAAAGGTCTGCTCAGAGGCACTATAGTGACCTGCCCGCGTCATGGCTCTCGCTTCGACCTTCGTGACGGACGTGTCCTGCAGTGGACAGAGGCGACAGGACTGGCCCTCACTCTGGTGAAAGCGGTCCGTTCTCCCCGGTCCTTGCGCACATATCTGGTGAGCGTTCGCGAGGAGCGGATACTGGTGGACCTTGACGCCACCGGTGCGTGAGCGAACCTAGCAGTCTTCTCGATAAAACGTCCACTCACTCTGGCCAGACCGTCCGCTCGCTCTGCTAAGGTAGAGCAAGGAGGCGCGGGGGCCGTGCCTAGCCAGAAGTAATAGTGTGAGGGCAGCGGGACGGGGGCGGTATGACGGGTTTGATGATCACAAACATAGTCCTGGCACTGGCTGTCTTGGGCCTGGTGCTGGCGCTCCTCGCTCGTGGCCGGTCCGGTTCGGTCGACCAGCGTCTCGACCTGCTGCAGCGGGGGCAGGAACGCACCGAAAGCGTACTCCGGGAGGAAGCGGCCGTAGCGCGTCGCGAAGCCGGGGAGCAAGCTCAGGCGCAAAGGCAGGAGATCACGCAAGCCATCCGGTCGTGGGGCGATTCCGCCCTCAACGCGGTGGCGCGTCTAGGGGAACAGCAGGCGCAGCACTTGCAGGCGATCGTATCGGAGTTGCGAGAGCTGAGCCAGGCCAACGAGAGACGGATGGCGGAGCTTCGTGAGACGGTGGATACCCGGCTCAAGGACCTGCAGGAAGACAACGCGGCGAAGCTGGAGCAGATGCGGCAGACCGTCGATGAACGCCTCAGCGCTACGTTGGAACAGCGCCTGGGGGAGTCGTTCCGTCAGGTGAGCGAAAGGCTGGAAGCGGTACATCGGGGATTGGGGGAGATGCAATCGCTCGCCGCCGGGGTTGGTGACCTCAAGCAGGTACTCACTAATGTCAAGACGCGGGGCACGTGGGGGGAGGTCCAGCTGGGCATGCTCTTGGAGCAGATCCTGGCGCCCGACCAGTATCAGAAGAATGTGGTGTGCAAGCTGGGAAGCGAGCAGCAGGTGGAATATGCCATTCGGTTGCCGGGAGCGGAAGGCGACAAGGACGGCGGAGTCTGGCTACCTATCGACGCGAAGTTTCCCGTGGAGGACTATCAGCGCATGCTGGATGCGGAGGAGAAGGGCGATGTACAAGCCAGGGAGGATGCCCTCAAGAACCTCGAATCAAGGGTGAGACAGGAAGCCCGGGACATCCAAGCCAAGTACTTGGATCCTCCGCGCACGACCGATTTCGGGATCATGTTCCTTCCCACCGAAGGTCTTTACGCCGAGGTCCTTAGACGCCCGGGATTGGCCGAGTCCCTGCAGCGCGATTTCCGCGTGGTGGTCACCGGCCCCACGACGCTCGCGGCTCTGCTTAACAGCCTGCAGATGGGTTTCCGCACTCTGGCGGTGGAAAGACGGTCGAGCGAAGTGTGGCAGTTGTTGGGTGCGGTCAAGACGCAATTCGGTCACTTTGGTGCGTTGCTGGAGCGGGTCCACAAGAGACTGGACCAAGCCTCGACCACGATCGAAGATGCCGCCAAGAAAAGCCGGACCATCGAGCGCAGATTACGGGCTGTGGAGGAGATCCCGCCCGAGGCGGCTGCAGACATGCTAGGCCTGACCGTGGCTGAGGACGCGGTAGAACTTACCGCCAGTGGTGACGATGATGCATGACGCCGGGCGATCGGGTTTGGGCAGTCTGCCCGTGCAGGAATCCCCGGGCCTAGAGAGAATAACAACATGCTCGCAAAGACCCCATCACCCCCCTATCTCCGCCCCTCGCCCAGGGGGCGGAGTTTTTTGAGGTGGGAAGGAGCCGATGGCCAGGGTAGCTGTGAACCTTCCTGCTCCCGATTTCGAATTGAGCGATTTCGAGGGGCGGGCTTTTCGCCTAAGCGACCTGCGGGGGAAGAAGAACGTACTCCTGGTCTTCAATCGAGGCTTTCTTTGACCGTTCTGCCGTGCGCACATGGCGCAGTTGCGTCTGCAGCATAGCGAATTCGAGGCTAGAGACACCGTGGTCGTGGTGGTGGGTCCGGAGGACGCGGCTGCTTTTGCTCGGTACTGGCAAGAAAACCGTCTGCCTTTCGTGGGTCTGCCTGACCCCCGGCACACAGTCCTCAAGCTCTACGGTCAGCAGATCAAGCTCTTCAAGCTGGGCAGAATGCCGGCTCAGGTGCTGGTCGACAAGGCTGGGGTGGCTCGGTTCGTGCACTATGGGCACGATATGACCGACATCCCCTCGCCTGAGGAGATAATCGGTCTCCTCGACGCCTTGGGGAGGAAGGGGGCTACGGTTGACTCAGGCTAGTCCGGACAGAGGACCGGTCTTCACTCCGGCTGGTAGGCTCTGGACGCATAAGAGAGTCTGGCCCAGAGTTGGCGGGTGGCCTAGACGATGGCTGCCGGTGGCCGCGCTCCTCCTGCTCGCGCTGATATGGGGCTACACCTGGCCGGTCATGAAGCTCATGCTTGATTACGCGGAGCCTTTTCCTTACGCAGCGATGCGGACCTTTCTGGGTGGCGTTGGACTAGTCGCTCTTCTACCCTTGCTTAGGCGTCCTCTTCGCCCACGCGCTCTTCTCCCCACCCTCCTACTCGGGCTTCTGCAGACTGCCGGTTTCCTGGGTCTCATGACTTGGGCTCTGGCGGGCGAGGGTGCAGGGAAGACTGCCATCCTGACCTATACCATGCCCTTTTGGCTGCTGCTGCTGGCCTGGGTGTTCTTGGGTGAGCGTCTGAGAGGTTTTCAGTGGTGTGCTGTGGGGCTGGCGCTGGCCGGGCTGGTGTTGGTGGTCGCTCCCTGGCAGTTCGAAGAGGGTCTGAGCCCTTTCCTCGCCATAGGCGGAGCGCTGTCGTGGGCTGCCAGTGCCATCATTGCGAAGATTCTGCGTCGCCGCTATGAGGTAGACCTGTTCTCGTTCACAGCTTGGCAGTTGCTGCTAGGCTCGCTGCCGCTGGTGATGGTAGCCGGTCTCGACTGGTCGCCGCCGGTATGGTCCAAGACGTTCATCGCTGGGCTTGCCTTTACGGTGGTCGCCGGAAACATGTTGGCCTGGCTATTGTGGCTTTATGTGCTGAGCGCACTCCCTGCCGGCATGGCCGGCCTAGGCACGTTGTTGACCCCCGTGCTGGGGATAACCGCTTCGTGGCTTCAGTTGGGGGAAAGGCCTGCCAGGCTGGAGGGAGTGGGTATGGGGCTCATCGTGAGCGCTCTAGCGGTCACCGTGGTGCGAGAGCTCCTTAGAGGAAGAAGACCGCCGTGACCACGATGAAGATGGGCACCAGGATCCCTGACGAATAGGCCATGTACCCCAAGAACGAGGGCATTTTGTAACCCTGGTGTTCGGCGATGCATTTGACCGCGAAATTGGGGGCATTGCCTATGTAGGTCATGGCTCCCATCATGACCGCCCCACAGGAGATGGCCGCCAGGAGAGCCGCGGGGGTCACGCTCAGCCCTGCCACAGCGCCAGTGGAGGTCAACGCTCCCACAGTAGACACGCCTACCTGCCCTTGGGCCACGGAGGTGAACGTGAGATAGGTGGGGGCATTGTCGAGGAAGGACGACAGTCCGCCGGTGATCCAAAAGTAATGCCAGGGCCTGGAGAGTCCGATAGACGCTCCGCGGGCCTCTAGTAGGGCCAGGGCGGGGATCATGGTAGCGAAGATACCGGCGAAAAGCACTGCTACCTCGACGATCGGGGCCCAACTGAAATGGTTTGCCGCGCGCGGACCGCGGGGACCCAAGGTCACCGAGATGATCGCGAGGGCGGCCAGCACGACCTCACGTACGAAGGGGAAGTGGATGGCCTCGCCGACGGTTGCCAGCTGCTCTGAGAGAAGGATGGTCACTATGACTAGCACCAAAAGCAGGATGTTGACGGCTCCCTTAAGACGCATGGGCACGTAGTCTAGTACGTCGATGCGCCGCGCTTGCGGGGGCTCTTTGCGGTAGTAGTAGAGCTCGAAGGCCATATAGGCGGCCAGACATAATCCGACACTCAGCAACCAGTGAGGCCACAAACGTAGGGTCCAACTGAAGGGCACGCCCCGCAGAAAACCGAGAAAGAGAGGAGGATCGCCCAGCGGTGTGAGTAGCCCGCCCAGATTGCTCACCACGAAGATGAAAAAGATCAGAGTGTGGCGGGCATACTTGCGCTCGGAGTTGGCGCGGAGGACCGGCCTGATGAGGACCATGCTGGCTCCCATGGTGCCGATGAAACTGGCCAGCACCGCACCAGTGGCGAGAAAAGCCAGATTCACCCGAGGCGTCGCCAGCAGGTTACCGGTGAGGTGGATGCCTCCGGAGATGGCGAACAGGGTCAGCAGCAACATGATGAACGAAACATATTCCTCGGCGGTGTGGGCCGCCATGTGGAGCCCGAGTTCACCGTGGGCGGCTATCAGGTAGGCGACAGTGGGCACCCCCAGGATCGCGGAGACGATCGCCTTGTTGCGATTGTGCTCGAACCAGTGTGTGGCTGCCAGGGGCAGCACGGCGATGGAGATTAGCATCAGCGCGAAGGGGGCTAGCGTCCAGAATCCGAGTTGTTGTCCCAGCTCCACGGTCTTGTTCAACAGGCTCCTCCCTGACTCTTCTTCGCTTTATGTCGGCGATCGCTCAGTGGGCAGCTGATGTGCACCGATGTTCACGGGCGTGACCGCCAGGACGTCCAAGAAGTTGTTCAGACCTCCGCAAGACATTCGCGCAACAGGGTACCAGGTTCAAGTCCCTGATTGAATCGGTTGTCCGTCTTCATCGGGGAGAAGCTGTCTAATCTGACCACCGTGTTTACATCGGGCGTCTTTACATAGGGCGAAGTGTAACCATGCAATTGGACAATAGGCTTGCTCTATTGACTACTGCGAGGATGCTCTGCTAGAGTCAGGCTACTAAGGCCAGGCCGAGGTCTCGGCTGTCGCCCGGTAGAGCTTACGCCTGGCCGCTGCTGGGCGATGGTTCTTGGGACTGCAGACGCTGGCACCGCCCGGGGCAAGCAGAGTCGGGCCGGGCGTGGAGTACGGGTCGAGGGGGGAGGAGATGAGTCGAAGAACGTGGACGTCTTGCTTGTTTAGAGCGATCGCTCCCTCTAGCTATGAGTCGACTTGTTCGAAGCTTTGCCAAGGCGCGCAGAGCTGTACTCCGCCTGCCCGCGTGAGAACCGGTCGACTCTCAGGGGCCGAAGCGTGAGTAACTCGGACAGAGACCACTCTGTCGGCTGGTCCGAGAACCGCGGTCAGGGCGACCCAGGCCGGTCGGAAGAGCTCGAGAGTAGCGAGGCCACGGGGCAGGTCAGCCTGTCTGAAGATGTCACAGCTAAGGACGACCTTTCTTGCTCGTTGCCCCTCTACGGGCGCCTCGACGCCTGGTATCAAAGTTTCTCTCGGTGGATGTCCTATCTGGGGGCGGCCGCTCTCGGGGTGATCACTGCCGTCTGCTTCATCGACGTAGTGGGTGCCAAGTTCTTCGGCCGGCCTATCCCCAGTCAGTTCGAGTTGGTCGCGAACCTGAATCTGGTCGCGGTGTTCCTGGCTGCTTTCTATGTGCAGATGGACCGTGGCAGCGTCTCCATCGAGCTGCTCCAGGACCGTTTCCCCAGACCAGCAAAGCTTATGGTCCGTCTTTTCGGGTCTCTGTTGGGTGTGGCTGTGTGCTTCTTTGCTGCTTATCGCGGCTGGTACTACCTGGTCGACTTCGTGCGCACGCACAAGTCGGCCTCCGGCGTGTGGCACTTCCCGATCTGGCCCTTCCAGGCGGTCCTGGTTCTGGGCTTCTTCTGCTTGGGCCTAGCCTTCCTGTTCACTATAGGACGAGACGTACGCGACTACCGAGGCAGACGGGGCCGCTTCGGCTCTCGTCCCTTCCACAGAGGATCTGACTCCGAGGCTCAGACGCAAGCTTGACAGAGGACTGACAGTCAAGAGGGCCGACACCAGAGACCAGCGATAGATAGGACCGCGGAAGATGGACACACAAGCGATAGTGGGACTGGGCGGCTTTGCGGTCATGCTAGCCATGATCCTGCTCGGGATACCGATCTTCGTCAGCCTGCTAGCGGTGACCTTTGTGGGCCTGGTGATCCTGAGCCACGGGGATCTCACGCAGGTCTTTCATCAGTTCATGACCGCGCCCTACGCCCGCGCTGCTGACTACACGCTGGCCGTGTTGCCGCTCTTCATGCTGGTGGGCGTGTTGGCTGGTGAGACGGGGGTGGGGGAAGGTGCGTACTCCGCGGTGGCCAAGTGGACCAACCGCGTGCGGGGAGGCCTCCTTATGGCCACTGTCGGGGGGAATGCCGTCTTCGGCGCGGTCTGCGGCATGTCCGTGGCGGCCAACATGGTATTCGCCAAGATAGCCATCCCCCATCTGCGGCGAGCCAAGTACGACGAGAGTCTCTCCATGGGCTGCACTGTGGCCGCCGGTTGCCTCAGCAACCTCATTCCGCCCAGCATGCCCATCATCATCTTCTGCGTCCTAGTGGGGGACCTGTCCATTGGCCGGGCCCTCATGTCGGGCTTGGGCCCAGCCTTGCTTCTCGTGGTTCTACTGTGCCTCACGATTTACGTGATCTCTCGACTACGTCCGGGCAAGATCCCGCCTGCTGGAGAGGTTCACTACCCATGGCGCGAACGACTGAGCTCGCTCAAGCTGCTCTTGCCGATCCTGGGTTTCTTTGCGCTGGTCATCGGCGGCACCTTCTGGGGAGTGTTTCCGGCGACTGTCGGCGGTGCCATCGGTTCGGTCATTCTGTTCGTGTATGGCTTGATACGTCGGGTTCCAGTGAAGAAGATGACCCGGGCAGCTTGGGAAGCCTGTGTCATGAACGCCGGGTTCCTTCCCATCATCATAGCGGGGACTATGTTCAGCCGGTTCATTGCGCTGAGTCGGCTGCCATTCCATCTGAACGACTGGTTCGTCAGCATGCACGTTCCCCCATACGTGGTGTTTCTCATCGTGCTGGTCTTCTACGTGTTCATGGGCTGCATCATGGACATCGCTTCGATCATCATCGTGACCATTCCGGTAGTCTTCCCGCTTCTTCAGAGCATGGGCTTCGATCCCTACATGCTGGTGATCGTTCTAGTCTTCGTGGGGGAGATGGCAGGTCTGACCCCGCCTATAGGCATGAATGTCTTTGCTACCGCCGCAGCTCTCAGAGTCGATCCCGGCCGCATATTCAAAGGGGTGCTCCCGTTCTTCCTGGTCGAGCTAGGCACAGCGCTGGTCATCGCGGCTGTCCCGGGGATTGTGACCTTCATTCCTAACCTGCTGTCGTGAAGGGTGAACGGTTGACTGCAGAAGGATGAGGCTTTGGCTGTGAGGGCGTGTTGTCAGAGGTCAAGGCGGCAAGCCGGTAGGGGCTTACCGAGAGAACAAGAAGGAGGGTAGGCGATGAGAAAACCGTTGTTGCTGGGGTTCCTCGCCGTTATCGCGCTGGCTATGGTGCTGGCTGGGTGTGGCGAGGCCAAGGAAACCACCACCACGTCAGCGGCCGGGCAGCAGCCCATAACGCTGAAAATGGCCACTACGTTCGTCGAGACAGAAGCCGGCGGCAAGATCGCTCAGCATTTCGCTGACTACATCGAGGAGAAGACAGGCGGCCTGGTGACCATCGAAATCTACCCTGGGGGCACTCTCGGGGGGCCGCCCGAACTGCTGGATCTGGTGAGCTCGGGTTCCGTCGACATGGTACCGCTGGGCCACCCGCCGTTGGCCGACAAGCTACCGCTACTGAATTTCCCGATGTGGGCGCCTGGCAGTCCGCAAGCGGCTGTGGACTACTTCAACGAGCTGGTGTTCAACAACTCCGAGACGGCTCCCCTGATCCAGGCTGAAGCTGAGGCCAACAAGGTCAAATACCTGGGCTTCACCGCGGGCGGCTCGAACGTGTTCATCTCCAAGACCCCGTTCCAGAAGCTTTCTGACCTGGTGGGCAAGAAGTTCGGAGCGGGCGGCAGCATCCCAGCATTCGAGGCTCTCGGCTACACCGTAGTCCAGATGTTCCCGCCGGACGGGTACGAAAACCTCTCCCGGGGGGTGGTCGACGCTACCCAGATGGGTTTCGTGCCCACGGTCAACCTACGGTGGTATGAGCCGGCCAAGTACTACATGTTCGATGGTACCTATGCCGCCGGGAATCCCTGGACTATCAATCTAGCTTCCTGGGCCAAGCTGACGCCGGAAGTCCAGCAGATCTTCCTCGACGCCGCCAAGGATGCCGAGGCTTACAGTCTCGAGCTCGACAAGACTGAGACCGAGGCCGCCATCGCCATGCTCAAAGAAAACGGCGTGACAGTAGGGGAGCTGAGCGCAGAAGACAAGGCCAACTGGTATCAGCTACTCTTCGAAGCGAGCGCGAAAGACTGCCTCGACCGGGCGGCCAGACTAGGCATCACCGACAAGATGATCACGGTCCTGAAAGCGGCAGCCGCCAAGACGGGGGTGACCTGGGCACCTCCGGCTCAGTGAGCGGAGCCGAGATCCGTCCGGCATGAAGCTGGTCTCCGCTAGGTAACTGAGGATACTGTGCAAACGGCGGTCACCTCGGTCGACCGCCAGCAGGCAGACGGCCCGCGGGTACCCCCTTCCCGCGGGCCGTCTGCTACTTGCTGTTCCGCTCCGCCTTCATCCTCTCGATCCAAGCCCGCCAGGGGCCTTCGTCCTCGGCCATGCGAGCCCGGAAGTAGGGCTCCATCTCGTAGTGATCTTCTCGGTCGATGAAGACCCAGAGCGGGTGGGGCTCCAAAGGTGGACAACCGGCTGCGCAGTGTCCCAGGCCCTTGCCGCGGTAACGTTTTAGGCAATCGCCGATGAGAATGACTTGGTCTGGGTCCACCCCTTGCGGCATTTCCTCATCTCGCTTGGGGCCTACCACCACGTGGCAGCCGGCGTTCCTCTCGTACTGGCCAAGCGCTTTCAGCTTCTCCATGGTAAAAGCGACCAAAGAGGTGCAGCTGGAACACGCCCCACTGGTATAGAAGGTGTATTCGGGCCAAGTGTCAAAACCGGCGATGTAGGGGAACCAGAGGTTCTGCTGGACTTCCTCTATCCTCCGTCCGACCACTTCTATGTCGTCTTCCCGGAAGTTTCCTAGCTTGCGCTCTGCGGCTGCCTTGAAATACTGCACGTTTTCGATACCCAACCCCACCATGCGGCAGGCAGTCGCGTCAAGGGCCACAGGATCTTTGCTGGCCACTACGCACCCGAAATCCACAGGGATAGTGGTATGGGGTCCGTAGCCTTCCGCCGGTCTTATCAGGTCAGCGATGTTGAGGTCGGCGCGGATCACCGACCACACGTCCATCATGGCGGCTGCCAGGTCGGTCATGTGCATCTGCTGGTGGGTGACGTCCTGCACCACTCCCTTCATGTTCTTGAGCGCGCAGGTGAAGACCATACTGGCGTGGCTCTTGAAAATGGGAAGGTTGAAGAGATGCTCGGCCTCCAGAAGTAAACGAGGCAACTTGATCTTCTTGAGATCGGAACGAGCGTCCCTGATCGGGATGTTGATAAGGTCCTTCTCACGCTTAATGTCGATCAGCCGAGCGCCGGCCTCCTCTGCCGCGGCGCCGATGCCGCTCACTTCGAAACATTGGAGGGTGTCACAACCGATGGCTGAAGCTTCGGCGACTATGACCTCTTTGGGTCTACCTTTCTTGACCTCTCTGATGACCGCCGCTACGAGGGCTGGGCTGGTGTTGACGGAGGTCTCCGGCGGGGCTGGGTGACCTGCGTTCGGCTTCAGGATCACAGTACTGTGGGGCCGGACCAGGTTCTCCACCCCTCCCAGCAAGCTGAAAACCTCGGCCACGAGCTTCTCGGGGTCGTCCCCTTTGGCGATGGCTACCACTGACTTGGTCATCCTTCTTACCTCCTGGGCGGTGGGCCCCGCCACGATCGCCTCAGGTGTTGTCGGCTGGGCAGTGAAATGACCCCTGCGCCATGTTGCCGAGTGCGAAGCATCGTGCCAATCTGGAACCTACTATGACTTGCCTGCTACCAGGCGTCAAGGCTCGGAGCAGCTTCGGCCTTCCCGGGAAGGTCCTCTTGAGGAGGCTTCTCTGGCGGCCTGGGGAACGGTGTCGTATGATGCATCGGAGCGATCGGGCGCGAGAATGGACCAGAGAGCAACCACGCGCAACCGGTCGCGTCTGCTTGGGAGAGGGAGGACCCAGTATGACAGAGCGCTTTGAGAAGTTGTTCGAGCCGGGGATGATCGGTCCGGTGAAGACCCGCAACCGCATCATCAAGACAGCCAATGGTACCTCGTTCATGGAGCCCGACCAGACTTGTGGTCCGCGGATGATCGCTTACTACGAGCGTCTGGCCAAGGGCGGGGTCGGTTTCCTGGTGGTGGAATCCTGCGGGGTAGAGTATCCGCTGGGTATCCAGCATGTGCACTACCGTCCGGACGGCAGCTACGAAGGGGTCCAGCTTCATCTGGACGATGACCGTTACATCCCCGGCTTCGCGCGACTTGTGGAAGCTGTCCACAAGGCAGGCTGTCCGGTCTCCATCCAGTTCCAGCACGCCGGAGCTTGGAACCCCACCGGTCTGCTTCCCAGGGACATGCGTATCCGGGATGTGAAGTGTGCCTCTGCCATGACCGAAGAGGAGCTTCCTGGTCCTGATTTCCTGCCTTGCCGGGCCATGACCAAGCAGGAGATCGAGGATCAGATTGAGCTTTGGGCGTCGGCTGGCGAGCGCGCTTACAAGGCTGGCTTTGACGCTTGCGAGATCAACCACGCTACGGCTCACCAGGGGAACACTTTCCTCTCTCGGGTGTGGAACAAGCGGGACGACGAGTATGGACCCCAGTCCTATGAGAACCGCACTCGCTTCATCCGCAACATCATCATGGAGATCAAGAGGCGCTGCGGTCCCGGTTTTGGAGTCCACGCCATCATCAATGCCGCCGAGTACAACCATCCCTTGGGCACCACCCTGGAAGAAGGGGCGGAGATGGCCAAGCTGATCGCCGAAGTCGCGGACGGGATCAACGTGCGGGCGGAACGCTATGGCCACCGCGGCGGAGTCCTGCAACCCGATCGGCTGATGTATCCCGAGCCCCCTTTCGATCTGCCCAAAGACCTCGACTGGAGCAGACGTGGTGACGGCGCGACTATCCCCTTGGCTGAGGCGGTGAAGGCGAAAGGGGTGAAGGTCCCGGTGTGGACGGCCTGTCGTCTGGATGCCGAGCTTGGGGAGATGTATCTACGCAAAGGGAGCATCGACTTTGTGGGCATGACCCGCAGGTTGCTGGCTGACCCGGAGTATCCCAACAAGGTGAGAGAGGGTCGCTTCGAGGACATCAGGCCCTGCCTTGGTTGCCTGCATTGCTTCGAGATGCGCAACCGCAACAAGAAGCTCGAGTGCCGGGTCAACCCTACGCTGGGTAGAGAGATCGTGCCCGAGTACCAGGCTACTCCGGCCCCGCGGCGGAAGAAGGTCATGGTGATAGGGGGCGGTCCCTGTGGTATGGAAGCGGCTCGGGTGGCTGCCGAACGGGGCCACGAGGTGACCCTCTACGAGAAATCCTCGCGACTGGGCGGATTGGTGCCCCTTGCCGCTATCGTGAAGGACTGCGAGACCCCGGAGTTGGTGGATTTCGTGCGCTGGCAGAAGCGCGGGCTCAAGAAGGCCGGGGTCAAGGTGCGGACAAAGACCGCGGTTGATTCGGCCCTCGTGCGTGCGGAGAAGCCGGACGCCATCATCGTCGCGGCAGGGGCTATCCATCCCGAGACGTGGTTGCCGGGGGTGGAGCTGAAGAATTTCATAAGGACGGAGAGCCTGTATCGCAAGCTGAACTTCTACCTCCAGTTCTTGAGCCCGGCATTGCTGCAGAAGCTCACCCACCTCTGGATGCCGATTGCTCGCAGGGTGGTCATCATGGGTGGTACCTTGCACGGCTGCGAGCTGGCCGAGTTTCTGGTCAAGCGCCATCGGCGAGTCATCGTCGCCCACAACGGGCCTGACTCGGAGATCGGGGACGAGATGGGTCGCGACGACCTCGCCAATCTATTGCCTTGGTTCAAGCAGAAATACGTGACCATATGGTCGAATGTCATCTACCGGGAGATTACGCCAAGAGGGCTCAAGATCCAGCAGCCAGACAGGCGTCACTACATTCTGCCCGGCAAGAGTGTCATCAACACGCAGGATTGGGCGGCGAACACAGCGCTGGTGGAGGAGCTCTCTGCCTTGGTGCCTGAGATCCACATAGTGGGCAGCGCGCGGGAAGCCGGCTTCATGGCCGATGCGGTCAGAGAAGGTGCGCTGGCAGGCTGCGCGGTTTAGCCTGCCAGCGCCGACGAACTACAGAGGGGAAAAGACCAGGGGGGAAGATGTTCGAGTTCTTGGAAGGGGCTCCGCCCTACCGGCCGGAAGACGCGCTGAATTACGAACGAGGCCGGTGGTGGAAAGGGTTGACTTTTGGCGACCTACTGGATCTAGCGGCCGACATACATCCCGAACGCGACGCCTTCGTCGACCGCTACGGTCGGATGACCTACGCCCAAGCTCGGGAGAGGGCGGAGAGGCTGGCTTTGGGCCTGCTCGAGCTGGGGCTCCGGCCGCTCGATCGGGTGTTGATCCAACTGCCCAACTGGACCGAATTTGCCACGGTCTACTTCGCTTGTCAGAAGATCGGCGCCATAACCGTTATGCTCGTCGACCGCTACCGTCAACACGAGATCCAGCGCTTGGCTGAGCTTTCCGGCGCGGTGGCCTGGGTGCTTCCGACTCGGTATGGCAAGACAGACTTTGTCAACATAGCGGAAGATGTGCGAGCGGCGTGTCCTCAGATCAAGTACGTCATCACTGTGCGGGGAGAGGTGCCTCTCCCAGGTTATGTCAGCATGGAAAAGCTCATGGCGGAACAAGAAAGGACGCCTGCCGCTCTCGCGATGCTTGTCGCTCACCGCCCGGACGCTAGGCAGGTGGCGCATATGGGGCCCACTGGGGGTACGACCGGCGAGCCCAAGCTGGTACCGCGGACCCACAACAGCCTCATCTGTGCGGTGGAATATTGCTCCAAGGCCTGGGATCAACATTGTGAGGACGTCAATCTCATCGTCGGCTCCATAGGGCATGACCTGTCGTTCACGAAGGGCTTCATCGGTAGCGTCCTTACCATGGGCAAGTTGGTGATGCTCGACGCCACTGAGGCCCAGGTGATCTGCGAGACCATCGAGCGAGAGAAGGTCACCTCAGTGGTCTGGGTGCCAACCCTGGCCCAGCGGCTACTGCAGTATGAGGACCTGGGCAAGCACGACTTGAGCAGTCTCCGGAAGATGCATAGCGCAGGCGGAGCTGCTTTCCCTGACTTGGTCCGCGACGTCTGTTCTCGCCTCAAGATGCGTTTCCACAACGGCTACGGAGCCACGGAGGGGATGACCTGCATCACCACGGCTGAAGATGACCTGGAGACGGTCTGCACCACAGTCGGGCGGCCTACTTGTCCCCGGGATATCTACAAGGTCGTCAATCCAGAGGGCAAGACCCTTCCTCCCGGGGAGGAGGGGGAACTGCTGCTCAAGGGTCCGTCTGTCTTCTCAGGCTACTACCGTAATCCGGAGGAGAACGGCAAGGTCTTCGACCCCGATGGCTTCTTCAAGACGGGGGACGTGGCGGTCATCGACAAGCGCGGCTATATCCGGCTCACTGGCCGGCTTAAGGAGATGATAAACCGTGGCGGAGAGAGCATCAGCGCCACGGTCATAGAGTCTCTCATCAGTCGCCATCCGAGCGTAGCTGTAGTAGCAGTAGTTCCCATGCCTGACCCCGTGATGGGGGAGAGGGTGTGTGCCTACATCCAGCCCGTCCCGGGGTGTCGGCTGACCTTTGAAGAGGTCATTAGTTTCCTGCGCGAGGAGAGGGCCTCGGTGCAGCACCTTCCCGAGCGTATCGAGTTTGTGGACGAAATGCCCTACACGGGAGTCCAGAAGATCAACAAGGCTGCCCTGAAGGCGGACATCGCTGCTAGATTGGAGGCCGAGGCTCGCGCCCGTGGTGGGGGATGATGCCGGCAGTGTAGCGGAGCCGGAGGTTGGCTTCGCGGGCGCGGACAGTTACGGAAGCAAGAACGGATAGTCGAAGAGTACAGGCAGACAGAGACTAGGAGCAAGATGTTGGCAAAGGAGATCCGTTTTCACGGTCGCGGGGGACAGGGGGCGGTGCTGGCTGCCCGCATGCTCGCCTCGGCCTGCGCGGTCGAGGGTAAGTACGTGGCCAGCTTCCCCATGTTCGGCTTCGAACGCCGCGGGATGCCAGTGGTGGCTTTCACTCGCTTCGACGACCAGCCTATCCGTGAGAAGACGCAAGTATATGCCCCTGATGCGCTGGTGGTGATCGACCCCACGCTCCTTGGGATCCGGGCCCTCTTCGATGGGCTCAAGCCGGAGGGGATCCTGGTACTCAACAGCCCCCGGCCGCTTGTGGAGGCGCCGCATCCGAGTGTCCACAAGGCGGCCGTGATCAATGCCACAGCGGTAGCGCTCTGCGAGATCGGCAGAGACGTGCCCAATACCTGTCTGTTGGGCGCGCTGGCTCGGGCGACGGGCTGGGTGAGTCTTGATTCCGTGTTGGCCGGCTTGGCCGAGCATTTGGAAGGAGACATGCTCAAAAAGAACATCCGCAACGCGGAGCGGGGTTACCATGAAGTGGAGGTGCTCACGTGGTAAAGCAGGAAAGGGAGTCCAGACCTGCCCAGGAGTGCATCCTGCCCACGGAAGCCTGCTGGTCGGACGCTAGCGAAGATACTCTGTGCCTGCATACTGGCGACTGGCGCACCGAGCGCCCAGTCTTCGATCTTGAGAAATGTAACGCCTGCGGCTTCTGCTACATCTACTGCCCGGTCCAGTGCGTCAGTGATGCTCCCGACGGCATCCATTACCAGGTGGACCTGGAGTACTGCAAAGGCTGCGGCGTCTGCGCCCGGGAATGCCCGACGGGGGCGATAACCATGGTGCCGGAAGGAGATCTTGCTGATGGCTGTGAGCCTCGATAGACAGAGGAAGGTCATCACCGGGAACGCGGCAGCGGCTTACGCGGCCATGCTGTGTCGTCCCGATGTGGTGGCTGCCTACCCCATCACCCCTCAGAGCGAGGTTGTGGAGCAACTGGCCAAGTTTCACGCGGATGGCTGGCTTGACTGCGAATACGTCACCGTAGAGGGCGAGAATTCGGCGCAGAATGTGGTCTGTGCCGCCACCATGGCCGGCGGCCGGGCCTTCACGGCGACCTCTTCCTATGGCCTTGTCTACATGTATGACGCCATGTTCAACACCGCAGGCTATCGCGCCCCTGTGGTAATGGTCAACGTGAATCGAGAACCACCCGGGATTCACGCGGTCTGCGCTGGTCAGCAGGACATGATCTCGGTCCGCGACACCGGCTGGGTGCAATTGGTGGTGGAGAACTGCCAAGAGATCCTCGACACGGTGATCATGGCTTTCCGTCTGGCCGAGGACTTCGAGATCCAACTACCAGTTATGGTGAACTACGATGGTTATTACCTCTCGTTCCTGGCTGAGTCGGTCGATATCCCGGGCATCGCGGAGGTGGACCGGTATTTGGAAGTCCTGAAGAGCCAACCCCGTCGACCTCGGTTGCTGCCTGGTCAGGCGGTGGGGTGCGGCAGTCACGGCATAGGTACGGGATATGTCGAGCTGAGAAAGAAACACATGGCAGCCATGGAACGAGTGAAAAGTAAGCTAGAGGAAATCGAAGAGGAATTCGCTGCCATGTTCGGGCGCAAGTACGGCGGCCAGATAGAGGAGTACCGCACGGATGACGCCGAGATCCTCTTGGTGACGAGCGGGAGCGCCGTCGGCACGGCGCGTACGGTTATCGATGCCAAGCGGGCGGAGGGGATCAACGTAGGTCTGGTCAAACTAAGACTCTTTCGCCCCTTCCCAAGGGAAAGACTGAGCGAGGTGCTTCGCGGTCGGAAGGCGATAGGTGTGCTTGACCGGAGTATATGCTTCGGTTGGGACTGTGGGCCGCTCTACATGGAGATTCGCGCCTTGACGCCAGAGGTAGGTATCGTGCCCATGCTCAGCTTCATTGACGGACTCGCGAACATGGACATCACTAAAGAACACATTGGTCAGATGATCGACGCCATTGTGTCTGCTGCCCAGAAAAAGTCCTACCGGCAGGTGACCTGGCTGCCATGAGTTACACAAGAGTACGACTCCTGTACGTCAATCTTACCCAGCGGGGTGCATGACATGGCCGAAGCAAGGAAGCGGCGTCCCAGAGTATGCGACTACTACCAGAATGAGGACCAGTTCGCACGAGGTGTGGCACTCTGCGCGGGTTGTGCCCTAGAACTTAATCTCAGGTTCGTATCTCGTGTACTGGGCAAAGACGTGATCCTTGTAGGAACTCCCTCCTGCTCGGCTCCGGTATTACATGGCCAGAACACGAAGGCGTGGCATCGACATCCCTACTACGCTTGCGTCATGACCGGGGTGGCCTCGAGTGCTACCGGTCTGACCCGGTATTACGAGAAGGCGGGAATAGAGGCCACGGTTGTCTGTCATACCGGGGACGGCTGCGCCATGGATGTAGGTTTTCAGACGCTGAGCGGGGCGGCCGAGCGCAACGAGAAGATGATCTACATCACGTACGACAACGAAGGCTACATGAACACTGGCATCCAGCAGAGCAGCGGGACCCCCTACGGTGCGGCCACCACTACCACTCCGTTGGGCCAGGCGAGTCGGGGCAAGAGCACGGCCGCCAAGAACATGCCGATGATAGTGGCGATGCACGATGTCCCCTATGTGGCCACGGCCACGCTGAGCCACCTTGAGGACTACGCCAAGAAACTGGTCAAGGCCAAGGCGGCTGCCAAAGAGGGCTTCGCTTATATCCACGTCTTCTGTCCCTGCGTGCCGGGGTGGCGCATCCCCAGTGATGCCTCCATCCAGGTCTGCCGCGTGGCTGTGCGTACCAACTACTTTCCCCTTTGGGAGAAAGAGCAGGGGGTCTGGCGCATCACCTACAAAGTCAGAGACCCGCAGCCGCTCAGCGAACTTACCCGCCTGGTGGGCAAACTCAGGCACTTGGACGAGGACGAAGTCGCCCGTCTTCAGGCCCAGGTGGACTACCGTTATCGGGTCCTGGAGGCTCTCTGTGCCGCATTCGGCTAACCGGTGAGCCCGACATATCTGTGAGCGCTACGGCGCTCCCGACGTGGTCGGCTGGACCGAACGCGCAAGCGGAAGCTCCTAGTCGCGGTCAGCCACGTCGGTAGGCGGAGCCGTTGCCCGTCGTGAAGAAGACGAAGGGCCGGTCTACACGGTGGATGATGAGTGGGCAATGGGGTACTCCAGCAGGCACGAAAACAGCGCACGACCGAGTGATAAGGCGTTTCTCATCGCCTACCCACAACTCCACCTGGCCGCGAAGCTCCATGTGATCTTCAGGGTCCGTGCCTAGGAAGACGAGGTACTCATCGAAGTCATGCGTATGGGCGACACGTAGGTCATCTACGGAGCCGGTTCTCAGCACCAGACAGGTCTCCAGGTAGAAAGCCCCGGGCAGTCGCCCGTCCAGCTCGTCGGAGATATAGAGCGAGTCGGCCCAGGGGATGTCACTGATCGTTTCTCGGCTCTGGGGATGATCGGGGTGGCGAGGAGTCTCGGTGATGAAATACTGGCTGTAGTCGGGCTTGTCCATCTTGTAATCCTCCGGTCCGTTCCTAAGCAAGAAGCCCCGCCCTCCCCGGGAGGGCGGGGCTTCTCTTGGTCTTCAATCAGCTGCTGGGTATCCGTAACCTGGGTAAAGGCAACTCAATGCTTTACCAGAGAGCTCGCTCTTACCTCTGGTCCCAAGGCTTGAAGGTCTGAGTCTTCCCTGTCGCAAACTCCTCCGGATAGAGCACTACGCGTTCCCCGCCGATCCACTGGAAGGCTAGGAACGGGATATGAGCGATACCTTCCTCGTTGTATTGGATGTCGCCCATGGTGGTTCCGGGGAAGAAGCCGCCGAAGACTTCATCGCGCACTGGGCCGGGTTCGAACACCCCTGCCCGCTCGATAGCCATGAACAGGATCTGAGCCGCTGCATAAGGCAGACCTACACTCACCGAGGAATTGCCGTTATGCTCGTCGCGGAAGGCCTGGCCGAGCTCCTTGGCGTACGGGTACGGATAGGTCTCGGTCCAGAAGCCGTCGAAGCAGATGTAGTCAGAGTCGGGCCCCAGTGCCTTCATGAACTCGACCGGCCAGAAGCCCTTATAGCCGAACATGTACTTGGGCGCCCAGCCCTGCTCCTTCATCTGCCGGACGAAAGTGATTCCGTCCGCCGGCGAGATCAGGGTGACGATGCCCTCGACTCCGGCCTGCTTGAACTTGAGGATGATGGAGGAGAAGTCCTTTTGACCCTCCATGAACTTCTCATAGGCTACCACCTGCCAGCCTTCGGCTTCGAGCCGGGCCTTGGTGGAGTCGCCGAACCCGACGCCATCGGGGTTGTTCTCGGTAAGAACAGCGAACTTGCTTATGGGCTCGGTCATAGCCTTGGCGCCACCCACCGCCACCTTGCCGGACTCAGCGGCCGATTCGAAGATGTCCGAAGCCCACTTCAGGTTCATCCCACCGATGAAGCCGGGGAACGAACCATCCGGGCTGGCTTCGTCGATCCAGCTGGTGTTGATGTGGTAGTAGACCTGGTACTGCTCGGCCACGGTAGCCGCCGCCTGGTTGTAAGGCGTGGTGTTCGAGCTCAGGAAGATCTTGAGGCCGTCAGTCTTGATGGCTTTCTCCATGGCGGCCGCGGCCTCAGTGTCAGAGCTCTTGTCATCGTAGAACTTCAGCACGACCTTGTGCATCTTGCCATCGGCCAGCTTGATGCCGCCCTTGGCGTTCTGGTCGGCTGCAGCCTTCTCCTGCGCCCACTTTTGCTCGGCGCCGGTCAAGGCGTTCACGCCGGTCATAGAGTTAAGAACGCCTATGACCAGGTCCTCGCCCATCTCGACCGCGCCGGTCGTTTCGGTGGGGCCAGGTGCTGTCGTCTCAGTGGAAGGCGGAGCCGTGGTCGGCGGGGCCGCGGTTGTGGTGGTGGTCTCCTTCTCTTTGCAGCCGGTCAAGAAAGCCAGGGACAGTAGCCCTATGACGAGGACTGCAATCCCGATGGTGATCAGACTCTTTCGTCTCACAATATCCCCCCCTTTGGTCTGTGTTGCCGTCGCCGACTACCCGATTCTAATCAGTCGTCGAAGGATGCCTGTATCCAGCTATCAAAAGAACAGCCAGCTAACCTAGCCCATAGGCGCCCCCTCCGGCCTTGCGGTCGCCCACTGGTTTGTTCCACCTTACCTGTTGCAGGCGGCCAGTGAACTGGCAAATGCAACCTGGATTCTACCTAGCCGCCAGCGTGTTCACAAGACCCCAGTCTGGTAAGTCGAAAAACATCTTCCCAAATTGGCGGGTCATCTGGTATGTTGAGGCGGTGTCCCAGGGGGGGCCGCCTCAGGGTGGCTTAGGCAAGAGTACAAGGGGGGTTCGTGTGTGCCAACACGCGTGTGGTTTGAGTCATGCGCCAGCTTCCAAGGTGGGGCTATGGGGGGGTAAACAGACCGCCCCGCGTAGGGGCCAGGGTTCCTCCTGCAAGTCCGTTTGGGCCGCGTTGTAGGTGGGCGACGTGGCTGCCGGTGATCCGCTTCTGGTTCTGGACAAGGTCGATAAGCATTTCGGAGGTCTACACGTCATCAGCGATCTCGATCTTGAGGTGCGCGAGGAGGAAATAGTAGGCCTCATCGGTCCCAACGGGGCTGGGAAATCCACTGTCTTCAATCTGATTACTGCCATATACCCCATCGACCGGGGGAGCATCTGGTTCAAGGGGCGGGAGATCACGGGAATGCCGCCCCACAAGATCTGTCACCTGGGCATTGCCAGGACTTATCAACTCGTGCGGGCCTTCCTCAAGATGACGGCCTTTGAGAATGTGATGACGGCAGCCGTTTACGGAGGCCGCCATCTCAAGCAAGGGGCAAGGCAGCGGGCCCTTGAAGCTCTGGAGCTAGTGGAGCTGACACCCAAACGCGATACGAAGGTGGCTCATCTGACCCTCTCCGACCGGCGCCTGGTGGAGATCGCGATGGGACTTGCTTCGATGCCCTCCTTGATTCTCCTGGACGAACCTATGGCTGGTTTGACCCCTACGGAGATCGAGCACTTGTTAGGAGTCATCAAGGCCGTTAAGGAGGAGCGTAGGTTCGCCATCCTGTGGATCGAGCACCGAGTCGACGCTGTGCTTGACTTCTGCGAGCGGGTGGCTGTACTTGACTACGGAGTCAAAATCGCGGACGGCTGTCCCGATGACGTCGCATGTGACCCCAAAGTGATAGAGGCGTACCTTGGCGAACCTGTTGCTTGAAATCAACAACCTTAGCGTCGCCTATGGCGACATCCGGGCACTCATGGACGTGTCCATGGAGGTGTATGAGGGAGAGATCGTTGCGCTAGTGGGTTCGAACGGCGCCGGCAAGTCTACGCTGCTGAAAACGGCGGCTGGCCTGCTGCGGCCACAGGCGGGGCAGATCTGGTTCGATGGCCACGACATCAGTCACATGAGCACCAAGCACCGGGTAGACCGGGGCATCGTGTTGGTGCCGGAGGGCCGGCGGCTTTTTCAGACTTTGACCGTGCTTGAGAACCTGAAGCTGGGAGCCTATCTGCCTCGTGCCCGGGCGAACTACGCGGAGTCGTTGGAGCGGGTATTCGACCTGTTTCCAGTGCTCAAGGAACGGGCCAACGGTAAGGCGGGACTATTGAGTGGCGGGGAGCAGCAGATGCTCGCCATCGGACGAGCGGTGATGGCTCATCCGAAGCTGGTCATGATCGATGAAGCTTCGCTGGGGCTCAGTCCCATCCTTACCCGCAGGATCTTCGATCTCATCGTAGCGCTCAACCAGCAAGGTACCACGGTGCTCATGGTGGAACAGAACATCCACATGGCGCTCAATGTGTGCCACAGGGCGTACGTGATGAAGACCGGACACATAGTGTTGAGCGGAACGGGCGAAGAGCTGCTGGCCAACGTCGACGTGCGTAAGGCCTACGTGGGCGAGCGGGGGAGCAAACTGTAATGACACTAATCCAAATCCTCATCAACGGCATCTTGCTGGGTTCGATGTACGGCATCGCCGCTGCTGGCCTGAGCCTCATCTTCGGTACCATGCGTATCATCTTCATCGCTCAGGGCACGGTGATCGTGTTCTTCGCTTTCTTAGTCTATTGGCTGTTCGTTAAGGCCCATATCGACCCTTACTTGTGTCTCCTGATCATCGTGCCTTTCGCCTTCCTGGTGGGACTCGGCCTCTTCTACGCCTTGTTCTTGCGCGCAGCCGCTCTCGAGGACAAGAATGTCTCGCTCCTTATCGCCGTCGGCCTCATGTACCTGATTGAGAACGCGATCCTCAAGGTCTGGTCAGCCAGCCCGCGGGGAATCAACTTTTCCTACCAGGGCGCCGTACTCGCCGGGTGGGGCCTTCGTCTCTCTTGGGTGAGGATTGGCCTTTTCGCCCTGGCTATGGTCTCGGGTCTCGTGGTGTACCTATTCCTTCAGAAAACCCGACTGGGGATGGCCGTGCGGGCGGCTGCCGAAGACATGGAGGCTACCACGCTCCAGGGCATCAACTCGGGCTGGGTCTGTGCAGTGAGTTTCGCAGTCGGCATCGGCTTGGCTGGGGTGGCAGGTGTGGGCATGGCCACCGTATATTCTTTCGACTACCAGTATGGCTTCACTTTTGCTCTCAAAGCCTTGGTCGCCCTTTCGCTCGGTGGTATCGGGAATGTCTTTGGTGCTCTAGCGGGCGGGTTGTTACTTGGGATCATCGAAAACCTTTCGGACTTCTATCTCAGCATCGGCTGGACACCAGCGGTCACCTACGGGGTCTTCATCCTCGTGCTCATCTTCCTGCCGCATGGTCTGTTCGGCAAGCGAGGAGTGGTGAAGAAAGCATGACAGACGAAACTGTGGTCAGCCAACAGACACCGAGTGAAGACGTGGGTACAGGGCTGGCGAGACTCATCGGCCGTTTCGCTCCTGCCGGGAGGCGTCAGCGAAAGCTCATCTGGTTGGGTGTTGGCCTTGCAGCAGCTATTTTCTTTGCCACG
>CAKZRW010000023.1 GCA_937148845.1 uncultured Actinomycetes bacterium | reverse complement strand
TTCGGAGATAGCGGAGGTGGTGGTCGGCCTTTCCGAGGCTTGGCCTACTTCCTGGGGACGGCTTCTGGAAGGGACGACTCGACGGTCGCTGGTGGTCGGTGGGGAGGGCGTGCTCAGCTACCTGGGGCATAGGGCTGCCCAGAGCGCAGCTCGCGGCAGCAGGCTCTTTGTGGTGACCGACGAGAACGTGGCCTCCTTGTGGGGAGCGGAGGTGACAGCGCTTCTCACTGCGGGGGGCGCAGAGGGGGGAGGCACGGATAGGGTAAGGACGCTTGTCATCCCGCCCGGAGAGCCGACCAAGAATGTCGGAGAGCTTGCGAGATGTTGGGAGTGGCTTGCTGCCAACGGTTGTCGCCGTGATGACGTGGTGGTTGCCTTCGGCGGGGGCGTGATCGGTGACTTGGCCGGTTTCGCTGCGGCTACCTACCACCGGGGGGTCGGCCTCTGGCAGGTACCCACTACCCTCCTGGCTCAGGTGGATTCCGGGGTGGGCGGGAAAACGGCGGTGAACCTGAGCGCGGGCAAGAACTTGGTGGGAGCGTTCTATCAGCCCGATCTAGTGTGCATCGACCCCAGGTTCCTTTCCACTTTACCCGAGGCTGAATACCGCAGCGGGCTAGGGGAAGTGGTCAAGTACGGGCTTCTGGTGGGACCCAGCCTGTTAGACGACCTGGAAGGCAAAGTCGACGGGCTCCGTGGCCGCGATCCTGCCGTCCTAGCCGACGTGGTGAAACGATGTGTCCACTACAAAGCCGAGGTCGTCGAGAGTGACGAGCGAGACACAGGGCCCCGGGCGGTCTTGAACCTCGGACATACCACGGGTCACGCGCTGGAGGCGTCGCTGGGCTACGGCAGCCTTACCCATGGCCAAGCGGTGAGCTTAGGTCTGCTGGTGGCTCTCAGAGTGAGCGAACTGCGGCTGGGGCTTTCCACGGATGTTCTCCCGCGCACTCGGGCTTTGCTCGAGGCCTTGGGGCTAGCCACGGAGCTCCGCTTGCCAGGCTGGGAGGAAGTAGTGACCGCGGTGGGTCGTGACAAGAAGGTGTCAGCGGGATCCTCTGGTTTTGTGGGTTTGAAGGCGCCCGGCGCGCCGGTCACCGGCCTCGATGTTTCCGCCGCAGAATTACGACAGGCGCTCGAGGTGATCTCAGGCGGTGGAGGTGATCAGCCTTGAAGCCTATACGACGACTTCTTGTGGTCCTGCATGGTGCCAATCTGGATCTCTTGGGGGAAAGGCCGGTGGCCCACTACGGCCGCATAACTTTGCGGGAACTAGAAGAGCTCGTGGCTGCCGAGGCTGCCCGCTGGGGCTGGGACTGTGTGTGCAGGCAGACCAACTACGAAGGTGAGTTCATCGAGCTTATCCATCGCCATCGTTACGCCGGCGCTTTGCTTGTCAACCCAGGTGCTTGGACGCACTACAGTTACGCCATCCGCGATGCCCTGGAACTGGTTCAAGCTCCCGTAGCTGAGGTCCATCTCTCAGATATTGCGAAGCGAGAACCCTGGCGCAGACACTCGGTCATCTCGGAGGTGGTCACTTTCACAATCAGTGGGAAGGGGGCGGATGGCTACCTGGAGGCAGTGCGCCGACTGATCGCAGGGGACGGTACCGACCGACCATGAACCTGGCGGGAGGCGCTCCTGGATGCCTTAGTGTAGAATTGGCTTCCGCCCCGAGCGGGGCAGAGCTGTCGTTTGGAGGTATCAAGCGGAGGCAGGGTAAGTGATCTCCACCAACCAGTTCAAGGCAGGCATGACGATACGGTTCGAAGGTGAGACGTATCGTATAGTCGAGTATCAACATGTCAAACCGGGTAAAGGCGGCGCCTTTGTACGCACAAAGCTTCGCAACCTTGCCACGGGGGCTCTCATCGACCGCACGTTCCGGCCCGAACAGAAGTTCGAGCAAGTCAGGACGGAAAGCAAGACGATGACCTACCTATACGAGGAACCGGACCAGGTTGTCTTCATGGATAACGAGACCTTCGAGCAGCTGCCTCTGCCCAAGAGCACTCTGGGTGAACGCCTGGATCTGATGACCATCAATATGCAGGTGGAGGT
>CAKZRW010000022.1 GCA_937148845.1 uncultured Actinomycetes bacterium | reverse complement strand
CGAAGATCGTGGAGGAGACACTGGCGGGGCGGAGGTAGGCGCGACCGTTGGGGGTAAGCGCGTTTCCTCTCTGGCGTTCCATTGGCAGGCGGCAAGGGAGTCAGAGGTATGAAAAAGAAGACTTATCCGCTCTATTACGGCGGTCAGAAACAGCAGTTCGCTCGTTCCGTGGTCGTGGGGGACCTGGTGTTTCTCTCGGGCATGAGCGGAAGGACCATGGAGACCGGCGACGTCTCCTCGCTCGATGTCAAGGAGCAGCTGTGGATAGCTTGGGACAAGATACGGGCTGCTCTTGACGAGGCGGGCAGCGACCTGGAGCACATCGTGAAGACGACCATCTATCTCAAGAACGTCGAGGACTATGCCCTGATGCGGTCCACCGAACGCGAGTACTGGGCCAGGTACGCCCCCGGGCTCTCGGAGGACCCTCCGGCCAGTACCTTCCTTAGCCCTGTCTCCCTGGCGCGCGCGAACATGCTGGTGGAGGTCGACGTGGTCGCCTGCCTCAAGGAGGAGTGAACGCTCCGGTGGGCGCTCGGCGCCGCGGCCTGGGGCCGCGGCGCCAGAACCTAGATGTCTTTGCGGATACCGGACCCTACCAGGATGGTTTCCACGTCCTCCCATTTGTTGAGGGTGTAGATATGCACTCCTCCAATGCCGGCTTCGATGTACCTGTAGATCTGGTTGATCGTGTACTCGATCCCCGCTTTCTTGAATTCTTCGGGTCTATCCCCGTAGCGCCCGATTATGGCGGCCAAATCCGCCGGTATGGAACAACCATTAGACAAAGTCATGCGTATGATCGCGTCTTTGTCCAATACTGGCATTATCCCGATCACAATCGGAATGGTTATCCCTGCTTCCCGTATGCGGTATACGAAACACTTGCAGGCCTCTACGTCATGGCATAGCTGCGAGACCAGGAATTCCGCCCCCGCTTCCTGCTTGCCACGGAGGTGCGCTATGTCGGCCGAGAACGAGGGGGCGAGGATGTGCTTTTCGGGGTAGCACGCGGCCGCGATGCAGAACTGGGGGAACACCGCCTTGATGTAGCGGATGAGCCCGTCCGCATTGCTGAAATCCCCGTGGGTGCCGTCCCAGCCTGCCGGCAGGTCACCGCGCAGAGCGAGGATGTTCTCGATGCCTAGGGATAGGTACTGCCGGAGCTCTTGGGCGATGGTCTCCTTGGTGTGGCCGATACAGGTGTAGTGCGTCATGACCTCGGTCATGCCGTCCTGCTTGATGATGCTGCACACTTCGACGTTGCGGCCCGCGTTGCTGCCCCCCGCTCCGTAGGTGCAGCTGATGAAATCCGGTTTGAAGGCGTAGTAGTGTTTGAGGGCCTGGCGCAGAGTCTCCACCCCGGCATCGGTCTTGGGAGGGAACACCTCGAAGGAGAAGCTCATCTTCGCTTTCAGGAGTTCGGCTAGTCTCATCACTGCCCCTTCACGTGCATGTTTTGCTCACATTTACTTGCTTAGTTGGCTTACACCTACCCGCGGATGCGCTTCCTAAACTTGCCTACAATGCCGATAACGAGTAGCGGGGGATGACGGTTGCCAGTGCCACGGCGACCCTGTATCGGGTACTGGGACGTCTGAAACCGGGTGGCGAAGGCGTCTTCTTATGACGGAACAACGAACTCTAGCGGACAACAGACCAGTCACTGCCATCTGCCGGCAACTGCACCGGGCCTACCGCGACATGCGCTTATATCCAGCCGAACACCCGGTGGTGGCGGAGAGTCTGGGTCTACTCGCGGGACTGCTGGACTCCTATCTCAGCGAGAGCGGGCTGCTGCTGCTGGAGGTCCAGGAGGACCAGCTGCTCCAAGATGGCGAACCCGTGTACAGCCATGCCCCCCGTCCCGACAACATGGCCTTCCTTATGTTCCGAGACGGCATTCGCAGCCTCACCTTTCACGCGGGGCTGGAGACTAGAGAGGTCGAAGCCTTTGTGAGATGTCTGGCTCAAGCTAACGATCTCACTGAAAGCGACCATGACCTAGTGACTCGACTTTGGGAGCAGGATTTCTCCCACATCGACTACTACGTCGCCGACCCTTTCCTGGGAGGTGAGGTGCTGCGGGAGGGGACGATCGATGTCCTGCGGGAGACTGTGCTTCGCCGGCTGGATCAGGTGAGGTCTGGCGAGGGGTTGGCTGGCGGGCCGCGCACTGGGCGTCTTCAGGCGATACGGCCCACTCCCGTGGACCTCAGCCGGCTGGACTCGGGCGAAAGTGCGACCGGGGAAGGCCCGGCGGACGGCAGTCAGCGCACGGTAGACGAAGCCGCTGACCTCGTGCGAGATTTCCTGGTGGTTCTGCTCGAGATCGTGAGCACGGACTCGCGGAATTACGATTCCGCGAGTTATGGCGAGGAGGCACCTCTCACCCGGGCCCTGGTACGAGTGGTGGAGACTTACTTAGAGGGACCCGATTGGGCAGGGCTTGAGTTGGTGCTTGAGCAGCTACAGCAGTTAGAGGCCCAAGGTCGTTGTCCGGCCGGTTACTTGGGCTTGGTCATGAGCCAAGCGGTCACGGCGGAGCGGGTGGGGCGCCTCCTGGCCCGGGAGGGCCAGGAGGCGCCCCCTGACACCGAGCGGGCCAAGCGGTTTCTCCGTGCTGTCTCGCCGTGGACGACGTCAGCTCTGCTGGAGGCTCTGGTGGTCGCCGAGGACCGGTCTGCCCGCAAGCATCTCCTGGACCTGCTCGAGAGCGGGCCGGGTCTGGCTCTTGAGCAGCTGGCGTCCCTTCTCGAAGACTCCCGGTGGTATGTGGTGCGCAACGCGGTGCAACTAGCGGCCGGCATGCGCGACAGTGCCGTGGTACCGCATTTGGAGCGGCTGCGTCGACACCCTGACGCACGTGTCCGGCGGGAAGTCGTCAGGGCGTTGGGAGGTTTCGGAGCCGGACCGGTGGTATTGCGGGCCCTGGCGGCTACCCTGGACGACGAAGACTCCTCGGTCCGGACCTTGGCCGCCAGGGCGTTGGGCTGGCTGGGAGGGCGGGAGCAAGAGACCTCACTCTTGGCCCAGGTCGAGGCCCGTGATTTCCCCTTACGTCCCCAGGAAGAAGTGGAAGCTCTCCTGGGTGCCTACGCAGCCATAGCCAGAGAGCGGGCCCTTCCCCTTCTCGACAAGATGTGGAGGCGAAGACTCCTGGGGGCGCGACCGCTCGCTGTCCGCCTTGCAGCGCTCAAGGCTCTAGCCGCTGTTCCTAGTGCTGCTGCTCAGGCGGTCCTACGTGAGGCGGCCAAGAGTGGGGAAAGCCAGATAAGGAAAGCCGCGATGCAGGCCCTGCAGGACGGCCAGAGTGGTCGGTCAGGCGGGGGCGGGGGCCGGCCATGAATGCCGAAAGACCGCCGGACCCACTGGAACGCTCCGACCAGGCCTTAGTGCTGGCCTTGGCGGCTGCAGTTCGCACAGCCTCCTACTATGAACCGGCGAATGCCGTCATGCGCCAGGCCTGTGCCTCCCTGGCAGCACTGCTTGCCGCTCATTATGGGGAAGACGGCACAGTCACCGTCGGCGTACACAGCCACAGCGTCTTCGTGGGCAAGTCGCGGGTCCGGAGCTCCGCAGCCACGTACGCCCGCTTTTCCTATCTGGTGGACCTGTTCACCGACTGGGGGATCACGACTCTCACTTTCTTCGCGGGGGTGACGGAGGGCGAGCTTCTGCAACTTGTTCTGACATTGGCCAGGGAAAGACCCACCACCGGCACCGGCCCAGCCGGGTCCCTCGCGTTCGACCTGGACGACTTGCTGGCCAAGCGGGGAGTCACCGGGGTGAGAGCCGACCTGTTGTCAGGCTCGGGGGCGCCGACGGCCACCGCGAAGGTCGAAGCCTATGCAGCTGCCATGCAGCTGGGCGAGGAACTTGCGGCTGAGAAGGTGCCCACCGATCGCACGCAGGCGAGGCGGCTTCGCCGTGTGACCCAGGCTGTGGTCGACCAGACCTTGCGCGACCCCAGCTCGCTCTTGGCTCTCACCACCATCAAAGATTTCGACCGTTACTTGCTCTCGCATTCGACGAATGTGGCTATTCTGGCGGTGATTCTGGGCCAGCGCCTTGGCCTGAGCAAGGCGCGCCTGGGAGAACTCTGCATAGCTGCCTTCCTGCATGATTCTGGCAAGCTCGAGGTCCTGCCTGAGGTTCTCAACAAGCCAGGGTCCCTGGACGAGCAGGAGTGGGAAGAGGTACGTCGTCACCCTGTACTCGCGGCTTATGCCATTCTCGGCACCGGACGCTTGAGCCCCTCAGTGATGAGGGCCGTCGTGGTGGCTTTCGAGCATCATCTGAGAGAAGACATGAGCGGCTATCCCCGCCTGCGGACCGGGCTGAAGCGAAGGATGACCCTCTTCGGCAAGATCGTTGCCATAGTGGACTGCTACGACGCCCTCACGACCGCGCGCAGCTACCGCGAGTACAACTTCACACCGCATGAAGCCATCCTCTACCTTATAGCCAATGCTGGCACCCATTTCGACCGCAAACTGGTCAAGACCTTCGTGGAGATCATGGGTCTCTACCCGCCGGGCACACTGGTGGAGCTCACAAGCGGGGAGTTCGGATTGGTGTGTGCGGCTCCCGCGGTCGGCTTGCCTTTCGACCGGCCCCGGGTCCGCATCCTCACCGGCGACAGAGTGGGGTCGGTGGTCGACCTGAGTGAGCGCGAAGGAGAGACTTACTGCCGCAGTGTCGCGCGGGTTATCAACCCCGCCAATCTAGGGCAGGTTCCTGCGGTAGACCCCTCTATCTTCGAGCCAAGCTCTTAGGCGGTTGTCTGCTGCTCATGGCGTGCCGCTAGCTGGCGCCTTGCCAGGGTTGCTTCGGTACGCTAATCTTTAGGTTACCTAAGTAAAGCGACCAGCTGTGCTCTACGGACACGGCAAGGAGGCGTCGGGCAGCAATGTCGGCTGAGGACCGGGAAAGAATCATCCGGGAGGTGCTGAAGATCCTCCCCGGGCTGGCCAAGAAACTCACCAAGGATGTGGCCAGCCACGCGGAGGCGCGAGGGAGCGTTGCGGTACTGCCCGGGGCTGGGTCGGCACGCGGTCGTGCGGAGATAGGGGCTTTGGCGCCACCTCTGTCCACTGCCCAGGTCCGCACCCTCGTCCACCTTGCCCTTTACGGGCCGCAGACGATGGGCGAACTGGCCGAAGGGATGCATGTCGCGGCGGCATCGGCAAGCGGTCTGGTGAAGCCTTTAGTGGCGGCCGGGCTCGTCGAGCGCGCCCGGGACGAAAGCGATGAGCGGGTGGTCCGGGTGCGCTTGAGCCCCAAAGCTCAGGAGCTTGCCGACCGTATCTGCGCGGGATGGCGGCGGGAAGTAGAGGCTGCTCTCGAGGGCATGGATGACGAGGCTTGCGCCCACTTCCTCGAGGGGCTGGAAAGACTGGCGGGAAAGCAGGAGTGAGCTGATGACAAGGGCGGAGACAGATTCGGCGATGGATCCAGGGACAGGCTCCGGGGAAACAGAAACGAGCAGCGGAGGGCCTGACATCAAGCACAGCCGGCGCCGTTGGGTCGTATTGGCCATCCTGTGCGTCGGCGTTTTCATGCTGCTGCTGGATGGCACTGTGGTGAACATTGCCATACCCAGCATTCTTACTGCCTTCCAGACCGGCTTTTCCGAAGTGGAGTGGGTGATGAACGCCTATCTCCTGGTCTTCGCCGTCCTTCTGATCACTACCGGCAGGTTGGGGGATCTCTTTGGACGCCGACTCATGTTTGCGGTGGGGCTCTGCATTTTCACTCTGGCCTCGATCGCCTGTGGAGCCGCGCCCGGCATCGGCTGGTTGATCGGGTTCCGGGCCGTGCAGGGGCTGGGTGGGGCTCTGATGATGCCGAACACCTTGTCCATCATCGCGAACGTCTTCCCTCCCGAGGAGCGTGGCAAGGCCATGGGCTTCTGGGGCGGGGTGAGCGGCTTCTCTCTCGCCTTGGGACCCAGCCTGGGGGGTCTTCTCGTAGACGCGGCTTCTTGGCGGTGGATCTTCTTCATCAACGGCCCCATAGGGGTCATCTTGCTGGCGCTCACGCTGAAGTACGTGCCGGAGTCCACCGACCCGCGCTCGGTCAAGCAGATGGACCTTCCCGGGGTGGGGGTGCTCACTGCCTCGCTTTTTGCTCTGACCTTCGCGCTCATCGAGGGACAGAAGTATGGGTGGACGTCTGGTCTCATATTGGGACTGTTCGCTGCGACCGTGGTGGGGATAGCCGTTTTTCTCTTCATCGAGCGGCGACAGCTCCAGCCCCTTATGGATCTCTCCTTGTTCAAGAACCGAACTTTCAGCCTGACCAATGTGCTCAGTCTCATCATGCAATTCGGCATGATGGGAGTGTTCTTTCTCTTGCCGGTTTTCCTGCAGGCGGTTCTCGGTTATAGCGCGGTGAAAGCCGGCCTGGTCATGACTCCCCTGGCGGCGATCGTAGTGGTCTCTTCGCCACTCTCGGGCACACTTTCTGACCGGATAGGACCTAAGTGGCTGATGTTCTCGGGCATGCTGGTCACAGCGGTGGGATTCTTCTTGACTCGTCGGGTCATGGTGACTGACGGCTCCTGGCCTGCCTTTGTGGTGCCCTTCCTGGTCTCCGGCTTTGGCATCGGCATGGTCATGCCTCCTAGCACCTCGGCAGTGATGGGGTCGGTCGTTCCCGAGCGGGCGGGTCAGGCCTCGGGTGTACTATCGAGTGTCCGGCAGATAGGGGCAGTGCTGGGCATCGCCGTGATGGGCGCCATACTGCAGAACCGGGGTGTCGTCTACATCAAACAGGGCGTCGCTAGCCATCTGGAAGCTGTCCCCTACCCGTTACCGGCTGCGGTCAAGCAGCAGATCGTCGATGCCGTCGGCTCCTCGGCTATCAACATGGGTCAGATGCGGGCGGGGGGAGGTCTAGGCGCCACCATGTCCGACGCGCTAGGGTCCTTGTTTCCTTCGCTGCCGCCCTCGTCTGAGGCCCAGATGGCTGCCTTCTTCAAGGAGCTGTTCAGTATGGACTTCCTCATGGGCGAGTTCGCGCGGGCCATGCGTACCACTTACATTTTCTCCATCGTTCTGGTAGTAATAGGAGCCCTGGTGGCTTTGCCTATCCGCAGTCAGCTCAAGAGGCGGCGGTGATAACATGGCCGCGCTCGGCCCGACCGGGAGTCACCAGGGGAGGAAGAGGTCATGGCGAGGAGAGAGCTGACTCGCGAGCAGGTGATGCGCAGGGCCAGGGTCATCCAAGGGCTCAACCGTACTTACTTCAAGTGGAAGTTCCGCCTGTCCGGACCCCGGCTTGGCGTGGAGAGGTTCCTGGACACCGAGGCCGGGAGAGTGCGGACCCTGTGGTACGACTGCGAAGGCCAAGAACCCAAGCCGCTCGTGTGCGACCTGCACGGCGGCGGCTTCATGCTGATGTCTGCCGACGTGGACGAGCCTTTCTGTCGGGAGTTCGTTGCCAAGGTGGGCTGCCGCGTCATCAGCATCGACTATGCCAAAGCTCCCCAGCATCCCTACCCAGCAGCGGTCGACCAAACCTATGCGGTGGTCAAGCACTTGGTCGACCATGCCTCTGAGTACGGTATCGATTCCAGCCGCCTTGCCATAGTCGGCCACAGTGCGGGAGGCAATCTGGCGGCAGTGACCTCTCTGCGCTCGATAAAAGAGGGAGGGTTTGGTTTTCGCTGCCAGATCTTGGACTATCCCGTCTTGGACCTCGCCACTTCGCCGTTTGACAAGCCGAGTCCCAAGGGAAGTGTCCCTCCCTGGATGGCCACCTTGTTCGACCGCGCTTACGTTACCGATCTTGCAGAGGCTCGCAACCCCTATGTGTCCCCGGTCTATGCCTCACTGGAAGATGTCCGCGGGCTACCTCCTGCGCTGATCATCGTTGCGGGCCGGGACTCCTTACGCGACGAAGGGGTTACGTACGCGCGGATGCTGTCCGAGGCGGGCGTGGAAACGGAGCTTCACGAGTTTCCAGACCAACCTCACGGTTTCACCTACAAAGCCAGCCCCGCCACCGAGGAAGCCTTGCGCTTGATGGGGGATTTCCTGCGGAAACATCTCGCTTGAAGCATGGTCTTGGACCGGGGGCGGGTGGCGGACACCACCCTGCCGCCTAGTCTGCCGGTCCGGGTCACATTGTCCAGGCCGGCCCCTCATGACCACGAGCACGGGATCATCCGGGTTTGCGGGTCGTTCAAGGCTCCCGGGGAAGCGTTCTTCGCTATCCGGACCGAGCCCAGGATCGCTCCCACACCCTACGCAAGCCTTCGCGAGACCTACTAATGTGCTCCTGGAAAGCGTCGATAATGCATCTTGGTGGGGGAGAGCGGGTGGTGGTTATTGCAACGCAAAGGAGAATCAATGTCATTGCAGGAGCGCTTCCAAGAGCTTAGTCAGAGTCTTCCTGTCAGATTGCTCCCCCAGAAGGATGGGGCCCTCGCGGGTGATGCGGTGGTTGCGGAGCGCAAGGCTTTGCTCAGCAAGAAGAAACTCGCATACAAATGCCGTGTCCGCGTAGACGAAAACGCGCGCACCGTGCGTTTCTGGGAGATGCTCGTGGAACAGAGTTCCGGTCTCTCAAGCGGCTCGGGCGGGCTGGACGACATGTCGCCCGGCTTCGGCTTCAAGAAAGAGAGTTACAGCACCCGCGGCAAAGAGCGGGAAGGCACGATCGAGGAAGCCTCCCAGCTCTTCGGCAAGGACTATGTCTACGCTTGGGACTACGGCGTCGTGCGCCGACAGCTCGGGGCCGCTGCGGAGGAGCAAGGCTACCGGTTCGAGACCGTCCTACGCGAGAAATCAGTATGA
Organism: uncultured Actinomycetes bacterium; assembly: GCA_937148845.1. GTDB lineage: Bacteria > Actinomycetota > Thermoleophilia > RBG-16-64-13 > RBG-16-64-13 > CAKZRW01. The sequence goes on along the minus strand of CAKZRW010000022.1, from coordinate 22,585 downwards.
CCGCTCGCCCAGGCGGGTGCCAGTAACGAGCAGGTCCGCGCCCTCGAAGGTAAGTGACCCACTGAAGGCGCCCCTCGCGATCTGGCCGGTGAGCACCAAAGGTCATTCCAGCCACTCCGCTTTGGTGGTGCGTCCCTCGATCCACACCCAGCCCAAGCCCACAGCCCTTAGAGTGCCGTCCTTGGAGACCGAGCCGCCGGAAAAGCCTTTCACGCGTGCTTTCACCGGCTCACCAGTCACATTGACTCCGGCCAGGACCTTCTCGATCTCTCCCCGTACTGTGCTGTTTGGTTCCACGTTGAACGCAAACGGAACGTCGGCGAAGGGGAACTTGATGCTCGCCCGGTAAGTGCCGGCCAGGTCGGGGGCTTTCCACCAATCCGCGTCGTAAGGCCACTGGCCGTTTTCGTCCCACATGCAGCGGTAGTGCGGGTCGCCAGGACTGGTGACAGGGAGATACTCCCGAAACGAGAATTCATCGTTGACCGGGGAAATCAGCTCACCGTAAGCGTTCACCCGGTAGAGCTGACCGCCGATGACGACTTCCGCGAAAGCATGGTAGAGGTGCTTGTTGCCCCCGACGTTGGCGTATACGCCTCGGGCGAGGAAAGCTCTGTTCCTGAAGATGTTCACGACCATGTTCGTCTGGTCGGTACAGTCGCCGGAAAGCGGCCCTGCCTCTTGGCTGCCGAGGGTGAAGTAGTGCTCGGCAGTCTGCCAATTAGTCCCTTCCTTGCAGTTGAAGTGGATCTTGCGGATGAGCGAGGAGGTGGCCAGCGGTTCCTCTCCGAAAACCAGAGTGGGCTTCTCTCCTTTGTTCACCGCCTCATACACCCATTCGGCAAAGCCAGGGTCATCCAAGCGTTTGAGCTCTCCGCTGACGTTGCTCCGTAGCATGGCTAGGCTGGCCCATTTGGCTACGACAGGGTCATCCGGCCTGATGAAGGCCTTGGCTGTCCCCTGGCTGACCTGGTCTGCTGTCTCTCGTGCGAGGCCGTAGTGCCAGGAGACAGCGCGGTTCAAGGGCAGGCCGGCTGGACCCGCGGCAGCCACCCAGTCCACTATGGCAACACTGGTCACCACTTGCGCCGCGAACTCCTGCACCGCAATGGAGACCGTGTGCGCAGAGGGGTCCGCCGTGCCGCCCCCGATCCTACACTTCTCTCCATCGAAGTAAGCTACCGCCGCCAATTCAGGATCGACCCCAGTTGGGCCCCAGGCCCGGGTCATAAGGCAGGGTTATGGTCACCGGTCTTGCGAAGCGGGTGCCCGGAGGACCTAACTCGATGGCCGAGCTCAAGGGGACCGCCTTGACGGCTTAGGAGTCATCGGCTCCAGCTGGTTCCATGTGGAAGGGTTGGGGCAGACGGCTTATGATAACGGTGGTATCGGAAGTCAGGGCCCCTGCAGGCACCTCTAACTTCAAGGGGCCCCACCGCATGACCTCTCCCGCCGGGGTGACAGTCAGCCGGGCTACCTCTTCCGTGGGAACGTCGATAACGGTAGGCCTGGCCACGACCCACTCGCGGGAAGTAGGCTCGGTGCTGGTGCTAGAGAGAACAGCCCCGGCGGAGCTGGCGGTTGTCTCTGGCGGGCCGGTCCCAGCGGAAGCGCTGGAGGTCGTCGTGCCGCCCCTTCATCCTGCAGCGAGCAGGCTCGCCAGCATCAGCATCGAGAGAAGAAGAACCAAAGACCGTAAGCCTCGCATGGCAGCCCTCCAAGACCGCGCTGCCGGAATACAGTCGGTTCGAGTATATTCCGCCGCTTTACGCGGGGCAACACGCCCTCGCGCTGGGGCCACAGCTGCCGGGCCTGGCTCTCGGGGAACGGCTGCTCAGCCTCGCGTCGGGTTCTGAACTTGCGCAGCCTCGCGTCGGGTTCTACGCTCGCGGTACGGAGGGTGCCCGGAGGGGTTGCCTGGGGCACGAGCCTAGCGGTTAAGCCTCTTGGTCTTGGTTAGTGAGGGGCACGATGACTGGTCGCATCAGGGGGGCGTCAAGGTTGCGGTGGCGAGAGCGCTAGCCGGCGCGCCCAACCGGGCGTTGGTCGATTTCGACTGGCCGCCCAAGGCCCCCCACTGGCGCGTAGAGAAGGCATGATAACGCCGCATAACGCCGCCGGAACAGTCAGGCCTTCGATGTCGACCAACGGCCGAAACCGGCCGTAGCGACCGCCAAAGCTGACTACGCTTCCCACCTTGACCTCTTCTTGCCCTCCCCCGCTGAGCCTGAGGTTCGACTGGATCGAGTTCCGTCATAGACGGGGGGAGGTCTCTCTTGAGACTGAACGTCCACCGGGAGGACACCTCTGCCTATGTGCGCAAGGGCTTCTTCACGGACAAGGGGGCAGCTAGTCTCGAAGGAGTGACCGCCTACCCGGCCTTCTTCCCCCCGAGGAAAGAACCCACCATGGTTCCCATCTACGTGAGCGCAGCACTCATGATGCTCTTGAATCTGTCCAACACCTCGTCGAGGCCGGCGATCACGTAGTCGATTTCGTCCGTGCTGAGGAGGGCCAGCGCAGGTTCGATCCTCATCGCGTTGGGGTTGTTCAGCGTGTAAGCAGTGATCACACGATGCTTGCTCGCCAACTCGCCGGCGACCATGGCCGGGAGATATTCCCTGGAGAGGGCATTCACCACACCGAAAGAGATAGTCTTGGGGACTCCGCTTGTCGGCTCTTTGAACTCGACACCGATCAGGAGTCCGCGGCCACGGACATCCGTTATGATCACCTGTGTATCTCGTAGCGAATCGAGTCTGCTCACGAAGTAGGCGCCCTTCTCGGCCGCAGCTTCCGCAAGTCTCTCCTCGACCATCACCTGCAGCGCACCGATTCCCGCCGTGCAGGCCCGGGTATTCCCGCCGAAGGTCGAGGCGTATCAGACTGTTCGTGCGGTGCGGTCTCTGCCTCATGACCGGTACTCCTGGTTTCGTTGGCTCTTTGGACCTGGAGCAGGTTGGCCAAAGGTAGTCAGCCCGAGGCCAGACCAGTCGAACGAGGACCTCTGCGAGATGCGCTTAGTCCCTGCCCACGGACTCCATTATCGATGCCGGCGAGAACAGGGGCACGGTGTCTACAACCCAGTCCGCCTGGTCTGCCGCGTTAGAGGCCGCGGTCAGCCTCTGAGTGAGTGGGTCCCCTATCGGATCTCCCACCCTCGCTCGCGTCTCGCGGACTGTCTCGGATCCCGAGTTTGAGGCTGTGCGGCGCAGAGGTCACGGCCTAGGACGCTTCTTGCCCCGATCTTCGGAGATGTTGATTTTGGGCGGGCTGAGAGTATGCTCAAATAAGAAGACCCTGGGAACGTACGTCGAGACGGTCGCCATGGAGGCGCATGTCCGGGAAGTGCATGTGGGGGCCAGGTGTCTATTCATCGAGCTCGTCGATTGGCTCCCGGGTGCGCTTTAGCAGCGGGGCTGCTGTGACCGTCGGGCTGGCGCTCCTCCTAGCCATGGGTCTACGTGGGGGCTTCGACCTTCCCTAAGTCTACAGCCCCCTCATCGGTCCGACTGAAGGCGTCTCAGAACGTAGAAGGTTCGGTCCCCTGTGGTTCACGGGCCTCTTGCCGAAAGCCGGCATGTGCACGTCGTGTGGACCGGACGAACCCGCCCCAGCCGAGGTCTCCATCGGCGTGGATGACCTTGAGGTCGTGCAGACACAGAGGTCCATCACGGTCGACTGACCAGCTCGCTGGTCTGGAGTGAGCAGCGGGACGGAGCAGCGAGAAAGGAGAAGAGCGTTGGGAAAGTGTGGGTTCTCTGTTCTTGGCCTGGGCGTGCTAGTTGTGCTCCTATCGACCCTGGGCTCCGGCTGTGTTGATTCATGCTCGGGCGAAAAAGGCTCCACCCCAGAGCCTTTGACCAGTGCTGCGACCTCGGAGGAGATCGCTACCGCATCCACCACTTCGGGTTCAGTCGTTCCGACGAGCTCCACTACCTTTGCGAGTGATAGCGGAGGTAGCCATCCCCCCATCACGCATCCTTCTTCGAGCACCCCCCGGTCCTCGGAGGCCACCACAACGACTGCCAGTGGCGCATCACCAGAGCCCGAACCTGCTCCCGAAGAGAGCGAAACCACCACAACCTTCAGGATTATCCCGCCTGTCACCTCGGTCCCGGTTATGACCATCCCTGGGTTCCTATTATGGACAAGGTACGAGGACACGGAAGGCGGCTTCGACTGGGACGGGACCTGGCTGGAGCTTGCGAGCTATGCCGCCTCGGGCGGGACCTATCGATATACTGACGGTCCAAGTGCCCGCTTCCTTGCTTGGTTCCAAGGTACCCGCGTTGCTTTGATCGCCCTCATGGGCCCCGATCAGGGCAAGGCCGATCTTTGGCTCGAGCATATCGATACCAGTGGCCATGCCGAGACGATAGTCAGCACGGTAATCGACCTCTACAACTCAACTCACAGAAGTATGAGAGTGTGGAGCAGTCCTCTTCTTGAGGAGGGAAACTATTACTTGTTTGTGTGGTGGCGTGGGCTCAAGAACCCGGTGTCGACTGGCACTGGCATTACCGTGGATGCGGTCGACATCATCGGGACTCTGAGACCATGGGCCGGACCTTAAGGCTGGGGGCGGCTTCGTGCAGCGGTTTACCGATCACTGGTATAGGCAGGCAGATATCGCATCTGCGTTTCCACGATCGACTGGTAGCGAAGGCGGACTCCGACGAACCCAAAATAGGCGATTGCGAGAAGCGGCAGAGTGACGAGGAGTAGGACGTTTTCCCCAAGGGCCGCCAGCCGGTTGGCGTCAGACCGCATTCTAAGAGACGCGAGATGATGCCGAAGAGAGCTATCCCGTTAACCACGAACGCTACGACAAGGAGGGCCGGCGTCAGAACGTCCCAGAGTCTTCTAGGCTCTTCGGCGTCGCGGGCACTCGTGGTGTACAAAGTCAGAGCGAGGACCAGGGCCAGGAGAAGGTCGAACCAGATAAGGAGCTCTATATCCTGGGCGGGCGCTCTATGGGGGACCACCATCGCCGCCAGCAAACTAAGAAAGACCACCAGGAACAAGGGACTGAAAATGCGCGCCAGCATGGGAGCGATGGTCTCGAGCCGCCCTTTCTTCCGCTCGACCAGATGGGCAGCCACCACGGGTAGTGCGCCGCCGCCGAACAACGCAATCCAATTGGCGACGAAGCAGGTAATGTCGATGAATTCGAATGTTGTCACAGATACCCCGATCAGCACCAGTCCGCCTAGCCCGAGCAATACCGAGTAGATGAACACCTCGCCCGCGAACCGCACAAAGTCCAGTCGGGCGCTGGCTCTCTTCCAGCTCGGCCCAGAGTAGCGAACCCCCAAGAAGAGGATAAGGGCGATGGGCAGATGCGCGGCCGTCGGCACCGTCGTATCGTGGGGATAGCGGGTCGGATGGAGGTTGACAAGCAACGCAGCGAGAATGAATACGGCCGCGGCGGTTAAAGAGAACTGCAGTGAGAGGGATCGCTTCCAGATCAGGTAGACGGCCACAGAGGGCAGCACGAATAGAGAGGCGTTCTCGAGGTAGATGAGCGCATCTCGCTCCAGGGGGATCAAACTCCGACCGAAGATCGCTGGGATCTTTGTGGGCAATCCCGCCAGCACCGCAAGGCCGACGACCAGGGTGACTTCGACATACTCAGGACGGCGAGATGACTCGTCAGGGGCGCGCACCAAGAGCTGTCGCCAGACACTCTCGGTGCTGACTTTCGTGAACTCTCGGCTGAGCGCCTCGCTGTCGCGTATCCGCCGGACCGACACCAGGAAAGCGTCCTCGGGCGTGATGCCCCTAGAGGTGAGATCGTCGATAATTTTCGTCTTCTGTACCGGCGGTGCCAGTCAGCCGCTCCAGTGCATCGTGAACTACCAGCCACTGCGCTCGGAGGCGTTCCCACTCAGCCCTCCCGGCGTCGGTGAGCCTATAGTACTTGGGTCGACGTCCCGTCTCGGCGACCTCCCAGCGGGAAGCCACGAAGCGCGCCTCCTCGAGACGATGAAGGGCCGGGTAAAGCATGCCGTCCGTCCGGGCAAGACGATCGTCCGACACCTCAAGGACTCTCTGGATGATGGCATAGCCGTAGATGTCGGACGCGCGCAAGATAGCCAGAATGATCGGGGTCGCCGAGGCGGCAACTAGCTCTCTTGAGATAGTCATCACTTCTTCGACACCCCGGCGCTCCCCTGCAGAGAGTCGGGTACACCTAGCTCGACTATGCATAGCAGCATTATGTATATAAGCGGTTGAGTCAAGAGCGCGGCTACTCACATGAGGCGTTCGGGCGCGGTCAAGAGCGGGGTGCCTTCCTGACCGGTGCCAGTAGCACCATCAAGACCGCTGCTTTCATCACCACAAAGATGACCGGTTCTTGGATCTCATGAAACGTGAAGTGCGCATGCTTCCAGCTCGGGCGTTCGGTTCACGGAGCACCGACAGCTGTGGAGTGGCTCGTTCCAAGAGTGATGGTGTGTCTGCTCTCGCTGGAACAGTTGACCTGATGCATGGGGATTACCGTCTCTCTCCGTGCGTCTGCTGAACCAGCAGCGATCCCGCACGTATTTCTGTCTTGTCCGTGGTTGTGCTGCCTCCACCTTTCTACCGATCGGCTGCCTGGGATTGTCGCTGCATTTGCCACCCAGCTACTGAACTTGCCGGAAACAGTCGATAACTCCTCGGCGTGGTCACTCGTGCGCGCGGAGACTGTGTCTCGGACACCCGAGGTCCCGCTGCGCGAGCCGTTGTGGACCTGCGGGCCGGGCACGCCAACCTCGGGACGGTTGGTCGCGGGACTACCGGCCTAACTCCTGAGGAGGTGCTTCTTCATGCAATGGATCCTCTGCCAAGTACTGCGTTTGATGTACGGCAAGAAGGCGTCAGACCCAGAGATGGAGCGCGAGAGGAGGAGTTGGTATGGATGATAACGCGGGCTGAGTGTGAACTCCGCGATGACCAGCTTCCACTCGTCCACACCGCGGAAGTGGAACCAGAGGACCGCATCGGGAACCAGGCTGGCCACCACGAGCACCGCTATGGACATCTATGCGCACACGCTTCCGACCGTGCAGGCTGAAGTCGTGGCCAAGATCGACGCGCTTCTCGGCAAAGCCACACGGGAATAGCCGATTTCCGTCTCGGGCCCCGTGGTCAACAATGCGCCAGACCACACCAAAACCAAAACGGGAGGAGCCTCCCGTGGGCAAGCCCTACAAGCTGACCGAGAGTCAGATCCCCGAGCTAGACTTCGGCCTGGTCCACCCAGGTCCTGGCCATCTCCTCGATTCGGTCCCGAGCTGCACGGAACCCCTCCAGTCGCTCCTCAGCCGATCCCGTTGAACTGCTGGGGTCCTCGATGGGCCAGTACAAGCGCTTGCTCACTCCCGGCCAGACCGTAGGACAGTTTTTCTCAGCTTCGGCACACACGACGATGAGGTACTCAAAAAGGATCTTACCCAGATATTCGTCGATACCCTTCGCGCGCTGGCCCGACAGATCGTATCCCCTCTCGGCCATCACCTGAATGGCCATAGGGTCGATCTCCCCGGGAGTAAGACCGGCGCTGTGGGCTTCGTAGCGGCCGCCACCATAATGCCTCAGAAACGCCTCGGCCATCTGACTTCGGGCTGAGTTTCTGGTGCACAGAAAGAGCACCCTTGTCCTTTCAGGCACGTTCTAGCCCCCTTCTGCGGCCCCGTGTCTGGTGAGCAGACGGCCGACGCTTCCACGGGGACAGCGACGGGAGAGCAGGAGGATAGTACCCAGATGGAGCACAAGTGCGCCCGCCCACGCGGCCACCCAGGGCCAGAACCACAGATGGCTCGGAGCATTGGCGAGGTTGATCATAAGCAGGTTCCAGCTTCCGATGAGGAAGGTCACGAAGTGAAGCAGGAGACCTTCATGCCGGGAGAGAGGTCCAGCGGAGGAGTCCGCGTTTACCGGGAAGCCGATCACGGGTTCCGCCGCTATCTCATCGATGAGTTGGGCGGTCAGGCAGGGTTGCAGTTCTGGGCGAAATGGCCTATTTCCGCGCACCGGTGACCACCTTCTCTTCGGTCATGTCAGGCGGCCTGCTGCTGGGGGAGAGCCTGATCTGTGGCCACCTCGGCGCCGCAGTCGGGGCAGCCCAGGATGACGCCCTTACGGCCGTGCGTCGAGGCTGCAAGCGAGGAGCCGCAACAGAAGCAACGGCTGCCCACCTCGAGGGCAGCTATGAACTCTGCTAGAGTGCTTGTGGTGGTCGGAAGGGCGAGGTCAGAGGCCGTCTCCAGTTGTGCGACCGAGGTTCTCATCACACCCCCGTTGGCTCACCGGGAACTTGGTCTGCAAAACAAGGGTAGGCGATGTGACCTCGGGCTGTGTTAATGATGGGTTAAGGAAAGAGAAAAATCGCGTTGGGTGGCATTTCTCCCCGCTTCTTCGCCGTCATCTTCGCGGCTTTCTCCGGCGTATAAGGGTAATTTGTGTGCAGGAACCCGGACGTACGACCGGTTGCTATGGCCGGGAGGATGCGGAGTGCCCGGGGTTCCTCAGTGGCCCTTTGACCGGAGTGGTCGGTCTGGGCAGGGACTGGCCTTGGCACTGGACCTGATGTGCCCTTTCGACGTGCCTGTGTGCGTTACCATGGGCACGTCGCTCGCCACTATGATGCCCTCGCCATGGTCGGACAAGGCATCAAGCTGTCCCAGGGTTAGGTCGCCATCTGGGCTGGACTCCTGCTCGCCGCCCGGACCGTAGTGGGCGTGTGGGTCGGTGCTGCGGTCATCAAGAGATTCAAGGCCAAGACCCTCAAGCCCGTCTTCGGACTCTGCCTCCTCTACTTGGCGGCAAGGTCCATCAACCGTTAGGTGCTACCGAGCTTGCCCCCGAATTGCTCCCGAGCTCGCCCGAAGGACGCACGAACCCGGCCTCGTCGACCGGGTCCTCGGTAGCCGTTCTGAGCTTGCTGAAGCGGAGAGGGGGCGGAGAGGGGGGATTCGAACCCCCGGTGCTCTAAAAGAGCACAACGGTCCCTGACTAGGTACGAGAGTGATCCAAGCTGTGTGTAGGAGCGTTCTCCGGGGAGGGGCAGTAGATGTCGCTCCGCTGCCACGAGGAAGTCCTTGCCGGACCCGTGGACGCCGAAGAACTGTCCTTGTAGCTTCTCACCCGGAGTGACAGCACTGCCGCGACGTGGACGACCCATGTCACGACGAACAGGGCGAGGGCGGCGAGAATGAGGTAGCTGCTAAATGTGGCGATGGCCGCGACGGCAACGGCAGCGAACAGAGCCCACATCCCCAGAACCGCCCGTCTCTTGACAGCGAGCGTGTGCTGGTGTTCAGGGCACAGTGAGTAGGTTATCTTGAGGGGCCTACGGGCAGCGTAGTAGAGCAAGGCCACAGGGAAGACTGCCCAGATGAGGCCTACCCAGATCCAACTGGGATACCAGTAGAGGATGGTCTCCACACGCTTCCCACGGGAGGCGGCCCGGCCGCACTCCGCACACTGTGCTGGGAGTAGTATCGGCGACGTGCCGAGAATCGCTCCTTTGCCCACAGTCCAGTCCGACACTTGTTCATCTCCCGCGCGCGAAGAGACGCGCCGTTACCACGGGGTGCGGCGGACGAAACTGCTCCCTACTTCACTATACTCCTGCGCACCTCCAGAGGCGGTGCTCCCCACGCAGCCCGGCGTGTCTGGGGTGTTTGGCGAGTTTGCCACCGACTTGCCACCGAACTCGCCCGAAAGACGCGAGACCCGGCCGCGTGAGTCGGGCCGTTCTTGGCTTTCTGAAGCGGAGAGGGGGGATTCGCGCATCTTGCTTCGCAAGCTGCTGTCCTCGCCTCGCCGTCCGGCTCGGCTCAGACCGCTCGCTGCTTGACAGTCCGAAGGGACTGTCTCGCTGATGCTCACGCCCTCGCGGGTTCGGAATCCCCCGGACCTCGACGGGAGCTGCTTCGTGGTTCTCTTGCGGACCGCTATACGGAGAGGGGGGGATTCGAACCCCCGGGACCTCAATGAGGCCCAACGGTTTTCGAGACCGCCGCATTAAGCCGCTCTGCCACCTCTCCATGGTCGCAGCCTCCAGTCTGACCGGGGCCAGACTGCAGGATGTGGGAGCCCCGACCGCGACGGAAGGATTGTAACCGATGAGAAGGTGTCCGACATCTGTGGGCCTAACCGGTGTCGGCACGACTTGCGCCGATCCGGCGTCCGCGGCAGTGGCAAGCAGCGGACCGGGGATTTGGTCCCGGTGGGGCCGGGGGTGCCCGGCCTCGGGGCCAGAGGAACCCTCATTGCATTGTCAGGCTTTGCCGCGGGGCAAGCTACACTGTTTCCGGCACGGTCGTGTGGTCCTGTCGGCCGCATCCGCGATCCCTGGTGGAACATGTCCGCGGGTCGGCTTCTAGCGACTACAGAAGTCATCAGGGCATCGGGATACAGCGGCTGCGGTCGTGGGAGCAATCGGAGCAAGTTCACCGCCGCGCAGCTGCCAGTGCGGACCGGCACTGCCAGGTGGATGTGTGAGGAGGTATGTGGATGACCGAGCAAGGTCCTCTGTCCGGGGTGGTCATCGTCGATCTGAGCCGCGTGCTGGCTGGCCCCTACTGCACTATGGTGCTGGCGGACCTCGGCGCCCGCGTGATCAAGGTGGAGGCGCCGCCGCGCGGAGACGACTCCCGGCATTATGGCCCTTTTGTCAACGGAAAGTCGGCCTATTTCATGTCCCTCAACCGGGGCAAGGAAAGCATCGTCTTGGATCTCAAGGCGGAGGCGGACCGGTCCCTGTTCCTGAGACTCCTTGGCAAAGCCGACGTGCTGGTGGAGAACTTCCGTCCTGGGACCATGCAGAAGTTAGGGCTGGGCTGGGAGGAGCTGCACAAGAGGCATCCTCGGCTGATTTACGCGGCAGTGTCGGGTTTCGGGCAGAACGGCCCTTACTCTTCGCGCCCGGCTTACGACATCATCGTGCAGGCCATGGGTGGGGTCATGAGCCTCACCGGCCACCCCGATTCTCCACCGGTGAGGGTAGGCGTGTCCATCGGTGACCTGGTGGCTGCCCTTTTTCTTTGTGTGGGGATCAATGCGGCTCTCTATCACCGGGCACTGACCGGCGAAGGCACTCTGATCGATGTGGCCATGCTTGATGCTCAGGTGGCCATCCTTGAGAACGCCATCGCTCGCTACACCAGCACAGGTGTGGTCCCCCAACCCTTGGGTACGCGCCATCCCTCCATCACTCCGTTTGACGTCTTCAAGGCCTCTGACGGCTACGTGGTTATCGCTGCTGGCAACGACAGTCTCTTCGCCCGGCTCTGCGCCGTATTGGGGCGGTCCGACCTGGCTGCGAATCCTCTCTTCTTGAACAACGAGCTGCGCACACGGCATCAAGCTGCTCTCAAGGACGAGCTCGAAACGGAACTCGGGCGGCAGCCGGTTCGCCACTGGCTGGCCGTTCTGGAGGAGGCGGGAGTACCATGCGGTCCCTTGAACACGGTGGACAAGGTCCTGGCTGATCCTCAAATCAAAGCCAGAAACATGGTCGTGTCCACCGAGGATCCCGTAGCTGGCCTGCTCACCCTGGCCGGGAATCCGCTCAAGTTCTCCACTTTCCCTGATCCGACCACGCGCCCGCCGGCCCCGGACCTCGATGCGGACCGGGGTCGCGTACTCGATCTCCTCGCACCCGAAGACTGACCGAGCTTCCTCTAAGGTAGGCGGCTTCGTCGCTCGGGCCTAGCGTTTTGCTGGTAATCTCAATCGGGCAGTCTTCTCTACCGATATTTCCAGCGTGAGCACCTTTCAGATCATAGCCTTGGCCGTGGCTGCGGAGGCGGTGACCGTGATTTTGCTCTTTGTGGCCACGGTCTTCGTCCAAGTTCGCAAGTCTGGCCCACAGACCAGGCGGCTGCATGCTCTGTGGAGCGAGCTTCTTCCCATCGCCCTACAGGGATCTCGTGACGCGACCAGCCGCCTGCGTGACAGCCTGCGCTCACGGAGGGCGCGGCGGGTCTTTCACGATTTCCTGGACGCCGAACTTCGCCATAGGTCAGGCTACTCTCCTTTCTCCCTCCGTGAACTCAGCCGAAGCTTAGGTTTCACCGCCTGGCTGGAAGGTAGGATGCGGGGTTCGCGGAACCTCGTGGAGCGAGCGGCAGCTGCCAAGACGCTGGCCAGACTCCAGGAGGAGAGTGCAAGATCGGTAGCGTTGAAGCTGCTCGATTCTGGGGATCCGGCCGTGGTGCTGGCGGCGGGGTATGCCGTCGCTGCTTTCAGAGACCCCTCTTACCTGCTGCCGGTCTTCCGGGCTGTCTATGACCGCACCCCGCTCACGCTTCATGGTGCCGCAGAACTCCTGTCCGGCTTTGGAAAGGAGAGCTGCCCGGTCATGCTAGGGTTGCTGCAAGGCGTGGTGCGCCGGCTTGGCGAGGGGCGGACATCCCCCTCTCTCGACCGGCAGCGAGAGGTGGCAGAGGACGACACGGCCGCGCAGGTGGTGCTGATCGACCTGCTGGCCTTCTTCCACTATCAGCCCGCGCTGCCGACCCTTCTCGCACTTCTTGACCTGACCGAAGATGTGGAGGTGACCATCCATCTTGTCAAAGCCTTGGCTAAGGTCGGGGACTACCGGGCAGTGTCCAAACTGGTGGAGTTGCTCGAGCATTCCAACTGGGTCGTACGCAGCCAGAGTGTGCGGGCTCTAGCCGCTCTGGGGGCGCGGGTGGCTTGCCCGGCCATACGCGTCTTGCGTGAAGACGGAAATCTTGCGGTGCGGACGGCCGCAGAGGATGCCCTAAGGGTTCTGGAAGTCATTCCAGAGTCGCAGACGGCCGCACGCTTGGGGGGGACCGAGTCCGGCCCAGGCCCGGAGCAAGACTTAGTGGGTGGTGGCCAAGTGAGTCATGACCAGGGGGATTAGTTTCATGAGGCAGTTGCTCATCGATCTTAACTACCTCTTCCTGGCCTACTTCGTGTTGGTCAACGGCTTCTACCTCTTGCTGGTGATTCTGTCTTCGCGGGAGGTGGACCGTTACAGCCGCATTCGGGCCATGACCGAACACCAGGGGGTTTTCGCCACCACGTTCTACAAGCCGGTCAGCGTGATCGTACCGGCGCATAACGAGGAGGCCACCATCGTCCACACCGTGTCCTCGGTTCTGGCCGTGCGCTACCCCGAGTTGGAAGTGGTGGTGGTCAGTGACGGGTCGACCGACGGCACCCTGGAAGAGCTCATCCGTGCCTTCGAGCTGGTGCCTTCCTCTCGGCAAGTGACGCTGGATATCCCCTGTCGGCCGATTCGGGGTCTTTACGAGTCTCCCACCTATCCGAGTCTACGGGTGGTCGATAAGGAGCAGGGTGGCAAAGCCGATGCTTTGAATGCCGGAATCAACGCCAGCTCGTTCCCACTGGTGTGTAATATCGACGCCGACTCCGTCATCGACGTGGATTCCCTCGTGCACATCACCCGTCCCTTTACCCGGGATCACCGGGTGGTCGCGGTGGGCGGCGTGGTGATGCCGGCGAACGGCTGTGACATCGAGAACGGAGAGGTCAAGAAGGTGCGGGCACCGCGCAACAGTCTGGCTCGATTCCAGACAGTGGAGTACTTGCGGGCCTTCCTTTTTGGGCGTATCGGCTGGTCCCGGCTCAACAGTCTCATGATCATCTCGGGCGCGTTCGCCATCTTCCGGCGCACTGCCGTGGTGGAGGTGGGCGGATACCGGACCGACACCGTGGGAGAGGACATGGAGCTCGTCCTCCGTATGCACCGGATCTTTTCCGACCAGAAGAGACGCTATCGGGTGCTCTTCCTTCCTGACCCCATCTGCTGGACCCAGGTGCCGGAAGACTTGAAGAGTCTCAGTAAGCAGCGGCGGCGTTGGCAGCGAGGGTTGGCGGAGAGTCTTTTCAAGAACCGCCGTCTCTGTTTCAACCCCAAGTATGGAGGTGTGGGCCTGCTCGGCTACCCCTTCTTCGTGCTGGGCGAGCTCCTCAGTCCGGTGGTGGAGCTTTTCGGTTACGCTGTCGTCGCGGTCGGCGTCGCTCTAAATGCAGTGGACTGGCGGCTTGGTCTTGCCATCCTAGCCTGTGCCATGTTTCTGGGCAGCATACTTTCCCTCTCGGCCATGTACTTGGAAGCCAGGAGTTTCCAGAAGTACCCCAGTGTGCGGGACGTCATAGTCCTCTCCAGTTACGCCCTCTTAGAGTCGTTCGGCTACCGACAGCTCCACAGTCTGTGGCGATGCCTAGGGCTGGTGGACTACCTGCGTAAAAGGGAGTCCTGGGGTCAACCGCGGCGCATGGCCTTCCAGCGGGAGTGACCGCCGGATCGGCTGCGGGTCGGCTGAGCGGCATCTCGAGAGGGAAGCGCGGGAGGCTCACAGATGCTTCCAGCACACTCCCCTTCCGCGGTCTCCAGCTCGATGGTGGCGTGGGCTATGTGAAAGCGCTCGAGAAGCATGCCCTTGATGTTCGTCATAGTCCGACCCAGCTCAGAAAGGGCAGCATCGGCCACCACGACGTGGGCGGACAGGGCCAGGTCGTGGGAGGACAACGACCAGATGTGAAGGTCGTGGACGTCCCTCACCGCAGGAATCTCGGTGAGCGCTTGCCGGACTTCGTCGAATTCCACGCTCTCTGGGGTTCCCTCCATCAGCACATTCACGGTTCTTCGGATGATGGCGAAGGCTTCCCGCCCGATCCACAGCGAGACTACGATGGAGACGATAGCGTCGGCATAGCTCCAGTCGAACAGGTAGACCACCAGACCGCTCAGGGCCACTCCCAGACTCGTGGCCGCATCGCCGACCAGGTGCAGGAAGGCACTGCGCAAGTTGAGGTCGTCCCTGTGGGCGCGCAGAAGGAGAGCAGCCGTGGTGTTGATGACCAGTCCCCCGACGGCAAAGCCGACTACCCAAAGACCCAGCACTGGTCGAGGATGAAGCAGGCGGTCGATGGCCTCTACGATGATGTAGACGGAGATGGCCACCAACACGGCGGAGTTGAACAACGCCACCAAGATCTCAGCCCGCTTGTAAGCGAAGGTACGAGTGGGGGTAGCCGGCCGTCGACCTAGGCGGACGGCCCAGAGACTAAGACCCAGGGCGACTACATCACTCAGGTTGTGGGCCGCGTCGGAGAGGAGACCGAGACTGTTGGCGATGAACCCCCCGGCCACCTGCAGCAAGGTGATGACCAAGTTGAGGAGCAGGCTGACGATCAGTCGGGCGTCGGGTGCAGCGGGGACGACCGGGGCGTGACGATGGTCGGAGGCTCCGCTCGCAGTCACGCTATGACGATCTCCTTGCCCACCTGCAGAGTGCGGCAGCGTTCTCCGAGCTTGCTCTGGAACAGTCCCAGGCTCCAGTCACAGCTGTCGTGACCGGAGACCGCCACCAGTCCCAGGTCGAGATCGGCCAGAAAAGCCGCGGCCGCCTCCGCTTCTCGCCGCGTTATTCTCTGCCAGGGTAGCTTGCCGTTGCCGATGATGTTCTGCCCGCCTTTTCCCACGCGTGAACCGGTGACCGGGAAATGCAACCCACCGATCACCCCGTAGAGAGGCAGAGCGGTGACCGCTTTGGCTCGGGCCACTAAGCGAGCGAGGGTGGGATGGCCGCAGCCGACCACCATCACGATTCCCTTGCCCGCCACATTGATGAGGAGGGAGTGCTCCTGGATAGGCCCCATCTTCCAGATGGCACGCGTGAGCGGGCCCGTGCTGGCTACGCCTTCGGCCAGTTTGCGCGGCGCGGTGACCACCTCCACTCGGGCCTGGGGGTGGCGCATCACGGTGGGGACATAAGCGACAAGGTCGGGAAGCTCCACCGGTCCCGCTGAAAGAGAGAACGAACCCTGCTTCATCTCCTCGGGCCCGCCCACATGGTCAAGATGCAGGTGCGAGATGAAGATGGCGTCGAGGTCTGCTGGCGAGAAGCCAAGGGCTTCCAGGTTGCGCAACAAAGGCGAGGGATGTTCGTGGCGGGCGTTCAGCCCCACGTCGAAAAGCCAGGTCTTGTCGTCGATTCGGAGCAGATACGAGACGCCGGCCTCGGTAGCCAGGTGTTCGCCACTGTCGCTCGGGTCTTCATGGCCTGCACTCAGGTCCCTGCGGGCCGAGCTCGAGTCTTTGCCGGCCGCGTAGTACTCGACCGCAGGGAGCACGGAAAGACGCGAGCAACTGCCCAAGTCTTCTAGAGGGCTCACCAGGGTCTCTGCCCACTCGCGCTCGGCTCTTCGCCGGTCGCGCAGAAAGGAAACGATCGTCCACGGCTTGGCGAGACCGACCAGCGCCCAGTAGACTGCCCAGCCTTTGTCATTCATCGGCGAATTCTCCGCCAGCGCGTCGCTTTGCTGCAAAGAAGTCGTGTAAGAGCCGCGAAGCTTCCAACGCCATCACTCCCGCCCGCACTTCAGGTCGATGATTCAGAGCCGGATGGTCGACGATGTTGAGGATGGTGCCGGCCGCTCCGGCTTTTACGTCGTCTGCCCCGTACACCAGCCGCTTGATCCTAGCGAGCACGATAGCGCCGGCGCACATGGGGCAGGGCTCGATAGTGACGTAGAGGGTGGCTTCTGGGAGCCGCCAGCCCCCCAAGATAGCCGCCGCGTCGCGAAGCACTAGCATCTCGGCGTGGGCCGTGGGGTCGTACCGGCGCTCCCGCTCGTTGCCGCGGGCGGCTATCACTTCGCCACCCACCACCAGGACGGCCCCCACAGGGACCTCACCCTGTTTGGCTGCGCGCCTTGCCTCCTCTAAGGCTAAGGCCATAAACTGCCGGTCGTCGGCCAGGATCTCCGCGTAGCGGGGGCTGATCAAGCCTGCTCACTCCCGTCTGGCGAGGCCGGCTCACCACCGAAGAGGCAGCGAAAAGAGAACAAGCTCTCCTTACGACCGATGGTGAAGTAGGCCAGCGGTCCCAACCAGTTGATGAAGACCAAACCTGCCCACATCCTGCGGTCGCCGCGCACCTCTTCGGGTTTGCGGTGGGCCAGGTCCCAAAGAGCGGCGGCAAGAAGACCCACCTGGAGAGCACCGGCTATGATCAGCCCCGCTTTCTGACTGTCAGAAAGGTCCGACCACTTCTTTCTAGCCATCACTCCTCCCCTCTCGGCGAGGGCTCAGGGATGCCCTTTTTCGACGCTGCTCCTAGATGATACTCCGCTCGTTTTGCGGCTACGTCGTCGCGGCTGATCGGCTGCGCCCCAAGAATGGGCTCGCGTCGCTCGTCAGGGCGAGCTAGCTCGGTATCACTTCGCTCGCCAGAGCGTGTTGGCACCGCTGGCTACCAACAAGGGCCGGTCATGCCGTCTTTAGGGTGAGCGGAGCTCACGAACCTCGGTCCAGGTGCCGTCGGAGTAGAAGATACGAAGGGTGTGCACCTTGTCGCCGTGTATGTCGAGCTGCAAAGCGGCCACCCCGTCTTGGGGGATGGCGAACTCGATCTCCTGCCGCGTGGCCGAAAGGTAGCGCAAAGCGAAGTAGGCAAGAGGCCCCAGCAGAGCGATTCCAGTAGCTACGGCGGCGATTACCAGCATCACTTTCCTCCCTGGCCGTGCTTCACTTGGCCCAAGTGTAGCGCCCGGGGCGGACAGCAAAGCCTACGGAGTGAACCGCCAGCGATGAACACTGCGGAATTTGCGCCGAAATCCACGCTGGGCAGGCAGACAGGAGGCCCGTGACGGACCCTGACGGATGCTCCTTGGCTTCGCGGTCATAAACTGCTTGGGGGCGCTTGACAGGTTACCGTAGTAAGTATTCACTTTGTTTCGACACGGACTACCGGCGGGGTCGGTCTCCGCCTTGGGCGGAGGCGGCTGTCAGCGCTTCCACCTCACGCGGTCCAGCCCCGCGATCCGGTCGCAGACCAGACTGTAAGGAGGGCACGCATGTTCACCGAGATTCTCGTCCCCGAGATCATGGACTCCATGCTTCCCAGGGACTTCCCGTTCGAGAAGCTGAGTCAGCCGCAGTACAAGGTGAAGGTGGAAAAGGACGTCTTCATCGAAATGCGGGATGGTGTCCACGTAGCGGTCGATGTCTATCGCCCCGATGCTCCTGGGCGCTTCCCCGTGCTTTACGCCTCTTCGCCGTACCAGAAGGACCTCTACTACCTCCCTGCGTGTCCCACTTTCCACATGCGGGAGACCAACAAGATCGAGTGGTTCGTGGAACGTGGCTATGTCTACATCAACCACGATATACGAGGAACCGGGAGGTCGGTGGAGGGGCAGTGGCGCTGGCACAGCATGGCAGAGCGTCTCGATCATTACGACGTGATCGAATGGGCGGCTGCTCAGCCTTGGAGTAACGGCAAGGTGGGGATGATCGGCGAGTCGTACTATGCCTGGACGCAGTGGATGGCGGCGTCACTGGCCCCGCCTCATCTGGCCTGCATCGCGCCCTTCGACGGCGGCGCCGACATGTACCGGGATGTGGCGTACCATGGGGGAATCTTGGCGAGCGGCTTCCCCGCCAACTGGCACCTCACCGAGATACGGGGGCATTACCATGTGGGCCGCAAAGGTGAGGCGCCCCAACAAGGCGAGTGGGATCTGGCTTGGAACGTGATCAAACACCAGACCTACGACGAGTTTTGGGAAGAGCGCAATCCGGATTTCTCCAAAATCAAATGCCCCGTATTCAGCATCGGCATCCTGCACAAGGTGGGTCTGCACCTGCGTGGGAACTTGCGCGGCTATGAGGAAGTGACCACCCCCAAGAAGCTCATGCTCTGCCATGGCGACTTCGAGGGGGATGAGGTGGCCATCTTCGAGTCCGTCCAGGTGCGGAACTTACTGCTGCGCTGGTATGACCACTGGCTCAAGGGCAACGACACCGGATTCATGGAAGAGCCGCCGGTAAACATCTTCGTGCGCGGCCGCGAGCGCTACCGGCTGGAAAACGAGTGGCCCCTTGCCCGTACCCAGTACACCAAGCTGTATCTTTCGGGGGCCAAATCCGGAGCGGTGGTTTCGCTCAACGACGGAAGCCTGAGCTGGGAAGCACCTGTGGTCGAGAACGCTTCGGTCACTTATTCCTACCCCGACCCCGATTGGACCGGCTTCTCCGGGGTAGGCACCGCTGTCATGGAGAAGGGCATCCTCAACCCCTGCAAAAAGATCCTTACCTTCACTACGCCGCCTTTCGAAAGAGACACCGAGATCATCGGGAACATCGTCCTAGTGCTCTACGCTTCTACCGACCAGACCGACACGGAGTTCCTGTGCCGTCTGTGGGACCAGCTGCCCGACGAGAGGCAGGTTCCGGGTATGCCCCCGGCAGGGCGCATCCTCACCCGCGGCTGGCTCAAGGCTTCCCATGCGGCCACCAAGGACCCGGCGCTCAGCAAGCCCTACCGCCCCTACTACCGTCATGACAAGCCGGTCCCGCTCGAACCGGGGAAGGTCTACCGTTTCGAGATCGAGGTGTGGGGGACCTCCGCCTGCCTCCTTAAGGGTCATCGTCTCCGGCTTGACCTGGCCAATGGGGACTCCAACGCGCTCGACTTCGGCGGCCACTACTACGGTCTCAAAGTGGGAAGCGATACCATCTACTTCGACAGGGACCGGCCCTCGCATCTGATCCTGCCGGTCATCCCGGAATGAGGGGGCTGGGGCAGCGCCGGGCCGGGTAGTCCAGGAGAGATAGGAGGTCGCTCACGAGACGTCCGTCAGACAAGACCCTTGAGCGTACAGGCTTGGTGTTGCTCGGTGGGGGTGTCTTCCTGGTGATAGTGGTGTCCTGGGCCGGGCTCTATAGTCAGGGCCTGGAGTTGGGGCTCATCGCGCTCGGCTTGGTGCTGACGGTCGCGGGTCTCTATCTCAACCGGCGCTACCGGAAGACGGAAGAATGACCTCGCTGGCCGGGCCAGCCTCAGTCAGGCTGGGTTCTCGACCATGACCTCGACGAGGTGCGGCCGCCGCTCCCGGCGGGCGTCAGTCAAGGCTGCCCGGAGGGCCTCGCCTACCCGGGCGGGCTTGGTCACTCGCTCGGAGACGACTCCCATGGCTGCGGCCAACCGCGAGAAATCAGTAGAGGGATC
The DNA here is from genome assembly GCA_937148845.1 of uncultured Actinomycetes bacterium. Taxonomy (GTDB): domain Bacteria; phylum Actinomycetota; class Thermoleophilia; order RBG-16-64-13; family RBG-16-64-13; genus CAKZRW01. The sequence continues at coordinate 2,573 of CAKZRW010000022.1, read as the reverse complement.
ATCGATCTCCATGCCGACGTGACGCTCGGTCAGGGGATAGTCTCCCAAGACCAAGCGACGGACCAGCTTGACCTGTCGATAGGTGCCGTTGTTGGTGATGACGAAGGTCACCGGCACCCGGTAGTGGGCGGCCGTCCACAGGCCCTGCAGCGACCAGGCCGCCCCTCCGTCGCCTACGACGGCTAGCACGGATCGGTGGGGAGCAGCCAGCTGGGCGCCCACCGCCAGAGGAATACCCCCACCGATACTGCCGCCTTTGCGGGAGCGCAGGTAAGAGCCGGGGCGGTCGAAGCCGACGATGTGGCGAAGAGCTTCGGAAGAAGACCAGCACTCATCGACCACGATAGCCTCGGGGGCGACTTCCGCGAGAGCAAGTTTGATCTCCTGCATCAAGTAGGCGACGGGGACGGGCCCCGCGGGGTCTGCCTGCACCTGTCTCCTAGCCGACTCCAGCGCTTGGGTGAAGCGGCGCTCTCGAGCTGCCTTCTCCTCAGCGATGGCGGCCCGCCGCTCTTCGCTTCTGGCCTGGTAATGGGGGTCGCGTTGGAAGGCGACAAGGGCCTCGTTCAGCTCCGCGAGCGCGGTCTTGATGTCAGCTTGAACACCGCAGTCGGTCACCAAGTTCTTGCCCAGTTCCCAAGGGTCGTCGTCGACGTGAAGCACCTTTATGTCCGCGGGCAAGGGCGACTCCGGGTTGAAGAAGCCTTCGGCGAACAGTGAGCAACCCACCCCTATCAGTAGGTCAGCCTGACGGAAGGCTTCTTTGGCAGCGGGACTAGTGGGGTCGAGGTCACCTAGATACTGGGGATGGCCCACCGGGAAATTGACGTCGGCCATCCAGGCTTGGTAGACCCGGGCGCCGATCAGCTCGGCGAACCTAACTACCTCCTCCACGGCTCCGCTGCGAGCCACTCCGCTCTCCACCATGAGCACCGGGTGCCGGGCCTCCCGGAGGAGGGCCAGGGCTTGCGCAAGCGCCTCCCGGTCGGGGCGCAAGCGACTGCGCACCTCCATACTGGGGCGCGGATCGGACCCACAATCCTGGAGAAGGACATCCTGGGGGAGCGAGACCACCACCGGCCCCGGAGGGGATTGCTGGGCGGACTTGAAAGCGCGGCGAAGCACAGTACCCAGGTCTTCCGCATGCGCCAGCTCGGTAGCCCACTTCGCGTACAACCGCCCGGTACCCACGATGTCGCCGGAAAGATGGGGGTCCCGCTGTAGCAGCCGAGAATCGTTCTGACCCACGGTGACCACCAGGGGGACGTGCCCGTAGTAGGCGTTGTACAGGAGAGGGAGGCCGGCGGCTATGCCTGGACCAGTGTGCAGATTGAGGAAACCGGGCTTGCCGGACACCCGGGCGTAGCCCTCGGCCATGCCTACGCAGACGGCCTCGTGCAGTCCCAAGACGTAGGTGAGGCGCGGACACTCCTCCAGAGCGTCCATGAAGTGGATCTCGGTAGCTCCGGGGATGCCGAACACGTACTTGACCCCCTCGGCACAGAGGAGGTCGATCAAGGCCTTCTTGCCCAGAGTCTTGCCCACGGGTGAACTATACCGCGCCCGAAGCTGTTTGGAGACCACACAAAGGTCCAGGATGCCCTTGTGGACGATGCGCGGGTCTACGTCCTCTATGCGCGTATCTCTTCGCGCATGAACAAGATGTAGCTCAGCGTGAAGAAGAGCAGGCTGACCCCGATGAGCGAGATCACTTGCGGCCAGATGAGAACCAGACTCTGCCCGAACCCGAGCGGTGTGGCCAGAGCGCGGTCCACCTGCGAGGTGAGGATCACCCCGAGCGACCGCACGTTCGGGTTGAGCAGACCGGTAGTGGCCTCACTGTAAAGGGTGATGGGCGAGATACGTTCCAGCCGCAAAGAAAGGCGCTCGTGGCGGATGATCTCGGCTGCAGTGGCATCGTCCCCCGCAGGGGCGATGGCATTCACCACCAAGCCCACGATCAGGCTGGCGAAAATGGCGAAAAAGAGCCAGAACGCTATGGAGGCCAGGGCTGAGGTAGCCGCCTGTTTGAAGAGCACGGAGAACAGTTGGGCGAGGGCAAGCCAGAAACCCACGTAGACCACCGTGAGCACGATGAACATGATGAGGCGACCTATCTCTTCCGCTGAAGGCGGCACTCCCACCAGAAGTATGCCTACGCCTCCCACGATGGCGACCAAGGCTGTCAGAGCCAGGCTGACTACGGCCAGGCCAGCCAGGAACTTCCCATGGAGGACAGCATCCCGATGGATGGGCTGGGAGATCAGGCGGCTCAGAGTACCGTGGGATCGTTCACTGTTGACGGCGTCGAAACCAAGAGCGATGCCGAGCAGAGGCGCGAGGAAGGCTACGAAGCTGACCAGCGAGGGCAGGTTCTCCCCTGAGACGGTGAAAAGGCGCAAGAACGGAAAGGACACGCCGGAAGCGAATTGAGACGCCGCTTCGCGTATGGTGGCGCTGGCGGCATAGACCGCCGCCACCGAAGCCACCCCGATCAGGATCACCAAGATGACGAAACGCAGGCCGGACAAGTGGTCGGCCAGTTCCTTGCGGGTGACCGGGCCCACTCCTAC
>CAKZRW010000021.1 GCA_937148845.1 uncultured Actinomycetes bacterium | reverse complement strand
CGGTTGGAGTATCGCCACCCCCAACCGAACATGAAGGCTCTCTTTCTGTCAACAATGTCAGCGGGCATTACAGCTAGTGCTCGGTGGGCTCAAGGGCACGTTCGAAGTAGAGGCAGGTCTTCTCGCTGAGGCCGAGGCTGCGATAGAAAGCGTGCGCGCCCAGATTCCAGGATTCGGTGAGAAGGAAGAGACGGGCGCAGCCGCGTTGTCGGGCCAGTCGCTCCGCCATCTGGAGCAACCCGCGGCCGATCTCGTTGCGACGGTGCTCGGCGGTGACAACCAGGTCTTGCACCTCGCATACCGGTGCCGCCGACCAGGTGCTGAGGGAGAAGATTACCGCGCACATGCCGAGGATGGTGCCGTCCTGTTCGGCCACCAGGATAGAATGGTGACGGTCCGGAGGAGTCTCGGGTGGGCTTGTCGCGTTCGCCGCCGATTCTGCCAGGATCACCTCCAGCACCGAGCCGAGCCGCTCTTCCGCGGGGACCGACACGCCATGGAGCTCCATGATCTCCCGCAAGAGGGCCATGACGGCAGTCCGGTCCGAAGGGTTTGCCAGACGAAAAGTGAGCATTGCGTCGAGGGTACCAGATGGGGAGTGAGTTGTTGTATCTGAACGGGAGTTTCCTGCCCCTTTCCGAGGGTCGGATAGAGGTCGAAGACCGAGGCTTCCAATTGGGCGATGGCGTCTACGAGGTCATCAAGGTCATGAATGGGTGTCTGGTCTGGTTGGCGGACCACCTGGCGCGACTGGAGCGCAGTCTGGCTGCTGTGCGTTTGACTGAGGCTGCTGTGGGCCACGAGCTGGAGGAGATACTACCCCGGCTGGTGCGGGAGGCAGGGGTGGCCTACGGCAGCGTGTATGTCCAGGTTACCAGGGGACCCGCTCCTCGGGAGTTCATCTTTCCTCGCCCTCCGCGTCCTACAGTCCTGGCATACGTGCGGCCGTCCGAACCGCCCACACCTGCAGAGATCCTAGCGGGAGTAGCGCTCCATCCGGTCGAAGACCTGCGCTGGGCACGCTGCGACATCAAGTCGACCAACCTGCTCGCTGCGGTCCTGGCCAAAGAAGAAGCCAAGGAGGCGGGGGCGGACGAAGCCCTGTTCCTCGGTCCCGGCGGGGTGGTGCGCGAAGGGGGATCTTCGAACGTTTTTGCTTTTCTTGGCGGAGTGCTGCGGACCCATCCTTTGAGCAACCGCATCCTGGCCGGCATCACGCGGCTTCACGTGCTGCGCATCGCCCGGAGAGAAGGTATCCCGGTGGAAGAACGCGAGTTCAGCTTGACCGAAATCACCGAGCAAGCGCCGGCTGACTGCGAGGTCTTCACCGCCTCCACTACCAAGGACCTTCGCCCGGTGGTGCGGGTGGGCGACCAGGTCATAGGCGATGGACGTCCCGGCCCGGTCACCCTGCGTCTGCTGGATCTTTTTCGGCGGGAACAAGCCTTGCTGGTGGGCCTGGAGCCCCCTCCCGCATTGACTTCGCGACTCCAAGGTTGAAGGCATCGGGACCGTGCCCCTCAAGGCCCGGCACTTCAAGGACAAAAGGCACGTGAGCGAGTTTCGGGTGACGGACCACCCGGGCCAGCGTCTGGTAGCCCATTTTGCCATAGCCCAGGTTCTGATGCCGGTCTTGGCGACCGCCGAAGGGGGTCTGGGAGTCGTTCAGGTGTATCAAGCCTATCCGGTCGCTCAAGCCGAGCGAACGCAGTCTAGCGATGAGCGCATCAAGACCGTCAGGCTCTGTCTCGTGTAGGGGATAACCGGCCGCGAAAAGGTGGGCTGTGTCGAGACAGAGGCCAGCCGGGGAAAGGCCTGGAGGGAGTGCGGAATCGAGTAGCAAGAGCAAGTCTTCCAACTCCTCGAGTCTCCCGCCCACCGTCTGTCCCGACCCGGCCGCGGTCTCGAGGAGCAAGGGAGGGACTATCGCCTGCGACCCACTTGGGTCCCCAGTGCGCGACTCGGTCGGGCCTGTGACCTGCGACCCGGTCTGGCCCAGCGTCTCGGCAACGCGGACGTAGGCGCGAGTGACTGCCTGGGCCACCCAGTTCCGCGCTCTAGCGAAGCCGGCTCCCCGGTGAGAGCCCACATGTGTCACTACGCCGGCCGCACCGGTGCGCGTGCCGAGAAGAAGCGCTTCCACCAATGCCTCCTCGGAACGCAGCCGGAGCTCTTCCTCCGGCGAGGCCAGGTTGACCAGATAGATCGTGTGGAGGAAGAGGGGTAGTCGATGCGCACGCAGCGCGGCGCTGAAGGTGTGGAGCTCTTCGGTAGAGAAGGGCCGGGACCGCCAGGTGCGCGGGTTGGCGTTGAAGATCTGGACGACTTCTGCACCCAGCTCGAGCGCCCGGGGCACCACCAACTGCAACCCACCTGCCGTCGAGACTTGAGCGCCGATAAGCGGTCGTCTTGCTCTCGGGCGGTAGCTATCCGAGCTTATCATCCTCATCCTAGGTTGGCTGTACCTCGTCTTGCGCTTTCTTCGGGCTCCAGCATATAGAATCGAGAAGGACAGTGTGGGAGAAGGTCTGGTAAGAACAGCCCACAGGCCGCAGGACCCGGTGACCCGGGGTAAGAACAGCCCGGGGAGCGATAGGCCGGGGAGAGGGTATCGATCCGGGGAGGATGCGTGAAAGACATCACGTTGGACATGAGGCGCTGTCTTACGATGGAGGCGGACCGCGGACTCACGCGTGAGATGATGGAGGCGCTTGCGCCGCGGCTGGATGCTGCTCTCAGAGCGGTGCAAGAAGCAGCAGGGACCGGCATGCTCGGCTGGGTGGAGTTGCCGTTCGCGGATCCCGCCCCTTTCCTTGAGTTCGCGGCGGAAGTACAGGGGCGGTACGACACGGTGCTGGTGATCGGCATCGGAGGTTCCGCCCTCGGTACGATCTGCCTGGCTAACGCTCTTCTGCCCTTCCATTTCAACCAACTGAGCCGAGAGGACCGCAAGGGTCGTCCCCGACTCTACGTACTGGACAACATCGATCCCGAGGAGACGGCGGCGCTCCTCGCTCTCCTCGACCTACGGGAGACCTTGGTCAACGTGGTCTCTAAGTCGGGGAGTACCGGGGAGTCCATGGCGGCCTACCTCATCGTCAAGGAGCGGCTGGAGGCCGCCGTCGGGGCGGCCAGACTGCGCGAGCACCTGGTCTTCACCACCGACCCTGAGAAAGGAGCTCTCCGTAGCATCGGGCGAGCGCTGGGGCTTCGCATGTTCGATCTTCCTCCTGGCGTGGGTGGCCGCTTCTCCGTGTTGAGCTCGGTGGGGCTGGTGCCCGCCGCCCTTACGGGCATGGACGTGCCCTCCTTACTGGCCGGGGCACGGCACATGGCTGGTCGTATGGCTTCCAGCTCAGGCTGGGACAATCCGGCGGCGGCTTTTGCCGGCGTGCACTACCTGGAGGACGCCGTCCTCGGGAGGCGCATAAGCGTGATAATGCCCTACGCAGCCCGCCTGCGCGATCTTGCTGACTGGTACCGCCAGTTGTGGGCCGAGAGTCTTGGCAAAGCCTACGACCGTCAAGGCCGGCAGGTGAACTACGGGCCGCTTCCTGTCCGGGCGTTGGGTGCCACCGACCAGCACTCTCAACTCCAACTTTATATGGAAGGTCCCGACGACAAAGTGTTCACGTTCGTCGGGGTCGCCGAGTTCGCCTGCGACCTTCCCATCCCGGCGCCGGGACCGGAGGGGGAGGCGTTGGCCTATCTGGGCGGCCATACCCTGGCGGAGCTCTTCTGGGCCGAGCAGCGTTCGACTGCCTGGGCTCTGGCCAAGGCCGGGAGGCCGTCGCTCACCATCACTCTGCCTCGGGTGGACGCTTACTGGCTGGGGGCGCTCCTCTACATGCTGGAGATGGCGACAGCCGTAGCGGGGGAGCTGTACGATGTGGACGCCTACGACCAGCCGGGGGTGGAGGCGGGCAAGAAGGCTACCTATGCCCTCATGGGGCGTCCCGGCTACGAAGCCTTAGCCCAAGAAATAGACTGACGGCAGGAGTCAATCGCGGCAAAGAGCGGGGACCTTGCCCTCGAACAAATGTTCGGATATCATGCGCGGCATGGGACCTCGGGCTCCTCATCGGACCATAGCTCACCTTGATTTCGATGCTTTCTTCGCTGCTGTCGAAGAGAACTGCGATCCTTCTTTGCGGGGCAAGCCGGTCATCGTCGGCGGAGGTGAGAGAGGGGTAGTAGCCACCGCCAACTATGTGGCTCGGCGCTATGGGATACACTCGGCTATGCCGCTCCGCACTGCTAGGCGTCTGTGTCCCCAAGGTGTCTTCATCACCGGACACTTCGAGCTCTACCGTGAGTACTCCCAGCGCTTCAGGGCCTTGCTCGGTGAGTATTCTCCCTTGGTGGAGCCCCTCAGTCTCGACGAAGCTTACGTGGACCTCACCGGCACCGAACTGCTTTTCGGTCCCCCGGTAGAGACGGCTCGACTTATCCAGCGACGAGTGGCTGAAGAGCTCAAGCTCAGTGTCTCTGTGGGAGTGGCTACGAACAAGTTGGTAGCCAAAGTGGCTTCTGACTACCAGAAACCGGGAGGGTTCACTGTGGTCCCGCCTGGACAAGAAGCAGCGTTCTTGGCCCCTCTAGCGGTGGAAAAGTTGCCTGGCGTAGGCCCCCACCTTCTTGAGCAGCTGCGCGACCGGGGAGTGGTGACGGTGGGCGATCTAGCCCGGGTACCGGTGCCTCTACTTCGTCTTTCCTTCGGGGAGTGGGGGGAGCTGCTTGCTCATCGGGCTCGGGGAGAGGACCCCTGCCCGGTCGCTCCTCGGGAGGAGGTCAAGTCGATCTCCAAGGAACACACTTTCGAGGAAGATATCTCTGACCCCGGGGTGCTGGAGTCGACCCTGATCGCACTGACAGAGGAGGTGTGTCGCCGTCTTCGCAGCCAAAGGCTGGAAGCCCGTACGGTCACTGTCAAGATCCGCTATGCGGACTTCGTCACTCATACCTGTTCCCGCACTCTGCCCCGGCCCCTTGATGTGGACGAGGTGTTCTTCGCAGAAGTACTGTCTCTGTTCCGCCAGGGGCGTCGGCGTCGCTATCGTCTGCGGCTGTTAGGGGTGGGGCTCAGCAATCTGACGCCTCGAGCCTGGCAGGACGACCTGTTCGATCAAAGATTGCCCCTGCTGCGAGAGCTTGATCTCAAGTTAGACACTATCAGAGAGCGTTTTGGCAAGAAGGCGGTAGTACGAGGGGCGACGTTCTCCTACAACCCGTCGGCGGTCTCATACACCCGCACTTCCGAGAGGGCAGTCTCGTCCCAGGTGCGTCTAGGATAGACCGAGATGATAGTGAACTTGATCCACTCCGTTTCGCTCACGGCAAGCTCGATAGCCTGGAATCCTAGAGCGTCCCGCAGGTCCACCAGTTGGGTAGCTCCACTGGAGTACTCAAGCTCAATGGTCTTGACCCTACCGTTGGCGTAGAAGCGCTCCGTGTCCTGCTGGTACCCGTTCGCGATCTCGATGCGGGCGAGGTTGAGAGGCCGGGAGAACTCCAGACGCACCCACTCGCCAGGGCCAGGGCCGGGTGCGCCTTCGCACCAGGCGGTGCCGAGGTCGCCGTCGAGCAGGTTGGAGGGGCGGTAGTCCCGGGTCTTGCTGGCTTGCAGATTGCTGGAGCTGGACACAGCCCGTGGCCGCACCTGGATGGCTCCGCCGACGTTCACTGTGGTTTCCTCCCCGGAGCCGCCGGCAGCCATTCTTACTACCGTGGCTGTAGTACCGGTCAAACCGGAATACACGTCGACTTCGGGCTCCGGTCGCATCACCCGATACACGATGAGGGCCAGGGTGAGTACGGTAAGACCCAGAGCAAGAAGCATGGCGAACGCCATAGTCACTCCGGCCGCACTGACTCGACGACGGGTGCCCTGGTATCCGGGACGGTTGAGGGAGGCTCCGCAGCGACTGCAGAAAAGCGCCCCTGGTTCGTTCAGGACGTTACATTGTGGACACCGTGTCTGTTCGCGGGGACTCATGCCTGCCTTAACGTCGCTTTTATCGAGCCGGGGTCTGACCACTAGCATAGACCGGCACCAGCCGTCTGCCGGTTCCCGTCGTTCTTCGAGTATAATATCGGCGGCGATGGAGTCCGCCCTGACCGCGGATGATGATTGCTCATCTCGACCGCTGATGACTCCTATCCCGATTACTGCTGGGTAGTAGCGAGCAGAGGCCACGGACGAGGCAACCGTGGCCGGGATAGGAGGACCATGAGACCGTCAAAGCCGCCTCGGACCCTGCTGGCAAGCTCCGTCTGGCTGCTGGAGCCGGGCCAAGGGAAACAAGGGGGCGAGGGCGGTGAGTGAAACCTACGTTCCCTTCGTCCTTTTTGTGCTGGTCCTCCTCGCTAGCCTACTTTCCCTGCGCCTGGCTCTTTCGGTGGCCATCGTTGAGATCGCTTTGGGAGTGGTCGCCGGCAACCTCTTCCATATCGAGTCGACCCCGTGGATCGACTTCTTGGCGAGCTTCGGTGGCGTTCTGCTCACCTTTCTAGCCGGGGTGGAAGTGGAGTTCGAACTTCTGCGCCGGAAGCTCAAAGCCAGCCTGCTGATTGGAGGCTTCTCCTTCCTGGTACCTTTTGTCGCCGCCCTGCTCTACTGCTACTTCGTGGCTGGATGGGACCTGAGAGCCGCTGAAATCGCCGGGGCCGCCCTTTCTACCACTTCGCTGGCTGTGGTGTACGCCGTACTGGTGGAAACCGGGCTCACTAACACCGATACGGGCAAGCTCATTATGGCCGCGTGCTTTGTGACCGACCTCGGTACGGTGGTGGCGCTCAGCATCATGTTCGCGGAGATCAACTGGTGGACCCTCGTCTTCTACGCTGTGTCGGCGGTGGTGATCGTGGGCGGGCCGTGGGCCTTCCGGTGGTTCACGCGGCGCTACGGGGGAAGGGTCATCGAGCCCGACATCAAGTTCATATTTGCCACTCTGTTCGGCTTCATGCTCCTGGGCAAGTTGGGCAACAGCCACGCCGTGCTTCCTGTGTTCATTCTGGGAGGGGCTCTTGCGCCCAGCTTTGCCAAGCAGCGTGATCTACAGCGCAAACTCAGGGTCATAGCTTTTGGGATCGTCACGCCTTTCTTCTTCCTCAAAGGGGGCATGAACATCTCCGTGAGCACATTAGTCACCAGCCTAGGTTTGGTAGCCATCCTGTTTGCTGTCAAAGTGGCTGCGAAGATAGTCGGGGTCTATCCCTGGGCGCGGCGGTACCTGCGCAAGTCCGCCATGTACACCACGCTGCTCATGAGCACCGGTCTGACCTTCGGTACCATCTCGTCTCTTTATGGCCTGCAGTCTGGCTACATTGACAAGAGCCAGTTCACTGTGCTGATCACGGTGGTGATCGCGACGGCTGTGCTCCCGACCATCATCGCGCAGCGCTTCTTCCAACCGCCTCTTCCGGAAGCGAAAGTCGCGACCGAGGAGGGGTCAGCGATGGATACAGGTCAGTCTGAGCCGTAGGAGGGCGAGATGTTCAAGAAGATCTTGGTGGCCAACGACGGTTCCGAAAATGCCCGCAAGGCTCTACAGAAGGGGGTGGACCTGGCTCGCTGTCTGGGGGCAGAATTACACATGATCTGCGTGGAAGAGCACCTGCCTCATTATGCAGCCACCGTAGGTGAAGTGCTCGAGGAAAAGGCGGAGGAGGACAGCTACTTCGCCCAAGTGGTGAGGGAAGCGACGGAATACGCCCGCGCACAGGGCGTCACTCTTCATTCCCTGGTCACCCCTGGGCACGAGGTCGAGACTGTCGTGCGCTACGTGGAACAGAACCAGGTTGACCTTCTTGTCATCGGGTTCATGGGCCACTCCCGGGTGCTTGGACGGGTCATGGGGGGTTCGGCTTCCAACCTGACCCGCCTCGCCCCCTGTTCGGTCTTGGTGGTCAAGTAGCCGCGGGGGGGACGAGGGCACCGGGCTTGCTGCATGGGGGTCCGGCAGGGCGGGGTCCGGCCCCGGAGGGAACGGGCCGCACTCTGCTAGAATCGTTCGCGTCCGTACCTAGCGAGATCGTAGCGGAGAGAGCTCCATGCCAGATATCGACAGCCTCAAAGAATCCAAGAACTACTACCTCGACATCCCGGCCAAGAACGAACCCTTCTTCTTGAAAGGCTCCGGAGCACTGGACTGGGGCATGCAGAACCGCCTGTCGCGGATCTTCCGGGCAGATACCGGGCGGACCGTCATGCTGGCGGTGGATCACGGCTACTTCCAAGGTCCCACCTCGGGGCTCGAGCGCATGGATGTGAACATCGTCCCGCTTCTGCCCTACGCGGATGCGCTGATGCTGACCAGGGGAGCTCTGAGGTCTACCATGCCTTCGACCTTCGAGCGGGGCATCGTCATGCGGGCAAGCGGAGGTCCCAGTATCTTGCGTGAGCTGTCCAACGAGCAGATCGCGGTGGACATCGAGGACGGCATCCGGATGAACGTGGCGGCCATGGCAGTACAGGTGTTCATCGGCGCTGAGGGGGAGACCCAGTCCATCCACAACATGACTCGGCTGGTGGACGCGGGGTACCGCTACGGGATCCCGGTCCTGGGGGTCACCGCAGTGGGCAAGAACATGACCCGGGACGCGCGATACTTCCGGCTGGCTTGTCGCATGTGCGCGGAGTTAGGGGCCAACTTCGTCAAGACGTACTATGTGGAGGAAGACTTCGAGACCGTGACCGCTTCCTGCCCGGTACCGATCGTCATGGCGGGGGGCAAGAAGCTTCCCGAGCTGGAAGCTTTGACCATGGCCTACAAGGCAGTGAGCGAAGGGGCAGCCGGGGTTGACATGGGCCGCAACATTTTCCAGTCAGAAGCGCCCGTAGCCATGATCCAGGCGGTGCGCAAAGTGGTGCACGAGCTCATGCCGCCTAAAGACGCCTACGAGCTCTACCTGACCCTGAAGAACGAGGGGAAGAAGTAGTCCAGGGGGGATCGGAAGCACCCCAGGCGGGACCGGACCGAGTATGAGACGAGCCTAGGCTCAGTCGAGGAGAAGGGCTACCACGAGATCATGGGCGAGACGCTGGCCAAACTGAGAGCGCTTTGTCCTACGCTGAGTGTGGGTACCCTCACCGCCGATCTCATGCATATGGGTGCGGAGCTAGAACTGCTGGAGCGGGCTGGGGTGGGGATCGTCCACGTGGATGTCATGGACGGGTGTTTCTGTCCCCAGATGACGGTGGGACCGCCCTACGTCCGAGGTCTACGGACTTCTCTGCTCAAAGACGTCCACCTGATGATAAATGAACCTCTCGACAAGCTGGCCGATTATGTGGCTGCCGGAGCGGATATCGTGACCGTGCATGTGGAGGCGGCAGTTCACATCCACCGGGTCCTGCAGAGGCTGGGAAGCCTCGAACACAGCGCCGGTCCGGGGAGGGGCGTGGTCCGGGGTTTGGCTCTCAACCCAGGTACACCGCTCGAGTGGCTGTCACCTCTTCTAGATGAGATCGACATGGTGGTGATCCTGGGTGTGGACCCCGGTTTCAGCGGCCAACGGTTGGCACCGAACACCTTGTCGCGCCTCGCTCGCGTCAGGGAGCTGATCGCAGCTTCCGGTCGGCAGATCCTCGTCTGTGCGGACGGCGGCATCACCAAGGACAACGTGGCCGAGGTGGCGGCGGCGGGAGCCGACCTGGTGGTGAGCGGGAGTGCTGTGTTCGACGGCAAAGATGCGGAGGCGAACGCCCGCTACATGCTGGAGGCGGTGCGTAGTTCGCGGGGTGCCGCCGGCCTCGGTTAGGGCGGGCATCCGAAGATGGCGCCGCCGCGGCGCGGCGGTGTGTTCTCGGCAGGCGGGTTAGAGCTCGGAGAGGCATACCCATACAGGCAGGCACGGGGGCCGGGTGGCCGGAAAGACGTGGTAGCGAGGCATTTCATGCGCTCTAGGTGGTCGGACGAAGAAGCGGCTGGTTTCGTAGCTCGGTATGGGGTCGAGTGGGGCGAGGACCTGGCTCTCTTGACCTACGCCAGCCGTGTGCTGGGAGCTGAACCTGACCTTGTGCTTCACGGCGGCGGGAATACTTCGGTGAAGACGCTATGGAAGAACGTCTTGGGCGAGGAGGTACCGGCTATCTTCGTGAAAGCCTCGGGCGCGGACATGGCACACATCGAGCCGGAGGGACACCCCGGGCTTGACCTCGCCTTCCTCAAGCGGCTCCGCCGACTGCCCGACCTTGACGACACCGCCATGGTGGATTTGCTTCGCACACATTTGCTGCGAGCAGACAGTCCCACGCCTTCCCTTGAAGCGCTGGTCCACGCTTTTCTTCCCGGCAAGTTCGTCCTGCATACCCATGCCGATGCCATTCTGGCCTTGACCAACCGGCCGGGGGGCGGACTCACGGTGAGGCAGGCTCTGGGCGAAGAGGTAATCGTACTTCCCTATGTCACCCCGGGGTTCAAGCTGGCTCAGGCGGTGGCAGAAGCGGTGGAGACCGCGCCCGGTCCACAAGCCATGGTCTGGGCGTTCCACGGGATCGTCACCTGGGGGGCCATGGCTCGGGAGGCCTATGAGCTCATGATCCAGCTGGTGACGCGGGCGGAGGAATGGACGGCCGCGCGCCGGGCTGCGCCCGGCGCGCGGGCCGGGGCGCCGCCGGCGGTCGCGGCGACCGCCGGCGGCATGCCACCTGATCCCAGTCTGCTGGCCGAGATAATGCCTGTGGTGCGGGGGCTTCTTGCCGCCCGGACCGGGGACCCCGACCGGCCCTACCGCCGGGTGGTCCTCCGTGCCCTGACCGATGGGGATACCTTGTCCGCTTTGGCCTCTCCGGGGGCGGAGCGCGCCCTGGTCTCTCCGCCTCTTACCAGCGACCATCTTATCCGGACCAAACCGCTTCCACTATGGGTCAAGTTGCCCGGGCTACCTGATGGGCGATCGGTTGCGTCGGATGTTCGGACCGAGGGCTGGAAAGACGGGCTCACGCGGGCAGTCGAACGCTACTGCACCGATTACGAGACCTACGTCAAGCGCTACCGGGAGTTCATACCCCCAGGAGTCGAGCCTTCCCCCTCTCCTCCCCGAGTGATGATGGTCCCGGGGCTGGGAGTGTTCTGCGCTGGTCCCGACGTGCGTGAAGCTGACATCACGCGGGACCTTACGGCTCACAACCTAGCGGTGAAAACCGCTCTCCTCGCGGAGGGGGTCGAGTACCAAGGTCTGCCCGAACCCGAACTTTTCCGCATGGAGTACCGCGCGCTGCAACAGGCCAAGCTGGGCAAGGGCCCAGTGGCCCGGCTGTCTGCGGCTGGGGCTCAGGGCCGGGACCCGCTCGCGTCCGAGAGCCCGCTGCGCGGACATGTGGCCCTCATCACGGGGGCGGCCGGGGCTATCGGTCGGGGGATCTGTGAGCGGTTGCTGGAGGCGGGTTGCCTGGTGGCGGCCACCGACCTTCCGGGGGAGGCGCTTGACTCGGTGGTGGAAGAGCTCGGCTCTTGCTTTCCCGGCCTGGTCGCGGGAGTGCCTCTCGACGTGACCGATGCCGCGTCCGTAGCCGAGGGTTTTGCCGAAGTCTGTCGCTTGTGGGGGGGGATCGATCTGGTGGTGCCCAATGCGGGCATCGCGGCCGTATCTCCGCTTGCGGAGCTCTCTATGGAACGCTTCCGAGCGCTCGAGCGGGTCAACGTGGAGGGCACCTTGCTTGTCCTGGCCGAGGCAGCGCGCGTGTTCCGCCGTCAAGGTACGGGAGGGGACATCGTCCTCATCTCCACCAAGAACGTCTTTTCCCCCGGGGCGAGTTTCGGTGCCTACAGTTCCACCAAGGCCGCCGCCCATCAGCTGGCCCGGGTGGCCAGCCTCGAACTCGCCGCCGATGATGTGCGGGTGAACATGGTGTCGCCTGATGCTGTGTTCGGTCATGGTAGTCGTCGGTCGGGATTGTGGGCGGAGGTAGGGCCTGATCGCATGAGAGCGCGGGGGCTGGACGAAGCTGGCCTGGAAGCTTACTACCAGAGTCGCAATCTGCTCAAAGCCCGGGTAACTGCTACTCATGTAGCCAACGCAGTGCTTTTCTTCGCCACCCGGCAGACACCTACTACAGGAGCGACTCTCCCCGTAGACGGGGGTCTACCTGATGCGACCCCGCGCTGAATCCACATCCTTGGGAAGCAGCAAGTGAGATGTCTAGCCTGGATTTCCCCATAGACCTCCGCAGTGATACGGTGACCAAACCTAGTTTGGCCATGCGGAAGGCCATGGCCGAAGCTCCGGTGGGCGATGATGTGTACCGCGAGGACCCTACGGTGAGAGAGCTCGAGGAGCGGGTGGCCGCCGTACTGGGAAAGGAAGCGGCTCTTTTCGTCCCCTCAGGGACTATGAGCAACCAGCTTTGTCTTCGCACCCTGACGCGTCCGGGTGATGAGGTCATCTGCCACGAGGACGCCCACATACTGCACTACGAGGGGGGTTCGGCCGCTGCGCTCTGTGGACTGCAGCTCCGGCCTCTACCCGGCGAGCACGGGATCCTGGCTCCAGAGGCAGTGGTGCGGGCCATCCGGCCAGCCGCGGAGCACTTCGCGCGGACGGCCCTGGTCGAGATAGAAAACACCCACAATCGTTGCGGGGGTACGGTTTGGCCGCTCCCGGCCGTGCAGGCGGTGGCCGAGGTTGCCCGGACACATGGTCTCAAGGTGCACCTGGACGGAGCACGACTGTGGAACGCCCATGTCGCCACCGGCGTGCCGCTAGCTGCCTACGCCGCGGCGGCGGATTCCGTCTCTGTATGCTTCTCCAAGGGGCTAGGAGCTCCGGTGGGCTCGGCCCTGGCCGGAACTCGGGAATTCGTGGAGGAGGCAAGACGCAACCGCAAGAAATACGGCGGAGCCATGCGGCAGGCCGGCATCATCGCGGCCGGTGCGCTCTACGCTCTGGGACACAATGTCGCTCGGCTAGCCGAGGACCATGAGAAGGCTGCTCTTCTTGCCCGGTATCTCCAGGAAGTGCCTGGTCTGCAGATCGTCCATCCCGTCCAGACCAATATCCTCATTGTCGAGGTGGCTCACCTGGGCGTGAGCGCGGAGCGGGTGGTGGAGACACTGCGCGGTCACGGAGTGCTATGCGGGGCGGCTTCTTTCGAACGGGTCCGCTTCGTGACTCATCTGGATGTGAGCTTCGCTGCGGTGAGAGCTGCTGGTGAGATCGTCGTGCGTGCGCTTTCGGGTCTGCGCGCGGACATGCACGGCCCCGGCGCCGAGCCTCGGGGACCGGGATCTCCATGACCTCCTCGGCGCCGGACCCTTACGCCCCGTATGCGCGGCTCGCGGTCGTGGCTCTGATCCGCCGAGACGAGGATGAGCAGAAACGGTGGCTGCTTCTCCAAAGGCAACTTCCCGAGGCGAGTCTCGGGTCGTCCGGGGCGCAGGTCTGGGACCCCCCCGGTGGTCGTCTGGAATGGGGCGAAGATCTGGCTACCGCGGTGGTGCGAGAAGCTAGGGAGGAGACCGGTCTCAGCATAGAGCCGGTGGGCCCCTGCTACGCGTTCCTGACTTACTACAAGGGGGAGCGTCTTCTTGCAGTAAGTCTTGCCTGTCGGCCACTGGGGAGTGCAGAAGCCGTGTGTCTGGAACCGGAAGGGGCGACGGCCTGGCGTTGGGTGACCGTAGCGGAATGGGAGGCTCTCGCCAGTCGGGGGGAAAGTTCTTGGGCGCCGGCCGACGTGGTGAAAGCAACGCGGGCGGCCGCTGTCTTGTTGGAGCTGGATGGGCCGGAGAGGGAGAGCTGATGCAGCGGGAAGAAGCCCTGCGCTTGGTGCGCGGGAGGGTGAAGAACGAGAATCTGGTCAAACACATGCTGGCGGCGGAGGCCATCATGGGTGCGCTTGCCCGGCGCCTGAAAGAAGACGAGGAACGCTGGCGGCTTGCCGGTCTCTTGCACGACCTGGACGTGGAGGAGACAGCCGGGCGCATGGACTTGCATGCCAGCCTCACTGTCGAGTGGCTGCGGGCAGTCGGCTTCCAGGACCAGGAGGTGCTGCACGCCATCCTGGCCCACAATGGTGAGAACAGTGGGACACCGAGGGAGACCCTGATGGACCGGGCTCTCTTCGCTTGTGATCCCCTCACCGGGCTCATCACCGCCGCGGCCCTCATCCGGCCCGAGAAGAAGTTGGCAGCGGTCACAGTGCAGAGCCTGCGCAAGCGTTTCAAGGAGCCGGCCTTCGCCAAAGGTGCTCGCCGGGAAGACATACTGACCTGCCAAGACCTGGGTTTGGAGCTGGAAGAGTTCCTGGCCATAGGTCTGCATGCGATGCAGGAGGTGGCCGATGACTTGGGACTCTGAGGCAGGACTCTTTGATACAGGGCCCGGTGAGACGGGGCTGGATGGCGCGGGGCCCGCAGAGGGCAGCTCCTCCGGCGTCCTGTCTGGCGAGGGCAAGGGGGCGCCACCTGTGGTGCTGACCACGGTGTACGACCCGGTGGAAGCTGAGATCATCTTGGCCAAACTCAGAAGCGCCGGCATCCTGTCCTTCGCGCGCCACGAAGCTCTGTCGGTCGTGGCCGGGCTTACTGTGGATGGTTGCGGCCAGCATGACATCATGGTGCGGCCTTCGGATCTGGCCAC
Source organism: uncultured Actinomycetes bacterium (assembly GCA_937148845.1). Lineage (GTDB taxonomy): Bacteria > Actinomycetota > Thermoleophilia > RBG-16-64-13 > RBG-16-64-13 > CAKZRW01. The sequence goes on along the minus strand of CAKZRW010000021.1, from coordinate 16,747 downwards.
AGCCAGAGCGCTTCTGGCCGAGGCTGCCGCTGGGCAGGGCGAAGACGATTAGGGCGCGTTGCAGAAAGCGTGTTGACGAGCCTGGACAGGAAGAAGTGAGGACCTCTCCGCCAAGGAGACGAGGAATGCCTTCGGTGCTAGGCGTAGATGTGGGAGGGACCAAGACGGCGGTCGGGCCCGTGAACGAGGAAGGGACCCGGTTGGCCGCTCCGCTGGTCGAACCCACCCGGACGCGCGACCGGCGGGCTTTCTTGGGCGGTCTGTTGAGTACTCTCCGCCGAGCTATGTTCGAGTTCGCCGAGCACGATCCCATGGCGGTCGGAGTTGCCTGCGCTGGGAACATCGACAGCGAAACGGGGGTGGTCTTCTCGGCTCGCCATCTCCCACTGGCGGATTTCCCCCTGGCCTCCTACTTGGAGGAGGCTCTTCGTCTACCTGTGTATGTCGACAACGATGTGAACGCTGCCATATGCGCCGAAGTGGTGAGCGGGGTCGCGCAAGGCTTGGCCGAAGTCGTCATGCTCACGCTCGGCACGGGGGTAGGAGGCGGTCTCTGGCTGGGGGGCCGGTTGTATCGGGGAGCAAGCGGCGGGGCGGGCGAGCTCGGTCACATGGTGGTGCGAGCAGGCGGGCTGCCCTGCGCGTGCGGCGGGCACGGCTGCCTGGAGGTCTATGCCTCTGGGCGGGCGCTCGTCCGCTATGCGGCTACCCGCGCGGGCGATCCTGTTTCTGATCCTCAGGGGGTGCTCGCCGGTTTGCAGGAGGCCGGCAGGTTGACGGGGCCGGAGGTCACTCGTTTGGCAGCGCAGGGTTATCCAGGCGCCTTGGAGGCAGTGGGTGAATTGTCCCGCTGGCTCGGCGTGGGTCTGATCAACATCACGGATATATTCGATCCGGAGATGATCGTGGTGGGCGGGGGAGTCGCCGAGGCAGGAGAGTTGTTGCTCGAGCCGGCGCGCGAACTGGTGCGCAGGCACGCGCTCCCGCCGGGTCGGGACCGGGTAAGAATAGAGTCGGCCCGGTTGGGTAACGAAGCAGGTCTAGTGGGGGCCGCGCTGGAAGCCTGGCGGCGGGCGGGTTAGCCGCAAGGCATGAGCCCCCTGGAGAAGGGCTCCCAGGGGGGAGGGCTTCCGAGGTAAGAGGTGGCACACCGCCACAGGGGCTGAGAATCCATGCTGTACCTTTGTGCGACACCTATAGGCAATCTGGAAGACGTCACACTGCGCGTGCTTCGCGTGCTGCAAGAGGTGGACTTGATCGCCTGCGAGGATACCCGTCACACCGCCATCCTCTTGCGTCGTCATGGCCTCACTACGCCCACGTTGAGCCTGCATGGACACAACGAGGAAGAGCGGGTTCGTCTCCTATTGCCCCTGCTACGCAAAGGTAAGCAGGTGGCCTTGGTGAGTGACGCCGGCACTCCCACCCTCTCCGACCCCGGGCTTCTCTTGGTGCGGGCCTGCGTGGACGAGGGTCTGCCTGTCACTGTCTTGCCGGGAGCCTCGGCGGTGACCGCGGCGCTCGCCTTGGCGGGCATCCCGGCCGCGCAGTTCGCCTTCGTGGGTTTCCTGGCTCGGCACGCGAACGCGCTCAAAGAGCAGCTCGCGGCCTTCGACGGCACGGGGGCTGCTGTGCTGGCCTTCGAATCGCCCCGGCGCCTGCGGAGCACGCTCTCCCTCATCGCGGACAAGTGGCCCGAACGGCAGCTCGCCGTATGCCGTGAGCTCACCAAGGTCCACGAAGAGGTGTTACGGGGTACTGCGGCAGCAGTGCTGGAGCGGCTGGCGGATCCGGTGCGAGGGGAGATAGTCTTGGTCCTGGAGGCATCCCCCCGGGCCGGCACGGTAGGCTCGGGGACGAGCGGGATTCCGGATAGAAGTCGGCTGGTAGAGGTCTTGGATGAGCTGCTCAGGGCGGGTCTGGGGACCAAGCGGGCGGCAGGACTGGTTAGCCGGTTGACGGGGTTGCCCACTCGGCAGGTTTACGAACAAGCGTTGGCGGCAAAGAGAGTGCACAAGGATAGTGGCAAGGGCAGACCTTCGCGAAACAAGCAGCATAGCGAGACGCGCGGGGGCAGTCACCAGGGAGTGAGACATGAGTGAACCGTCTGGCCACAAGACCAAGACCGCCATCATGAAGGACATAATTATTGGTCTGCACCAGGGTCTTTCCATCGAGCAGGCCAAAGAGCGGTTCGAGCGCGAGATCGGCGAGGTCACTGCTACCGAGATAGCGGAGATGGAGCAGAGCCTCTTGGCTGAAGGGATGTCGGTCGATGAGATCAAGCAGTTCTGCAACGTCCACGCCCTGCTCTTCCAATCAGCTCTGGAGAAAGTGGGGCTCGAAGTAACGTCGCCAGCGCATCCGGTGTCTCTTTTCAAAGCCGAGAACGCGGAGATCACCAAACTCACCGCTGCCTTGCGGGAAGACGGACAGAGGGCTGCCCTGGCTGCGGACTTCGAGGAGCTTCTTGCCGCCAAGAACGCCCTGGCGGATGGTCTTTCCCACCTGAGGGGTGTGACTGTGCACTACGAGCGCAAGGAACAGCTTCTTTTCCCCTATCTGGAGAAGCACGGTTTCATGGGACCGTCCAAGGTGATGTGGGGCAAGGACAACGAGATCCGCGACTTACTGAAAAAGGCTGTTGCCGGGTTGGAAGCGGTAAACGATAAATCCTCGGCTGCGGAGTACGTGGAGCGGCTACTTACTCCGCTGCTCGATGAGGTGGAAGGGATGGTCTTCAAGGAAGAGAACATCCTTTTCCCCACCTCACTGGAGAAGCTGGACTCGGCGGAGTGGGTGGACATCCTCAAGCAGAGTCCCGAAATCGGTTACGTGTTCATACCAGTACCCGAAGAAGCCGACGTCTTGGTCAGACAGTTCCAGGCCGAGTTGGAGGTCACCACCTTCGCAGAGGGGACCATCCGGCTGCCTTCGGGCAGTCTGCGGCTCGAGGAGCTGCGGGCTCTCCTTGACACTTTACCCTTCGACCTCACCTTCGTCGGCGCTGACGACACTGTCCGCTACTTCACCGAAGGGCGGGATCGGATCTTTGCTCGTCCCCGCGCGGTCATAGGCAGAAAGGTGCAGAACTGTCACCCGCCGCAAAGCCTGGACATCGTGCAGGGCATACTGGACTCCTTCCGCAAGGGCGAGAGAGACTCCTATGAATTCTGGATCCAGGTGCAGGGAAAGATGGTCCACATCCGCTACTTCGCTGTCCGCGATAGCAGGGGAGACTACCTGGGCACGTTGGAGGTCACCCAAGACATCACGCGAATCAAGACCCTCGAGGGGGAGAAGAGGCTGGTCGATGAAGGAGATTGACCTCAAGGCGACTCTTTACGAACTCACCGAGACCTACCCCGAGCTGATCCCGGTCCTTAAGGAGCTGGGGTTTGTAGGGGTGGCCAACCCGGTCACCCGCAATACCTTGGGCCGGGTCACGACGCTACCCGAAGGCTGCAAGAAGCAGGGTAAAGAGCTGGCCGACGTGCTCGCTGTACTAGCTGAACACGGCTTCACGGTCAAACCGGCACCTGGGGAGTGACGTCGGCCGCGGGGTGTGCCCGGGGGCCAAGTCAAGGTCAAGACCTCGTCTCTAGGGTTGGGCGTGAGGGCCTGTCTGTTAGAATAGCCGGGCTATGGGCCGCTTCTACATCACCACTCCCATCTACTACGTCAACGATGTGCCACATATCGGGCACGCTTACACCACGGCTGCGGCCGATGTCGCGGCTCGCTTCCATCGTCAGCTGGGCGATGACGTGTTTTTCCTTACCGGAACCGACGAGCATGGCACCAAGGTCGAACAGGCGGCGGTAGCCCGGGGCCTGTCGCCCAAGGAACACGTGGACGAGGTGGTCGAGAAATTCAAGGAAGTCGCTGCCAAAGTCGGGGCCAGCAACGACTTCTTCATCCGCACCACCGACCCGGAGCACGAGCAGTTCGTGCAGTCCTTCGTCCAGCGCTGCTATGACTCCGGCGACGTCTACAAGAGCTCCTATTCAGGTCTCTACTGTCCCGCCTGCGAGGCGTACTACACCGAGGAGAACTTGGTGGACGGTCTTTGCCCCGACCACGGGACGGCTCCTGTCCACATGGAAGAAGAGAACTATTTCTTCCGTCTTTCGGCCTACGAGGAGCGGCTGCTTGCCCACTACCGCCGCCATCCTGATTTTGTGCGGCCGCGACACCGGTACAACGAGGCTCTTTCCTTCATCGAACAAGGTCTAGAGGACATCTCGATCTCACGGGCCACACTCAAATGGGGGATAGCTGTCCCTTGGGATGCGAGCCAGGTGATCTACGTCTGGGTGGATGCCTTGATCAACTACCTGAGTGCCTTGCACTACGCCCCGGGCGAGGACCTGGTGCACCGCTTCTGGCCGGCTACCTACCATCTCATGGCCCAGGACATCCTCAAGTTCCACGGGGTCATCTGGCCGGCCCTGCTCATGTCTGCCGGGTACGCGCTGCCCGAGCATCTTTTCATCCACGGCTACCTCAAGCTGGGTGGTGAGAAGATGTCCAAGACGCGGGGGAACGTCATGGATCCCTTCCCCCTGATCGAGCGCTACGGGGCCGACCCCTTCCGGTTCTACTGTCTGCGGGAGGTGAGCTTCGGCCAGGATGGGGTGGTGAGCGAGGAGGGCTTCAAGGCTCGTTACAACAGCGAGTTGGCCAACGAGCTGGGCAATCTGGTGTCACGCACGCTGGCCATGGTCGAAAGGTATCGCGAGGGCATCGTGCCTGCCGGCCGGTCGGCGGGGGGGATGGACTCGCCGCTGGCGCCCGAGGCCGACCAGACAGCTGTGCGCGCTCAAGAACAACTCGAAGACATGGACTTGAGCGGCGCCCTGGAGACGGTCTGGGGATTCGTGCGGCGTCTCAACCGGTACGTGGAAGAGCAAGCCCCTTGGAAACAAGCCAAGGAGGCTCCGCGGGCTCTCGATGCCACGCTTTGGGACCTGGTGGAGGGTCTGCGTCTTCTCTCGGTGTTGCTTTATCCCTTCGTGCCGCAGACGGCTTTGGTCTTGCGGAAGCGGCTGGGACTGGATAGAAGTACCGGTTCGGAGCAGGAGACCGCGCAAGCCGCTGGTGAGTCGACTGGCATGCCCCGGGCTGCGGAGCCTAGGGGCAGAGAGGGCGACGTCCCGTCTTGGCAAGAGGCGCGCTGGGGACTACTCCCTGAGGGGCTGCGGGTGGCGAACGGCAAGCCTCTCTTCCCCCGCATCCAGGAGTAAGGACGTCTTGCGGACCGCGGCTGCGCTCGTCTAGGGGCTCGCGTGTTCATCGATTGCCACACCCATCTCGACTACTGTCGCGAGGAACCCGACCAGCTCCTCGAGCGGGCTCGGGCGGCTGGGGTAGGGATCATCATCCAGTCGGGCACCGATCTCGAAAGGTCCAAGTACTCCCTAGCCTTGGCGGGACTCTACCCGGAAGTATTTGCCACTGTGGGTTTTCATCCGCACGAGGCCGGCCACCTTACGCCAGAGAGTAGGACGGGGTTGGAGCTGCTTGCCATGGCTCTGCGAGTCGTGGCCATAGGGGAGACCGGCTTTGATTTCTATCATGACCACTGGCCGCATGCGGTCCAAGAGGAGGCTTTTCGTTATCAGCTCGACCTTGCTCGTCGTCTGGGCTTGCCCGTGGTGGTCCACACCCGGGATGCGGCAGAAAGAACCTTGGAGGTACTCGCGGAGGCGGCGGCAGGTCTCACCGTGGTGCTCCATTGTTTTCCTCTTCCCGACCGTCTGGACGAGGTGGTAGAGCGGGGCTATTACGTGAGTTTCGCCGGGAACCTCACCTATAAGAACGCTATCGCTCTGCAGGCAGCCGCTCGCCGGGTGCCGCTGGAGTTGCTCTTGCTGGAGACCGACGCGCCCTGGCTGGCGCCCGCGCCTTGGCGCGGGCGGCCCAACTCCCCCGCCTTGGTGCCCCATGTATACGAGTTCATGGCCAGGCTGCGCGGACTTTCGGTCGAGGAACTGGCCGGGCAAGTGGAGGCCAACGTATTGCGGGCCTTCCCCAGGCTGACTGTGGCCCTGGAGTCCGGAACGTGAACGAACGTCCCCAGAGGAGGGCAGGCGGAAGTCGGTTGCCACGCCAGGTGTCGCTTGCTCGCCTGGCTGAGTTCGGAGTAAGGCCCAAGCGCGAGTTGGGCCAGCACTTCCTCGTCGATGACAACATCATTGCTGTCATCCTCGACATGGCTAGATGCGGTCGGGAGGATGTCGTCTTGGAGGTGGGGGCGGGGCTGGGGGTCCTTACGGCGGCGTTGGCCCGAGAGGTGGCGCACGTACATGCCTTTGAGGTGGACCGGGCCTTGGAGCCTGCCCTGCGAGCCACTCTGGGGGAGGGAGCTCGAGTCAGTCTCCACTTCGAGGACGTGCTACAAGCTTCGCTGGAGAGGCTACATCCTGCTCCGAGCTTGTGCGTCAGCAACCTACCCTATCAGGTAGCCGGGGCGTTCGTCGTCGAGGCGCTGGAACGTCTGCCTAGTATCCGTCGTTACTGCCTCATGGTTCAGCGCGAAGTGGCCGAGCGGATGGCCGCTATGGCTGGCAGCAAGGTCTACGGGCAGTTGTCAGTCTGGGTCCAGCTCTACACCCGGGTGATCGACACCCGGCCGCTTTCCCGCGCCATCTTCTACCCGCGGCCGCACGTCGACAGTAGTCTCGTCATGCTTGAACGAAAACCCCAGCAGGATACGCCGAGCATCCCTCCCCGGTTCCTGAGAGCAGTCCTGCAGGCTGCCTTTGGACAGCGTCGCAAGATCGTGGCTAATGCTTTGGCTTCGGGCCTGGGACTGCCGCGAGCAGTAGTGGAAGAGGTCCTTGAGTCGGTGGGACTGGGCCCGGGACTGCGCGCGGAGCAGGTGGACCCTCTCGGGCTTGCTGCTCTGGCCATAGCTCTCGCCAAGCGTGGCTTGCTCACTCCGGCACAATCCCAGGGCAAGGGCGCATAAGCGCGAAAGTACGGACAATGCTGCTGAGGGCGACGGGCGGGTCGCTCAACGTACCTCAGTGGCCGAGATGGCTGCCGTGAGCATCTGCTCGCGACTCAGCTCATGGAAGAGCGTGTTAGTCACCCAATAGAGCACGCCGTCCTTGACCCACCACACCCGCTCGGTCTTCGCGGCTGTGCCCACTACGGTGTAGGTCAGGTCGCCCACCTCCACTTCGGTCCCCGGGCTGGCCAGGGGGGCCTCCAGCCAGGTGGTCCCGCTCACGCCCAGATACTTGTCTTCGCTTAGGTAGCGGTAGCCGACTCGGTAGGCGGGCGCGGTCTTCTTCTTGTCGATGGTGATCTGATAACTACGCTGGAACGCGTAGCGGCAGGTAGGCGGGATGTAGGTGGGAGCCAGCACGGGGAAGTCTACCTTGGCTGCCAGGGCTTGCCAGGCAGCCAGGTCTGTCGGAGTCCCGGCTGGGAAGTCAAGCAGCGTGCGGCCGGGGAAGGCGTAAGCTCGGCCGATGGTGACGGTGACCCGCAGGGCGTATTCACTCGTCCTCATATCGGCGATGCCTAAAGCCTGGGCTACCAGTCTGGCCGCCTGTTCCTGTCCGGGCGGATAGCTTACGGTCGCGTTGGTGACGGGTCGTTCCCTGCTCTCTCGGACCTCACCCAGGCTGGCCCCCTGCCGGAGCAGCCACACCGCCGGGAGAGCGGCCTCTCCCACCCGGCCTGAGCTGTTCAAGACGTCAACTGTGATACCTCGCAAGCTGACGGCAGATGCAGTGGCAGGCCGCGGCCGGCCGCCGCCGCCGGCCGCGGCCTGCAGGGCGAGCTCATCCGGAGGCGACAAGAAATCCATCACGGCGTTGGCCAACTGCTCCTCGGTGGGTAGGACATAGAACGAACCGTTGATATCGCCGGTGGCTCCGGTGATGGCCCCGGTCTTGATACGGCTGCTGTCGAGTCGCAGCACCCAATAAGCCAGTTTGAGTATCTCGTTGGTACTCAGGTCGGTATCGACGTAGTCGAACAGGGTGTTTATGAGGCCGGGCAGCTTGAGGGGCAGGTTCCAGCGCATCACCTGCTCCCTCGCAGCGGAAAGGAATTGCTGCTGTCGCTGGTTCCGTCCGAAATCTATGTTCTGGTCGTGCCGGGTGCGGACATAGCGCAAGGCGTTCAGTCCGTCGAGGAGCTGGTAGCCAGGCTGGAAGTCTATCTTGCCGTCGTTGTAGGGCCGGTCCACATCGATGTACACCCCGCCCAGCTTGTTGGTGATGGCCTTGAAGGCCTCTAGGTCGATCCCGATGTAATGGTCGAGATCCACTCCCAGCACCGACTGGATGGTCCGGATCACGAGGGCACCGCCGCCATAGGCGTAGGCCGCGTTGATCTTGTGGTAGCCGTAACCGGGGACCTGGGCTCGCATGTCGCGGGGCACCGATAGCATGGAGAGATAGCCCTGTTCCGGGTCCACGTGGACGAGGATGATGACATCCGACCTGCCTTCGGTGACCTCGGAGCTGCCCGACACCCGCTTGTCGGCTCCCAGCAATACGATGTTCATGCCGCTAGGAGGCGATACCGGCGGTTCGGTCGTGGTGGAGCCGGTGGTCGAGGTCGGGTTGGTGATGACAGAGCCCGGAGAGGTCGTCGAGGGAGTGGTGGGGCGGGTGGTAGGGGGGCGCTGAGTGGTCAGACTGGTTGAAGGCTTCTCCTTGAGAGCCTCAAGTATCTCGGGGTCCAGACGAGCGTTGGAAGCCCCCACCTGGCTGCGGAACCAGAGATAGGAACCACCGCCGACCGCCAGCGCAAGGACTACTAGTCCCAACACCACCCAGAGGGTCAGGCTCCTCCAGCCTCGTCTATGGGGCATCTGACGCGTTCTCCGAGCCAGGGCCATGCTCTCCCCTCCTTGGGTGCGGCCTTCGTCGACTATAGTACTCCGCGCAGCTGCCCCCTGATGCCAATACCTGCGATACTGTTGCTGTCAGTCAGACGGGCAGGGAGGTTTTGCTTTCGATGCACTCTCGGAGCGATAAGGTTCCCGCTCAATCCGAAGACTACACAGAAGCTTGTCTCCGGAACGGCGCTTGTTTCCCGGTGGTCGGTCGTCCTTCCGGGATCGGTCGTCGGCGCGCGGCCAGTCGTCGCATGGTCACTCGTCGTCGCATGGTCACTCGTTCCCACTCTTGTCACCTAAGCCAGCGGACATCTCCATGAAGTTCTCCTTCCTTGCCCCTGCCAAGGTGAACCTCTGCTTGCTCGTGGGCCCGGCGGATGCCTCCGGCTACCATGAGGTTTTTACCGTCTTCGTACCAGTAGCGCTCTACGATCGTCTTGATTTCGACCTAGTTGCTCAGGAGTCAGCTCCCCGCCAGGGGGAGCTACAGGTGAGGTGCCACGCGGTGGAGGGCGAAGCCAATCTGGTGGCGCGGGCGTTGCGGATGTTGGAACAGATCACCGGGTGGTGCTTCTCGGGCCGGGTGAGCATCGACAAGCGTATCCCCATGAGCGCAGGCATGGGGGGAGGAAGCACGGACGCCGCTGCGGCCTTGCGAATAGGGGCACAGGTTCTGGAAGCAAGTGGGGGACCGGTGGTGGACGAGGGGGCTCTGCGGCTGCTCGCGCGACGGCTGGGGGCTGACGTACCTTTCTTCCTGGACCCCCGGCCTGCCTTTGGCCGCGGCATCGGAGATCTGCTGGAGCCGGTTGCGCTACCATCACTGGCATTGATTCTGGTGCTGTCCAACCACCAGTTGTCGACGGTCGAGGTCTACCGTACGTTGGACCGGATGAGGGGGGTGGAGGAGAATACGCTGGCAGCGGCGAGCGAGGGGTCCCAGTCGGTGGAGAAGCAGAGTCGAGCGCCGGTGGCCGCTTTCTCCGTGCGCAGGGGACGTGCTGAGGCGGCTTGGAGGCGCGTGGCTGCGCTGGACAATATGCCCCCGTTACTCGTGAATGACCTGGAAGCGGTGAGCTTCCGACTTCTGCCGGAACTGGCGCGTACCAAGACACTGCTGGTCGAGGCCGGGGTTCGAGGGGCGGTGATGACTGGCTCAGGTCCTACTCTGTTGGGACTTTGCGCAGATGAAGAAGAGGCGACGAGGGTGGCGCGGTCGCTCGTTTATCGGAGAGGACTGGCTGCTGACCGGGTGCTCGTGGTCGGGCAGGCGGAGGCTTCTTGAAGGGCTGCAGGGACTGGCCTATACTTCCGGCGTCAGCGGGCGGACCCCGCGCGTCGTAGTGCTGGGGCGTGGCCAAGTGGTAAGGCAACGGGTTTTGGTCCCGTGATTCGTAGGTTCGAATCCTGCCGCCCCAGCCTTTTCTTCTTGTTCAACGATCTACTCGGGGTAGAGACTGGACTCCATCTCTTACATCAAGACCGTGGTGGTCTTGGCTGCAGGACAGGGCAAACGCATGCGCTCGGCCCTACCTAAGGTTATCCACCCCGTGGGTGGTACTCCTATGCTTCTACACGTATTGCAGGCTGCCCGGGCGGTAGCGGCTGAACGGGTGGTGGTGGTGCTGGGTCATGGCCACGAGCAGGTGGAGCCCCTCCTTCCCCTCGGGGTGCAAGTCGCCCTTCAGGAGCGGCAGCTGGGTACGGGCCATGCTCTCTTGTGTGCCGCTCCCCATATCTTGCCGGGTCCTTTTCTTGTCCTGTGCGGAGATACCCCGCTCATCAGGGGCGAGACCCTGCTCGCTCTGGTTGAAGCGCATCGGCGGGCGGAGGCCGAGGCCACGCTTCTCACCACGGAGCTGGCCGACCCTACCGGGTATGGTCGGGTGCTGAGGGCGGATGATGGTTCCGTCTTGGCCGTCGTGGAACATCGGGACGCCGGGCCGCGGGAGCGGGCGGTGCGAGAGGTGAACAGCGGCGTCTACGTGCTCACTGCTCCCCTGGCCCTGGAACTGCTGCGCACGGTGGGGACTGGTAACAAGCAAGGTGAGGTCTATCTCACCGATGTCATTACTTTGCTGTGTGAACGCGGTCACAAGGTCGCCGCCTACCAGGCGGCTGACCCGGACGAACTCCGCGGAGTCAACTCCCCGGAAGAGCTCGCCGTGGCGGAGAGGTTGTGGGCCGCTCGTAACGACGCCGGCCCGGATGTCGCCGGCCCTGATGCCGCCTGTCCCGAGGCCGCCCGCGCCGAGGCGGGAACGCTGCGCTCATGAAGCTGGAAGCGGTTCGCGGACCACATGCATCCGCTGCCGGTGGTACCTTAGGACTATGAAGTCGTCGAACCAAGAGGAGGGGTCGAGGATGGGTGACTGGGAGCCGCGTCATTGCGCGCGGATCACCCCGGAGCGGTCGCTGATGGTGTTTTCGGGGCGGGGCAACCCGGAACTCAGCGCCAAGGTGGCACAGAAGCTGGGGATCGAGCTGGGTCAGGTTGAGATCAAGACCTTCGCCGACGGCGAGATCTATGTCAAGTACCTGCAGAGCATCCGGGGGGCTGATGTCTTCATCATCCAACCTACCTGTCGACCGGTCAACGAGAACCTGGTCGAGCTCCTCATCATGATCCAGGCCGCGCGCCTGGCTTCGGCTCATAGAGTCACGGCGGTGGTGCCCTGGATGGGCTACTCCCGTCAGGACAAGAAGAGCCGGCCGCGGGAGCCTATTACGGCCCGGCTGGTGGCCGACATCATCCAGGCGGCAGGAGCCGACCGGGTCATCACCATGGATCTTCACGCCGGACAGCTTCAGGGCTTCTTCAGTGTGCCTGTGGACCACATGACCGCTCTCACCATGATCTCTGACTACTTCAAACTCAAAGGTCTGGGCGACAGCGTGGTGGTATCTCCGGATGCGGGGGGTCTGAAGACCGCCAAGCGACTCGCGGACCGCCTGGAGTGTTCGGTGGCGGTGCTCTCCAAACTGCGTCCAGAGCACAACGTCTCCCGGGTTATGCATGTGATCGGCGAGGTCAAGGGCAAGACGGCCATAATCGTCGACGACATCATCGACACAGCTGGGACTCTGGTCAACGGGGCGCAGGCGCTCATCGAGCAAGGGGCCAAAGAGGTCTACGCGGCGGCTACTCATCCGGTGCTGTCCGACCCGGCGTACGAGCGTATCGCTGTCTCTCCCTTGAAAGAAGTGGTGGTGACCGATACCATCCCGCTGCGGTCAGGGGTCCCCAGAGACAAGATCGTGGTACTATCCGCCGCTGGTATCCTGGCCGATACCATCAAGAGCGTGTTCACCGACGAGTCGGTGAGTGAACTCTTCCAAGGGGACAACCAGTTGTTCTGAGTTGTACCAAGAGCCGAAGCCGAGGAGCGGAGGCTCAAGGAGGGGCCCATGGAAACGGTGAGACTGTCGGTAGAAGAGCGCGAACTTACCGGGGATGGCCCGTCCCGACGGTTACGAGCCGCGGGTCGTGTGCCGGGTGTCCTCTACGGGAAGGGCAGAGAGCCGAAGAGCATCTCTGTGGCCCTTGATGACCTACGCCAGGTCCTCGGCCATGGGCACAACGTCGTGCTGGAGCTGGATCTGGGTGCGCAGGCCAAACGCGGCAAGGCGAAGCGACCGGCACCGACCTACGCGGTCATCAAGGAGATACAGCTTCACCCGATCAAACATCAACCCCTGAACGTCGACCTACAAGTGGTCGACCTTGCCCACGAGATCGAAGCCCCGGTGCCCATCGAGCTGGTGGGAACTCCGGTGGGGGTGCGTGAAGGCGGGGTGATCGACTGGGAGCACCGCGAGGTCATGGTGCGGGCACTGCCGGCGGAGGTGCCCGAGGTGATTCCCCTCGATGTCAGCGCTCTCAGGATAGGCCAGCACCTTACGGTGGCTGCGCTGGCAGCCCCCCCTGGGGTGACGATCTTGGACGATCCTGAGACGATAGTGGTCACCCTCATTCCGCCTAGGGTGGAGAGGCCGGTGGCAGTCGCCGAGGAGGCGGTCGAGCCCGAAGTCGTGCGTGAGAGCGGGAGCGAGGAGTAGCTCCTGCGAGGAGTGGATAACGCTCGCACTTACCTGGTCGTGGCCTTGGGCAATCCTGGGCCGGAGTATCAGTTCCATCGCCACAACGTGGGCTTCATGGTTGGTGAGGAGCTGAGGCTGCGGCATGGTTTGCCGCCGCTGCGGGCGCGTTTTCATGGGCTTGCTGCAGAGGGGCGGATGGCGGGCGCCAAAGTGGTCCTCCTTCTTCCCACTACCTACATGAATAATTCGGGCCAGGCCGTCGCTGAGGCTGCCCGCTGGTACAAGATCCCGGTGAACGACGTGTTGGTGATCCACGACGAGGTCGAGTTGCCTTTTGGCGAGGTAAGACTCAAAGAAGGCCAAGGGCTGGGCGGACACAATGGCCTCCGCAGCCTGGAGAAGTGGCTCGGTTCGCGGGATTTCTGGCGACTCCGGGTAGGGGTGGGAAGACCGGCCGACCCCGGTCGGCCGCTTGTCGATCACGTGTTGGCTCCCTTCGATGAGCCCCGAGAGGAAGTGCTCGCCCTGATCCACCGCGCCGCAGACTTAGCCGACGAGTGGTTGGCGGAGCGAACGTCGGGAAGCACCTCAGAAACCGAGGGTTGAGTCACGATGGCTCGGCTGACCGATTTCTTGCGGGACTACCCCCCCTTTGCTCAGCTGGTCGAGGCCGAAATGGGGCCTGGGCAGCAGTTGGTGGTGCCTTCTTTTGCGCACGTCTACCTCGTGGCCGCCTTAGTAGAGGAGCGACCCTGGCGTGATGGGGTGGTCCTGGTGGTGGCTCCGCAGCAGGAGGCCGCTCTTGAACTGGAACACGAGCTGAGTCTTTACTGCCCCGGGCACACGATTTGCTATCTGCCACCTCGCGGCGTGTGGTACGGGTCGGAGGGCGAGGTCAAGCCTCGGGTAGCCAGTCGGCGGGCACGGGCGGTGGAAGCCATCACCGCGGGGAAGGGGCGGTCGGTCGTGATCGTGGAGGCAGCCACTTTGCTGGAGGGGGTGATGGTGGCTCCCGCCGACGGTCAAGAGAGCTCGCTGGAGCTAAGGGTGGGAGCGGAGCAGGACTGGGAGCAGTTGGTGCGACGTCTGGCCGCTCTGGGTTATAGCCGGGTCGATCAGGTGGAAGATGCCGGGGAGTTCTCAGTCCGCGGAGGGATCGTGGATGTATTCCCGGCCACAGAGCGCTATCCGGTGCGGATCGAGTTCTGGGGCGACGAGATCGAAAGTCTGCGTAGCTTCTCGGTGTTCACCCAGCGCTCGCTCAACGCGCTGGAATCTGTCCGCGTGTTTTCTGCGGCAGAGCCAAGCGGAGGGAGCACAGTCGGGCTCCTATCGCTGTTGCCGGAGGGTTCTCGGATCATCCGTCTGGATAGGGCCCGGGCGGCAGCGCGGGTCCAGGCTTTCGCCAACGACCTGCTCGATGTGTGGGGAAAGTCCGTCTTCTCCGCCTCGTTGGGCGTGGGCCCCGCGCCGGAGGAGCGGACAAGGCGACCCGGCGCTGCGGCTGGTGGAGGCTCGGTTCTGCCTGCCGAGGCCGGGGCGGGCGGAGGACCACAGTCCGCGGCTGGGAGGTCCACCTTGCCGCAAGCGGGTAGGTGCTATCTCACCTGGGCGGAGGTCGAGGAAGAACTGAGCCGCTTCGCCGTTCTCTCCATCGACACCCCTGGCCCGGTTGTCCGGGACCTAGGGGGGTCTGAAAAGCCGGAGACGAGGCCGCTGGCCGCCGCGGCTCATGCGGATTCCGCCCCGGCATCGGTAGTCGAGTCTGACGGTACCTGGTTACGCGCGACCAGTGGCGAGCTTCCAGTAGCGAGCCTGCCCGAGGCCGAAGAGGCCATGGTCAGACTGGTGAGAGATGGCTACCGGGTGGTGATCGCGTTTGAACACCGGGCGGAGGCGGAGCGGGCCGTGTACATCCTCCGCCGGGTCTCCGGGGAGGTCACCAGTCCGGAGAGCATCGACCGTTCCCCGGGAGTCTCCTACCTACCCTTGGGGCTGCGCCGGCATTTCCTCCTTCCCGACCTCAAGCTAGCCCTTCTCACGGAGGCGCTGGTGTTCCCTCGCAGAAAGCGGGAGGTGCGCCGTCCGGCGGCGGGGGTAGCTATTTCCAGTTTTCGCGATCTGCGCAAGGGCGACTACGTGGTGCACGAGGACCATGGGATCGGCCGTTTCGAGGGCATCTCCACGCGGACGGTGGCTGGAGTCACCCGTGACTATCTCGACCTGGCCTTCCGGGACAAGGACCGACTCTACGTCCCCCACGACCAGATAAGCAAAGTCATGCGTTATGTGGGGGCAGGGGGAACACCGCCCACTCTCTCCAAGCTTGGTGGCCGGGCTTGGGAACTCATCAAGAGCCGGGCTCGCCGGGCGGCCCGCGAAGTGGCTGGAGAACTCCTTCAGCTTTACGCGATGCGCCAGGCAGTCCAGGGGTACCGGTTCTCGGAAGACGGGGAATGGCAGTTCCGCTTTGAGAAGGCCTTTCCCTACGAGGAGACCGACGATCAGCTGCGGGCCATTGAAGCGGTCAAGGATGACATGGAATCGCCCCGACCCATGGACCGCCTCATATGCGGGGACGTAGGTTACGGCAAGACCGAGGTGGCACTTCGGGCGGCCTTCAAGGCGGTCATGGACGGCAAACAGGTGATGATGCTGGTGCCCACCACCATCCTGGCCCAGCAGCACTATGGCACATTCCGGGAACGGTTCGCCGACTTCCCGGTCAAAGTGGAGATGATCTCTCGTTTTCGTTCCCCCCGGGAGCAACGCAAGATCCTCAAGGAGTTCGCCGCGGGCCAGGTGGACATACTGATCGGCACCCATCGCCTGCTTTCAGAGGATGTCAAGCCGAAAGACTTAGGCCTGGTCATTGTGGATGAGGAACAGCGTTTTGGCGTGTCGCAGAAAGAAGCACTGCGCAGGCTCAAGCTGCGGGTGGACGTGCTCACTCTGACCGCCACCCCGATCCCGCGTACCCTGCAGATGTCGCTCTCGGGGGTCCGGGACATAAGTGTCATTGAGACGCCCCCGCGCGACCGGCACCCCATCCAGACCTACGTGGGTCTGTATGACGAGGGCATGGTGGTGCGGGCCATCCAGCGGGAGATCGATCGGGGCGGTCAGGTGTACTACCTCCACAACCGGGTGGAGACCATTGACAAGGCGGCGGAGCGGTTGCGGAATCTCATGCCGCACGTGCGCTTCGCTGTAGCTCACGGGCAGATGCCGGAGCAGGACCTGGAGCGGGTCATGCTCGAGTTCCTGCGTGGGGAGGTGGACGTCCTTGTCACCACGACCATCATCGAAAGCGGCCTCGACATCCCCAACGCCAACACCCTCATCGTGGAACGAGCTGATTTGCTGGGCTTGGCCCAGCTCTACCAGATACGAGGACGCATCGGCCGCTCGGACCGGGTGGCGCATGCCTTCCTTTTCCATCCCGATGAGGCGGTACTCACCGAGGAGGCAGTGGCCCGGCTGTCCACCCTGGCCGACTACACCGAGCTGGGTTCGGGCTTCAAGATCGCTCTGCGCGACCTGGAGATCAGGGGGGCGGGGGAGCTGCTCGGTGAGGAGCAGTCCGGTCACATCGCAGCGGTCGGCTTCGAGATGTATCTGGCGATGTTAGAAGAAGCGACGGCGGCCTTGCGGGGTGAGCCGCCGGCGGCGGAGAAGATGGTGCGGGTGGAGGTGGGCATCGACGCCTACGTACCGGCTTCGTTCATCCCCTATGAGGCGGCAAGGGTCGATCTTCACCGCCGGGTGGCTTCCGCAAGCTCACTGGAAGAGTTCACCGACCTGCGCGAGGAGCTGGTGGACCGTTTCGGGCGGCTCCCCGAG